>JAICKR010000077.1 GCA_025927835.1 Jatrophihabitans sp. | reverse complement strand
GGTCCGGTGCGCCGCAGATCGTCGAGCCGGGCTTGAGCAGCTTGTTGGCATCTCCGGCGCCCTGCTCGACGTCGAGGTAGCGCTGCCCGACGAGGTTGCGGTAGCGGAGGTTGACGACCGCGGAAGCCGGCACCTTCGCCGATTTCTCGACGCTGAAGGACACGAGCGCGTAGCCCTTGTGCTCCTGGTCCTTCTTCAGCTCGATGTTGGAGACGGTGCCGACGCGGACGCCGGCGATGCGCACGTCGTCGCCGATCTGCAGACCCGTGACGTCGTTGAACTCGGCCTTGTAGGTGTACGTCGAGCCGTAGGACGAGTTCGCGATGGTCTCGCCGAGGATGAAGGTGGCGAACGCGGTGATCACGAGGAAGATCACGAGCTTGATCAGCGGGGCGACGAACCTCTGGGCGCTCACTTGACCACCACCTGCGTGCCGCGCAGCAGCGGTGCGCCGAGGATGGTGGCCACGCCGGGCACCCTGTTCGGGGTCGTGCCCAACTGCGAGGCGATGATCGTGTTGACCATCGCGTCCTCTTCCGGCGAGTTGAGCGCACTGTTGGCGCTCTGCGTGGTCGCCGAGCCCGGCACCTTGCAGTTCGGGTTCTCGGCCTTCTTCGTCAACGCACCGCCGTTCACCCCGTCACGCAGGCACTGGTACTTCGCCGGGATCTGGAACCGGCCGTTCGCGTCGGTGGGCTGCGGGTTGTCGGGCAGGCCGAAGCAGTTCGGCCCGAAGCCGGTGACGAGCTTCGGAGTGTCGTCCTTCGTCGCGTTCTTCTTGTACGCCCCGAGGTTGTTCGCGTTCACCGTCACGGTCAGGTGGATGCGGTGGTCGTAGATCGCCTGCGCGGCAAGCGGGTACAGCTTGTTGAGCGCCGGGAAGAGGCAGCCGAACTCCGGCGAATACTCGTCGAGCAGCGAGTAGACCTTGTTCGTCTGGCCGGTGACCTCGATCAGGCGCTGCTCGTTGTCGGTGAGGAAGCTGTTCAGCACGGACGACGCATCGGTGCCGGTACTGAGCAGCTCGGCGAACGAGGCCCGGCGTGCGACGATCGTCCTCGCCGAGGTCTGCAGGTTCTGCAGCGTGCCGAAGATGTCGGGCGCGAGCGCGTTGTACTCGACCGACACCTGCCCGAGCTTGGTCAGGTCGGTCACCAGTTGCTTGGTGTGCGGGTTGATCTGCTTCAGGTACTTGTCGAAGTTGACCAGCGTGCGGCCCAGCGCGTCACCGCGCCCCTGCAGCGCCTCGGCGAGCGCGGTCAACGTCGCGTTGAGGTCGGCCGGGCTCACCGCAGTCAGCAGCGGCAGGATGTCGCCCAGCACCTTCTCGGTCTCGAGCGCGCCCTTGGACCGGTCCTGCGGGATGACGTCGCCGGCCTTGATGTGGTTCGGCCCGTCGACCGGCGTGTTGGCCGGGATGATCAGCGAGACGTACTGCTCGCCGAACAAGGTCTTCGGCAGGATCTGCGCCGACACGTTCTTCGGGATCGTCTTGATGCGGGCCGGGTCGAGCGCGAGCGTGACGACGGCGCCGTCGGCCTTCGAGGTGACCGCCTTGACGCTGCCGACGATGACGCCGCGCTCCTTGACGTCGGACTCGATCTGCAGCGCGTTGCCGGTGTGGTCGGTGCGCAGCTTCACCTCGACAGTTGCGGTGAACACCTTGTTGTAGATCGCGATCGACAGCGTGATCATCGCGGCGACGATGACGATGAACAGCACGCCGTACAGCCGCCGCTTGACGACCGTTGCCAAGGATTCGCGCGCCACGGCCCTACCCCGCCAACCTGACGCTGGTGGTGGACCCCCAGATGGCGAACGAAAGGAAGAAGTCGACGATGTTCAGCGCGACGATCGCGAGGCGGACCGCACGGCCCACCGCGACGCCGACACCGGCCGGACCGCCCGACGCGGTGTAGCCGAAGTAGCAGTGCGTCAGGATGATGATGATCGCGAATATGAGGACCTTGAAGAAGGACCAGATCACGTCCTGCGGCGGTAAGAACAGATGGAAGTAGTGCGAATAGGTGCCGGCGGAGTCGTGGTAGTAGAAGACCACGATCGCGTACGACGCGAGGTATGAGGACAGCAGGCCGATGATGTAGAGCGGGATGACCGCGATGAAGCCGGCGATGATGCGCGTGGTCACGAGGAACGGGATGCTCGGCACCGCCATGACCTCGAGGGCGTCGATCTCCTCGCTGATACGCATCGCGCCGAGCTGCGCGGTGAAGCCGCAGCCCACCGTGGCCGACAGCGCCAGGCCGGCGACCAGGGGTGCGATCTCGCGGGTGTTGAAGAACGCGGTGATGAAGCCCGAGTACGACGCGACGCCGAGCTGGTTGAGCGCCGCATAGCCCTGCAGGCCGACCTCGGTGCCGGTGAAGAAGCAGAGGAACCCGATGACGCCGACGGTGCCGCCGATGATGGCCAGTGAGCCGCTTCCGAACGCCACCTCGGAGAGCAGCCGCATCGTCTCCTTCTTGTAGTGGCGGATCGTGCGCGGGATCCAGGCGATGGCGCGTCCGTAGAACGAGAGCTGGTCGCCGAGCCGGTCGAGCGCGCCCAGAGGAGCGTTGACCACCCGGCGGGCGGTCGCGACGACGTCGGTGGCCATGAGCTATGAGCCCTTCGCCGGAACGACCTGGAAGTAGACGGCGGTGATCACGAAGTTGACGGCGAACAGCAGCATGAAGGTGATGACGACAGACTGGTTCACCGCATCACCGACGCCCTTGGGGCCACCACCTACGTTCAGGCCCTTGTAGGCCGCGACGACGCCCGCGATGATGCCGAAGATCAGTGCCTTGATCTCCCCGGTGTAGAGATCGGGTAACTGCGCGAGCGCGGAGAAGCTCGCTAAGTAGGCGCCCGGCGTCCCCCCTTGCAGGATGACGTTGAAGAAGTAGCCGCCCGCGACGCCGACCACGCACACCAGGCCGTTCAGCGCGACCGAGACGAGGATGCACGCGAGCACACGCGGCACGACGAGACGCTGCACCGGCGAGATGCCGAGCACCTCCATCGCGTCGATCTCGTCACGGATCTTGCGGCTGCCGAGGTCGGCGCAGATCGCCGAGCCGCCGGCACCGGCGATGAGCAGGGCGCACACGATCGGACTCGCCTCGCGGATGATCGCGAGCACACTCGCCGCGCCGGTGAACGACTGCGCGCCGATCTGCCGGGCGAGAGTGCCCAGCTCGAGCGCGATCACCGCGCCGAACGGGATGGAGACGAGCATCGTCGGAAGGATCGTGACGCTGGCGATGAACCACGACTGCTGGATGAACTCGCGAGCCTGGAACGGCCGCTTGAACGTCATCCGGCCGACGTCGAGGAAGAGCGCGAACAGTCGTCCCGACTGCCGCACCCCGCCGATCGGGGAGAGAGAAACCATCAGCTGGGCCCGGACCGGACAGCGCCCCTGGCTTCGGCTTCCTCCCGCTCCTCCTGTTCCAACAGGTCCTGGATCGCCTTCTGCGCCGGCGCAGGAAGCGTGTGCAGCATCTCCAGGACGCGCTGCTTGCGACGGCCTGCGGCCTTGCGCTCAGGCAGGCCCGGGCTCGGCTGGATCTGCGGCGGCACTCCGAGGCCGCCGCCGCCCTTCGGCCCGGCGACGTAGGAACCCTGACCCGCCTCGACTGCGGCCATCTCGGCCGCCACCTGAGCCGCGTCCTTCTCCTCGGACATGCCGATCGGACCTTCGCGGCGACCGTTGAGGAACTGCTTGACCACCGGCTCCTCACTGGTGAGCAGCACCTCGCGCGGGCCGAACATGACGAGCTCGCGGCGGAAGAGCATGCCCAGGTTGTCGGGCACCGTGCGTGCGGTGCCGATGTCGTGCGTGACGATGAGGAACGTCGCGTCGGTCTGCGCGTTCAGATCGATGATCAGCTGGTTGAGGTACGCGACGCGGACGGGGTCGAGGCCGGAGTCGGGCTCGTCGAAGAGCACGATCTCGGGGTTGAGCACCAACGCGCGGGCCAGGCCCGCGCGCTTGCGCATACCGCCGGAGATCTCGCCGGGGAGTTTGCCCTCCGCACCGGCGAGGCCGACCATGTCCATCTTTTCCATGACGATGTCTTTGATCTCGCGCTCGCTC
Organism: Jatrophihabitans sp.; assembly: GCA_025927835.1. Taxonomy (GTDB): domain Bacteria; phylum Actinomycetota; class Actinomycetes; order Mycobacteriales; family Jatrophihabitantaceae; genus Jatrophihabitans. Next base: position 11,277 of record JAICKR010000077.1, on the reverse strand, counting down.
TTCTTCGTGTGCTCACGAAGTGGGAACGCGATGTTGTCGTAGAGCGTCATGGAGCCGAACAGGGCGCCGTCCTGGAAGAGGACGCCGAACAGCTTGCGCGTCTCGTAGAGCTTGCCCTCGGAGCAGCGGGCGATGTCGACGTCGCGGATGATGATCGAGCCCTTGTCGGGCTTGAGCAGCCCGATCAGCGACTTCAGGAACACCGACTTGCCGGTGCCGGAGGGGCCGAGGAGGACCGAGACTTCGCCGGGCGGCAACGTCAGCGAGACGTCGCCCCAAATCGTCTGTCGGCCGAAGGACTTGGTCAGATCGTGGACTGCCACCTCCACACCCACGAGCGAGTCCCCTTTCGAACGTGATTCGCCAGCGTTGCAGAGCTAAAGCCCTACGAACCTCATCAACCTAACGAAACCGAAACTGGTTGGTAACGTCCGCCGGGGGTCATAGCCTCGCACATTTTGCCGAGATCCGCGCAAGGGGGCACCTCCGCCGCACAACCGTAACCTTGCCGCACATCGCAGCCGTACAGGCAGCACAAAGGGCGGGCCGCACGCGGCCCGCCCGTCGCTGCTTGCGCGGTCTTACTTGACGGTGACGGTGGCCCCGGCGCCCTCGAGGGCCTCCTTGGCCTTGTCCGCCGTCTCCTTGTTGACCTTCTCCAGGAGCGGCTTCGGCGCGCCGTCGACGAGGTCCTTGGCCTCCTTCAGCCCGAGGCTCGTCAGCGTGCGCACCTCCTTGATGACCTGGATCTTCTTGTCGCCGGCAGCCTCGAGGATGACGTCGAACTCGTCCTTCTCCTCGGCGGCCTCGGCTGCGGCACCGCCGCCGCCACCGGCCGCAGCGGCCGGGGCAGCCGCGACGGGCGCGGCAGCCGTGACGTCGAAGGTGTCCTCGAACTGCTTCACGAACTCGCTGAGCTCAAGGAGGGTCATCTCCTTGAATGCGTCAAGCAAGTCGCCAGTGCTGAGCTTCGCCATGATCGGCGTCCTTTCTTTCTCGCCGGGTGAGCCGGCAGTGATGGGTGGTTACTCCGCCGGCTCGGCGGGGGTCTCGCTTGTTTCCGCTGCCTCGGCTGCGGCCTCGGCGGGCTTCTTCTCCTCGAGCGCCTTGGCCAGCCGCGCCATCTGCGACAGCGGGGCCTGGAAGAGCCCGGCCGCCCGCGTCGGCAGCGCCTTGAGGGCGCCGGCCAGCTTGGCGAGCAGGACCTCACGGGACTCGAGGTCAGCGATCTTGCGGATCTCGTCCGCGGTGAGCGCCTTGCCGTCGAGCACCCCGCCCTTGATCACCAGGAGTGGGTTCGTCTTGGCGAAGTCACGCAGCGCCTTGGCGGCGTCGACCGGGTCGCCCTTGACGAACGCGATCGCGGTCGGGCCCTGCAGCATGCTGTCGTCGATCGCGACGCCGGCCTCGCTGGTCGCGCGCTTGGTCAGGGTGTTCTTGACGACCGCGTACGTGGTGTCACGGCCCAGCGACCGGCGCAGATCGGTGATCTGCTTGACCGACAGGCCGCGGTACTCGGTGATCACGGTGGCCGTCGAGGTGTTGAACTGCTCGACGATCTCCTCGACCGCGCCGACCTTCTCCTTGTTCGGCATGCGCTACCTCCTCTCGTTCGTCTCAGGCTGGTGGGCAAGCCTGGAGAAACGAGAAACGCCCCGGCGCAGGGCGCACGGGGCGGCGCCCAGGAATTCTCCGGGGCCGTACCGTCCATCCTGCGCGGGCCGCTCCGGCGCTCCGGAGGCATTCCGTCGACTCTGCCAATTTCTCGGGGCAGCACGCGACGACCAGCGGTCTTCGGTTGGATCGCCGTTCAGGTTACGTGAGCGGTCCCGTCCCCGCCAAATCAGGGGTCCAGGCGGCGCCGAACGTGACGAAGGGCGGGACGACGTCCGCGTCGACCTCCGCGAGCGCCGCCGCGAGTGAGGCAGCGGAGTCGAGGCCGGACGCCAGCTTCGCGTGATAGACCGCCATCGTCTGCTCGGCGACCGCGTCCCCGACCCTGGCAACGCCCGCGATGACGCTGCAGGTACCGAGATTCAGCAGCACGCTGGCCAGCCCGAGCGCCTCGTCGCCGGGGCGGATCGTCGCAAGCCCGACCTCGCAGGCCGAGAGGACGACGTGCTCGGGCGCGTGCCCCCGCTGGTCCAGTTCGTGAGCGAACACCGGTCCGTCCGTCATCCGCACCGAGGAGAACAGCGGGTTCTCCGGCTGGTGCACGCCGTGCGCGGCCACGTGCAGGACGGTCGCCGACGCCGTCGCGTCGACCAGCGCGGCCGCGGTCGCGCCGGTCTGCACCCGGGCTGCGGGCCAGGCCTCGCCGACTGCGGCGACCTCGTGCTCGCCGCGGCCGAGATCCGGCCCGGAAAGCGCGACGACGCCGGCCTGTGCAGCGCCGGACACTTCGCTCGAGGCAAGCCATTTCGTGGCGGACGGCGCGACCACGATCGAGCGGCCGCGCAGCGACGGCAGCGACGCCCACGGCAACCGGCTCAGCGCTCCGGTCGCGACGAGGACGAGCGGGCCGTCGATCGCCAGTGGAGTGATCAGCGCTGTGTCGAGCGCGGCGAGTGAGCGCTGCAACGACGCGCGCACCGCGGCGCGGATGCCGGATGGCAGCGTCGGGTGGGCCAGCACGTCGAGGTCGGCGCGCACCCGCTGGACGTACTCCAGCACCGCAGCCGTCGGGCCGAGGTCGCGCACCGCGACACGGTCACCGACGACGACCGCGCTGAGCGCCGCGCCGGCCTGGACGTAGGTGACCATCGAGGTGCTGCACTCCTGCAGCGCGGCACGGGTGCGCTCGAGCGACACCGGCTTGGTCACCGCGCCCGAGCCGGACAGCGTCCAGCTGCGCGCAACGATCTGGCGCTCCAGCTCGCGCCGCTTGCACAGCAGCGGTTCGGACGCCGCCTTGTCCTGCTCGACCGCACGCAACGACTCGAGCACCTGGCGCAGCTCGGCGAGCAGGTCCGCCGCGGCCGGATCCTCGGGCGGGCGCACCGGTGGCAGCCGGCTCGAGACGGCCCGCGCGCGCTCGGCGGCGTTGAAGACGGATGCCACGCGTCCGTCCTGGAGCGCCAGCGTGATGTCGAGCTCGGCCAGGCGTCGCCCATGAACCGCGGACGCGGTACGCAGATCGGTACTGCCGAAGCTCGCCTGGTACCGCGCGAGTTCGTCGAGGGCCCGGCGCACGCGCCGCGACGCAGCGGTCGGGTCGCCCGAGGCGGCCTCGACACGGGCGCTGACGTAGTGCCACTGCATGCGACCGGTGATCGGGTCATCACGGCGCGCCGGTCCCAGCGCGTCCAGCTCGCGCCGCGCCGCGACCGCGTCCCCGGTGGCGAGAGCGGCCTGCGCGGCGAGCAGTGCTGCCTGGCGCGCGGGCAGCCGCACGCCCTCTGCTGCGAGCTCGTCGCGCAACCCGTGGGCATGGCGCAGCAGGGCCGCGGTTCGCACCCCCGCAAGCAGATCCGCCTGGATCAGCACCAGCTCGGCGCTGCGGCGCCAGGAGGCGCTGCTGCGGCGGCGGAAGCGATCACGCGCCGACCTGGCGAAGCGGCGTGCCGCCGCCACCTCACCCGCGGCGAGGGCGCAACGCGCACGTTCCAGTTCGGCTTCGGCGAGATCGTGTCCGACCCGGTCGCGCTGGAAGATGTCGGCCGCTGCCGACAGCACCTCGTCGGCTTCGCTGTGCAGGCCGGCTTCGCCGAGCACCTCGGCCTTGCCCAACAGCGCCGTGCCCGGGGCGACGGTCGGATCCAGCCGAAAGGCTGCGTCCATGAGTTCCAGGGCGAGTGGCAGATTGCCCGCGACGAACTCGACATATCCGAGGTTGTGCGTGGCATGCAACCGCACCAGTTCGAGACCGGCGGATTCGGCGTCGCGCAGGCAGCGTTGCAGGTCCGCACGGGCGGCGCGGACCGCGCCGAGCTCCATGTTCGCGACGGCCCTGTTCTGCAGCACGCTGCACCGATCCGCAACGGGCGCGTCGCGGTCATCCGCGAGCGCGGCGTCGAACTCGGCGATGGCATCGGTCAGCCGGCCGGTGCGGAGCAGCACGATCGCGCGCTGGTTGTGCATCCCGACCCGCAACGAGTCGAGCTCCCAGCGGGCGAGCAGCGCCTCGGCCTCATCGAGGCGCGCCATCGCAGCGGCGAGGCCGAGCAGCTCGTACTCGACGTAGCCGAGTGTCTTGAGCACCAGCACCGAGGCGTGCGCGGAGTCCTGGCTCGCCTCGATGGCCGAGAGCGTCTTGAGCGCGCGCAGCAGTTCACGCCGAGCCTCTCGCGGCCGGCCGGTGTTGGTGAAGCGCAGGCCTCGCTGGTGGAGTTCCTTCGCCGCCGCGATCGTGGCGCCACGATCGGGCATCGCGTCAGATCTCGATGGACGGCGTGATCACCGGGCGGCGTTGGTCACCCGGCGGGCGCACGACGAACTGAACGAGGCCCCGCGGTACGTCGTCGAACACGAACCGCCCGTCCTCATCGGCATCCTGCGTCAGCACGTGGTCGCGAAGGCGCAGATCGACCGAAGCTCGTTCGCCCGGTGCGATCCACCCGTCGACGCGTACCCGCTCCCCCGACAGCCGGCTGATCGTCACCATGATCGACATGCTCGCACTCGTGAACGTCACGGTTTCCGTCGCGGTCGCACCGTCGGAACGGACGCCGGCGAGGCTGCCGGTGCGCTGCAGATCGGCGATCTCGGCGTGCAGGGCGTCGAGCGTGATGCCGAACTGGACCCGTTCGGTGAGCCCGGACGGAACGGGGTCGAGGGTTGCGTACATCTGTGCGAGCCGGTTCAGGTTCTGCACGTCGACCTCGTCGATGGCGGCAGCGGCCAGCGCATCGAGCGAGGGTTGGTCGGCGGAGGTCATGACGTCTCCCAGGACGGATCGTCGGACAGCAACTGGCGCAGCTTGGCCAGGCACCGGCCACGGGTCGGCCCGATGCTGGCGACCGGCATCTCCAGCGCCTGCGCGATCGCGGCATAGTCGGGCCGGTCGGCGAACGCGATCACGCGGAGCAACTCGCGGCACCGCTCGGTGAGCGTGGCGACGTGCTGCCAAAGCCGGCCTTGGTCTTCCCCGCGCAGCACCTGCTCCTCGGGAAGGTCCTCGCGCGAGGTCACCAAGTCGTCGGACTCGAACTCACGCGGTTCGACGCGATCGACCTTTCGCACCACCCGCCACGCCTCGCGGCGCACGCTCACGATCAACCACTGCAGTACGGCTTGCGGGTCGGCGATGGTCTCCGCGCTGCGCACGAGCGCGAGCCACGCGCTCTGCACGACGTCCTCGGCGAGTTCGTGATCGAGGCGCTGGGCTCGTGCGGTGTGCCACAGGATCGGGGTCAGCAGCGTGACCAGGTCGGCCATCTTCGCTTCGTCGCCATCGCGGAAGTCCCGGAACAGCGCGGCCGCCCGGGTAGCCATCGTTTCCGGCGCCGGTTCGGTGTCGATCATCGGAATCGCGGGTCTTGCAACGCGGCTGTGACCGCGGCGGCGCCGCGGGCGACGCAGCTCGACGGCTCGAGATCGGCGGGCGAGTGCTTGCCGGCCTGGTCGATGATCTTCTGTGCCAGCTGTCCGGCGAAGACGGGCGCCGCGAACGACGTGCCGCTCCACGTCCCGAAGCCGGCACTGAAGTCGTCCGGGTCCAACGTCGCGCGCAGCTCGGCGCCGTCGCGCACCGCGAACGCGGGCTGACCGGATGCGTTGAACGTCTGCGGGAAGGTGCTCACCAGGGCCGCGCCGGGCCGCTTGCAGGTCACCCACCTGCCGGTGTTGCTGAACAGCGCGGTCGTGTTGTTCGGGTTGGACGCACCCACGCTGGTGACCGGCAGACAGTCGTTGCCGACACTGGTGATCGGGCCTCCCGGATTCGGTGCGAATGCAGCCGGATACATGGGCCGGCTCGTCGCGTCGTTGCCCGCCGAGGCCACCACGGCTACGCCCATCTCGGACAGCTGCGTGATCGGCCCGAGCAGGAAGGGCTTGTTGTTGGGGTCGCGGTCGAGCTCGTCGTAGTAGCCGAGGGACAGGCAGACGATGTCGATCGCCGCACTCGGGTCGGAACGCGCCCGGTGCTGCCGTGTCACCAGCGCGCCGAGCGCGTCGAGGACGACGTGCTCGGGCACCCAGCCCAGGCTGGGCGTGACGCGGACCGACAGGATGACGGCGTCGGGGCAGAGCTGATGGATGAGACCGGCGATGAAGGTTCCGTGCCCGGAATGTGAGTCCAGCGTGCCTTCGAGCGGATCCTCGATGACACCCGACTCCTCGGGATCGGTCAGCGGATCGATCAACCCGATCGCAACCCCGCCTTCGACCGGATTGCGTTGCACGATCCCGGTGCTCTCGGGCGTGGTCTCCGACCACCATTCGTGCTGCCCTACGCCGGTGTCCAGCACGGCCACGACCGGGCGCCGGCACGGCATGTCCTGGTCACGCGTCCGCGCGGGGCGAGGGCCGATCCAGCGGACCGGTGCGCGACCGCCCCAACCGGGATCGGCGTAGGAGCCGCTGGCCGCCATCGCGGCACGCGCCGACGGATCGAACGGTGTCGAGGTGATGTGCCGGCAGGTCGTCAGCAGGTGATCGAGACCGATCTGTTCAGGAGCCGTGTCGGCGCGCAGCGAGTCGTCGACCTGGACGCGCGCCCGGTAGGCCTGCAGGACCCGCCAGGCATCCGGGACCGCCGCGTGCCCCTCGACCGGCAGCAGGTCGTGGACGGAGTGGAACGCCGACTCCGCGTCGTCGCGGCCCGCACTGCGCGCGGCGGCGACCAGCTGCGTCCGTCGGTCGTCGCGGACCACCGGTGGTTCGAGCCGCAGGTTCAGCGTGTTCGCGACGTCGGTCAGCGCTGAGCGCGCGAGATCGGGCGTCGCGCCGTTGACGATCAGCTTGTCGGCGATGTACACCGTCGAGCGCACCGCCTGCTCCGCAACCTTGGGCGCGGCGGTCGGGTCGAGGATGCGCGCGTTGTACCGGGCGAGGACGTCCGGCGGGACGACGATGACCGGCTCGTCGGAGATCGGCGTCTGCAGTGGAAGTCGGTCCAAGGGCGTGCGGAGCCCGCCGAGTGGCTTCGGCAAGCGCTGCGGCGTCGCGTCGTCGGGCCGGTTCGGGTCGGTCATGATCACCCCTGGTGTCGGTCGGGCGCCCCCGGGCAGAGCGTAGGGGGCCGCAGCGACGCCCGGCCACCGGAGACCAGCCGCGCGATCGCGTGTTGCGGGTAAGGAGCGCGCACGGTGGCGCCTGATACGTCGCGTCGGATGTATCAGCCCGGGAACACGGCGCTCCTGCTCACCGACGATCGACGGAGGTGAGCGCATATGGCGACCGACGAGTCGCACTGGGGTGCCGTCCTGGCCGGGGGGATCGACGGCCCGCGCTCCTTGGAGGGGTCGATCGTTTCCCAGCGGCCGGCCGCGGTGGTTCCTGGGGGAGCCGCGGCCGGCCCCTGGCCCTCGTGGGCACGCCCACAGCTCGAGCGCGCCGTACGCGTCGCGGACGGGGTGGACGACTCGATCAGCGTCGCCGCGCTGCTCTATCGCGAGTGGTTCAACCCGCGCACCGACGACCACACACCCGCCGCCGACCGGCGCCCGCTCGCGGGTGTCTACCGCGCCGCGCACGCCGGCAGCCGCACGCGGGTGCGCAGCGGCGGCGTCACGGTGGTCGGCCGGCGCGACGTGCTCCGGCCCGGCGGTTGGTGGCGGACCTGGGGCGAGGACTGGGTCCCGCCGCGCGATCGTCCGGGCTCGATGCGGCTGATGATGACGCCGCGTCCCGACCGGCTCGCCGATTTCGTCGCGACCGTGACCGGACGGCTGCTCGCCGAACCCGTTGCGTGGTCGCTCGCCTGCAGCACCGACCCGCGCCGGCTCGCACGCTCCGGCAGCGCGGTGCTCGACCTGCCCGACCTGGACGCGGTGCCCACCGGCCTGCTGGCCGAACTCGACCCGCTGCTCTGCCACGTCATCGCGCCGCTGTGCCTGCCGCTCGCGCCGGGCGTCGGGGCGGCCGGGCACCCGGCCAACGGCATGACCTTCGGCGAGCACCGCTGCCACCTGGTCGCTCTTGCGCTGCGGCACCCGAGCAGCGCCCGCGACCCGCTGCGCGCCATCGCCGCCGTCTTTCACGCGCACGGGATAGATCCGGCCGCGCCGCATCGCACGAACTGACGGGTGGGACGGGGGGAGCCCCCGCGGCCGGACGGCCGGGGCTCAATCCGTCGGTGCTCAGAGCGGGGCGAGCAGGTCGTTCAGCGCCGCGCCTTTGTTCTCGAGGTCGAACGCCCAGCTCGACTCGGTAGCGGCGAAGGTGCGCCCGCCCTCGGGGTGGCTGATGTCTGCGGCCGACCAGAAGTAGTGCAGCGGCACGTCGAGCACGGCCGCGAACAGCTGCTCGTTGCGGTGTGAGTACGAGTTCTGGTTCAGCACGATCAGGGCCTGCGGGTTGCGCGCGAACAGCACGCTGAACAGTCCGGAGCCGCCGTACCCGGCGATGACCTTCGCATCGGCGAACACCGCGGCCTGGGCGCTGAGGTCGAGCAGCTCGGGATAGACCACGGTGAACCCGCGATCGGAGAAGAAGCGCTGCACGTCGGCGTCGTTGCGGCAGGTGCGCCGCGCGTACGTCTCGGTGCGCCCGATGAACACCCGGTCGTACGTCGGCACGCCGGCATCGATCAGCCCGTGCCCGAGGCGCTGCCACACCTCGCGCAGGCCCGGGTGCGCGTAGAACGGGTCGCGGTTGTGCCACATCAGGCTCGGCGCGATCAACGAGCCGACCTGGGCAGGGCCGCGCGTCCAGACGATGTCGTCGAGCGCGATGCCGTACGCGCGCGGGATGCGGTACTTCGGCTCGTCGCCGGTGACGTTGTTCCGGTCGCTCCAGAACAACGCCTTGAGATCGGGGCGCTCGGCCTTCGCGCGGTCCCAGCCCCAGAGCCGGCCGACGACCTCGGTCATCACGTGCCCGAACGCGCCGTAGTTGGGGTCGAGCAGGAAGTAGTCGCCGGTGAGCTCCTCACGGGCGGGTCGTCTGCCGGCGAGACGCGCGAACGCCGGCCCTGCGTTGATAGTGAACGGGTTGTCGGGGTTGTCGGCGAGCGGCCAGTGATACGAGTCGGGCAGGATCGTGTCGCGCGCGTGGACGAGCATCCGGCCGCCGAAGGTGAGCGGGCCGGTGTAGTGCCGCAGCCGCATCTCGGGGTAGTCGACGTGCCGGTAGTCCCACGGCTCCGGCGCCGCCGGGCCGTGGTGGCGTACCTCGGCCGTGACGTCGTAACTGCCCGCGGGCAGCGTCTGCAGGTCGGTGAAGCGCACCTGCGGTTCGCGCAGGGGAAGCAGCCGCGGCAGTGCGGCCTCGCGCACCTTCAGCAGGTGGTGTTCGCGTTTGCGGACGAGGAGCACGTCTCGGTCCAGCGTCACCCGGCCGGTCGCCGCGGCGAGCTCGTGCTCGAGCTGCTGCTGCGCGGACGGCGAGATGTGCTCCGGGATCGCGGCTGGTTCCGCCCGCAGCCGCTGTGCCCAGCCGTCCAGCCCCGAACCGCCGACCGCGTAGGTGCCGCCGGGACGCAGGTGCAGGAACAGCGCCTGCCAGCGCTGTTCGCGCCGCGCAGGAGTGCCGTCGAACAGGTCGACGATGACGTCCACCGGTCCGAGCCCGGCGAGCACGTCGAACGCGCGCACCTGGTCGTCCACGAGGTGCACGTCGTCCGCACCGAACGCGCGCGACCAGCGGCGGGCCGCACGGGACGCGCGGTTCGCGGCGAGCACGACGACGCGGCGACCGGTGCCCCTGGGCAGCTGGTCGCGATGCAGTGCGAGCGGCCCGCCGCGCCGGCGCCGCAGCCAGCGCGCCGCCTTGCGCGCTCCGGGGAGCCGAGCGGCGAGCGCGCGCAGCTGCGGAACTCGCACGGCCGTCAGGCGGACGCGGCGGCGTCCTCGAGCATGTTCCGGGTGCGGTTGACGTCGACCGGGATGCCCGGGCCCATCGTCGTGCTGAAGGTGACCTTGCGCAGGTACCGGCCCTTCGCGGCGGACGGCTTGGCGCGCAGGATCTCGTCCAGTGCGGCGGCGTAGTTCTCGACCAGCTGCTGCGGGCTGAACGATGCCTTGCCGATGATCAGGTGCAGGTTGGCCTGCTTGTCGACGCGGAAGCTGATCTTGCCGCCCTTGATGTCGCTGATCGCCTTGCCGACGTCCGGCGTGACGGTGCCGGTCTTCGGGTTCGGCATCAGGCCACGCGGGCCGAGGATGCGGGCGATGCGGCCGACCTTGGCCATCTGGTCAGGCGTGGCGATCGCGGCATCGAAGTCCAGGAAGCCCTCCTGGATCTCCTGGATCAGGTCGTCGCTGCCGACCTTGTCGGCGCCTGCGGCGCGGGCCTCCTCGGCCTTCTCGCCGGTCGCGAACGCGATGACGCGGGCGGTCTTGCCGGTGCCGTGCGGCAGGCTCACCGTGCCGCGGACCATCTGGTCGGCCTTGCGCGGGTCGACGCCCAGCCGCATCGCGACCTCGACGGTTCCGTCGAACTTGCTCGGCGAGGTCTCCTTGGCGAGACCGGCGGCCTCGAGCGGGCTGTAGATCTTGCCGTCCTCGAGGAGCTCGACGGCCTTGCGGTAGCTCTTGCTGCGCTTCACTTCGGTACTTCTTTCTCGAGTGGTGATGGCGGACGTCCGAAACGACGTCCTCCCACGGAACGTGCGTATCAAGTTGACCACGAACGCGAGGCTCAACCCGAGGAGCCCCCTGGGCGACGAGGGTTCGGGCCGAGCCCGGCCCCGCGCGAGCGAGGAACGAGCGAGCTTGCGTTCGGAGATCCGATCGGCCCCGAGGAACGAGGGGCCAGGAGGAGATCCGAGTGGCCGGATAGCTCAGCCTTCGACGGTGATGCCCATCGAGCGGGCGGTGCCGGCGATGATCTTGGCGGCCTGGTCGATGTCGTTGGCGTTGAGGTCTTCCATCTTGGTCTGGGCGATCTCGCGCACCTGGGCCATGGTCACCTTGGCGACCTTCTTGGTGTGCGGCTCGCCGCTGCCCTTGTCGACGCCGGCGGCCTTGAGCAGCAGGCGCGCGGCCGGCGGGGTCTTGGTGATGAAGGTGAACGAGCGGTCCTCGTACACCGAGATCTCGACCGGGACGATCTGCCCGCGCTGCGACTCGGTGGCCGCGTTGTAGGCCTTGCAGAACTCCATGATGGTCACGCCGTGCTGGCCGAGCGCAGGGCCGACCGGCGGCGCCGGCGTCGCCGCACCGGCCTTGATCT
>JAICKR010000249.1 GCA_025927835.1 Jatrophihabitans sp. | reverse complement strand
CCCGTTCGCGACCTGCGGCGAGTTCGAGTAACACATGGTGTCCTCGATCGCGTCGTTGCAGTGCGAGCCGTCGAACGCGTGCGGCGCCGACGGCTGCAGCGCGCCGAGGTTGTGGCCGATCTCGTGGCGGACCGCGTTCGAAGAGCAGAACCCGTCGCCGCTGCGGAACACCACCGCCACCTTGCCGCCGAAGTTGTTGAGGTTGGTGGGGGCGCGCGTCGGGTCGTCGTAGATCGACGCCTGGCCACAGGTCCCGGCCGGTGCCGGGCCGTCGAACCACACGACCCAGTTGCGCGTCCGCGCGCCCGCCTGCTGATAGCTGTCGCTGGGCTTGATTGTCTGCAGCCCGGCGGCATTCAGCGCGCCCGTGACCATGTCGAACGTGCCGGTGCCGCTGCTTGCAGCAGCCTGGAGCTGGGCTGTCGAGTACGGCATCCGCACGACCGTGATGTCGAGGTACTCCGGCCCGCAGGCGGTGCCCATGTCGAAGCGGATCGCGCGGGCGTAGGTGGTCTCGAGCAGCGCCGAGGCGCCGAAGGCATCGGCCTGGATCCCGGGCGCGTAGTGCGCGAAGCGGTCGACGCCGTCGGACGGGATCATGTAGACGGCGTGCTCCTTGTAGCCGCCGTTGTCGAGCTCGTGGACCGTGTCGTCGCCGGCCGTCTCCGGCCCGCACCACGACTTCGGCAGGCTCTTGGCCAGCGCGCGCGGCAGCTTGGCAGCGGGGCCCGTGCCGACGGCGGCGGAGTCGGTGCCGTGCGTGATGGGCGCGCCCACGTAGTCGTATGCCGACGCCGAGGCCGGCAGCAGCCCGAGGAACACGCAGGCGGATACGAGAGCGCGCCGCATGCAGGTCTCATCGGCGCGTCAGAGCGGCGTCTTGGCCGCTATCGACGAATGTCCGTGGGTACGGGCCTCGCGCTAATGCCCGGTCGCTCCATAACCCATCAAAACCGCCTGAACCCGGGCACGAAGCTCCTGTGCGCTGAACGGCTTCTTAAGGTAATCGGCGGCGCCGGCGTCGATGCCGCGCTGCACATCGGCCTCCCGCACGCGCGCCGTGAGCAGGATCACGGGGATCCGTTCCGTCCGCTCATCCTCGCGAAGTCGGCGTGTGACCTCGTAGCCGTCGAAGCGCGGCATCATCGCGTCGAGCACCGCCAGGTCGGGTGAGCGCTCGACCGCGGCCTCGAGCGCCTGCGCGCCGTTGCCGGCCGTCACCACGTTGTAGCCCGCGCGCTCGAGCCTGAAGGCGACCAGCTCGAGGATGTCGAGATCGTGGTCGGCGACGAGCACGAGCGGCTTGGTGCGTGCCGTCATCGGCGCACCGCGAGCAACGAGAGAACCGCGACGGTACGGCCGGCGAGAGGGCGCATCAAGAGTCTCATCGGCTGAACGCCGACGCGCCTGCAGAGGACGCGGGTAGGGAACCCGTATGAAAGCGAGAGGGCGGCGCGAAAGCGCCGCCCTCTGTGCCGTACTGCCGTACTGCCGACTGCCGACTAGCGGAGCAGTGACAGCACGCCCTGGCTCGACTGATTGGCCTGAGCCAGCATCGACGTGCCCGCCTGCTGCAGGATCTGCAGCTTGGTGAAGTTGACCATCTCGGCCGCCATATCCACGTCGCGGATACGGGACTCCGAGGAGGTCAGGTTCTCCTGGTAGATCGCCGCGTTCTGGAGGGTGTACTCCAGACGGTTCTGGACCGCACCGAACTGCGCGCGGGTCGCCGACACGTTGTTGATGGCGGCGTCGATCTCCGAGATGTCGGTCGAGCCCGTCGACGAGAGCGCGAAGTAGCTCGTGCCAACGCCACCGGTGCTCGAGCCGAGCGAGATCGTGCTGACGGTGATCTGCTCACCGTCGTTCGAGCCGATCTGGAACGAGATCGTCTGGGCCGAGTTCAGCAGGTTGATGCCGTTGAACTGGGCCGACTGCCCGATGCGCTCGATCTCCGAGGCCAGCTGGTAGACCTCGGACTGGATCGCGGTGCGGTCCGCGGTCGCTAGCGAGCCTTTCTTTTACTGCACGGCGAGCTCACGGACGCGCTGAAGCATCGCGTGGACCTCGGTCAGCGAACCCTCGGCCGTCTGCACGAGGCTGACGGCGTCCTGCGCGTTG
>JAICKR010000027.1 GCA_025927835.1 Jatrophihabitans sp. | reverse complement strand
GGTTCCCGTAGGTCCTGGTAGGAGGGCATGTTGAGGAGGTCGGACGCGTGAATCGCTCGGTGTGGGCGGGCCTGCGCGTCCTCGGTGGCGTCGCGATCCTGGGTGTGATCGGCTGGCGCCTGGGCAGCGGGCCGTTCCTCGACGGCGTGCGGGCGGTCGGCCCGGGCTCGATCGCCCTGGCGACCGTCATCACCTGCGCGACTACGGCTGCGTGCGCGTACCGGTGGCGGGCTGTGGCCCGCGGGCTCGGAGTCGGACTGCCGCTGTCGCACGCGATCGCCGCGTACTACCGATCGCTGTTCCTCAACACCGTGCTGCCCGGCGGCATCGTGGGCGACGTGCACCGGGGCGTGGATCACGGCCGTGCCGCCGGGAACCTGAGTCGAGGGCTGCGCGCCGTCGCGTGGGAACGCATCGCCGGCCAGATCGTGCAGCTGAGCGTCACCATCCTCGTGCTCGCCGTCGTGGCCACGCCGGTCCGGTCGGTGCTCCCGCTCGTCCTCGCCGGCACCGCGGTCGTCGTGCTCGCCATGGCCGCTGCGGTGCGGTTCGCGCCGCGCACCGGGATCTCGCGCGGCGCGCATGCATTGCGCGTCGGTGCGTCCGACATGCGCCACGGGCTGCTTGCGCGAACCGCGTGGCCGGCGATCACCGCCGCGTCGTTGGTTGCAGTGGCGGGTCACGTTGCGGTGTTCGTGATCGCCGCGCACGCCGTCGGGGTCGCTGCCTCGACCCGTGTGCTGATCCCGCTCGCGATGGTGGTGCTGGTCGGCGCATCGCTACCGACGAACATCGGTGGCTGGGGCCCGCGCGAGGGAGCGGCCGCATGGGCCTTCGCCAGCGCGGGCCTGGGTGCTGACCACGGCGTCGCCGCGGCGACGACTTTCGGCGTGCTGACGATGATCGCCTCGCTGCCCGGTGCGATCGTCGCCCTGACCGCAGTACTGCGCCGCGATGCCGCAGCCGAGCCGGCGGTGGCCCCCGCCGCGCCAGGGCTCGCCATGGCTGATCACCGCGGCCGCCGGCCCCACCCTGCATGAGCCGGCGGACGGCGTTCGCCCTGGGCTGCTGCGCACTGGCCGCGCTCGCCGCCTGCACCGGGCGCAGCGCATCCGGTTCCGCCGGGCGTACGGGTGCTTCAACCGTCCTCGTCATGCAACTCAACCTGTGCAACAGCGGAATCGCCGCGTGCTACACCGGACGGTCCGTGGCGACGGCTGCCGCCCTGATCCGCGCCCGGCGGCCCGACGTCGTCACGCTCAACGAGATCTGCCGAGCGGATCTGACGAGCCTCGGGCGGGCGATGGGCGGCGTGTCCGCGTTCCGGGCGGCGCTCGATCGGCGGACGGCTGGGCGTCCGTTCCGCTGCCGTGACGGCCAGCTGTACGGCATGGGCGTGCTGGCCCGAAAAAGCGCAGCGGACGCCGCGATCCGCACGTACGGCGGTCGCTATCCGGCCCAGGACCGCAACGACCCGGAGGAGCGGGTGTGGCTGTGCGTCCACGCCGGGCTGTACGCGTGTACGACACACACGGCCAGCGCCAGTCCGGCGGTCGCGCTCGAGCAGTGTCGCTACCTCATGACGGTCGCGCTGCCCGACGTGATGCGCCGCGGCGGCACGGACCACGTCGTGCTCGGCGCCGACCTCAATCTCGTCGCCGGCCGCGACCCCGGCCCCGAGTCCTGCGTGCCGGAGGGGTACCGCCGGGTGGACGACGGAGCCCGCCAGGACATCATCGTCAGCACCTACTTCACGGTGCGTTCCCACTCGACAGTGGACATGCACGGCAGCACCGACCACCCCGCCCTGCTCGTCGAGCTCACCCGGTCGGCCTAGGCAGCGTGTGGACGCGTCGCCCGGCCCCGATCCGGTCCGATCATGCGGCCATGGCGGAATGAACCGCCGTCGCGACGAGCCCGTACCCAGGATGAGGGCAACCGACAGACGGCGACGGAGGAGCTCGATGCTCACGATTCGGCTCGCGTCGTTGCTCGGGCCGAGCATGACCGCCGCCGTGCTGGGCATCGTCGGCGCCGCAGCTGGTCTCGACTCGACGGGCCGGCTGGTCGGTCTGCTCGTCGGTTCGGCCGCGACGGCACTGCTCGTCCTGGCCAGGGTGCGCAGCCGCGATGCGGCGATCCTCCCGGCGGACTGGATCACCCTCGCCCGCGCCCTGCTGGCCGCGGGCGTCGCGGCACTTGTCGCCGAGTCGTTCGAGCGATCGGTGTCGATCACCGCGCTCGTCACGTTGGCCGCGATCGCGCTGGCCCTCGACGCGGTGGACGGCCCGGTCGCGCGCCGCACCGGCTCGGCCGGCCCGCTCGGCGCGCATCTGGACGGCGAGACCGACGCGTTCCTCATCCTGCTGCTGAGCATCGAGGTGTTCGTGCGCTACGGCGTCCTCGCGAGCTGGGTGCTGGCCATCGGCGCAGCCCACTACCTCCTGCTCATCGGCAGCTGGCCGATGCGGTGGCTGCGCACCCCGGTACCGGCGCGCGCCTGGCGCAAGGTCGTGGCCGCGGTGCAGGGCATCACGCTCGCCGTCGCCGTGTCCGGAGTGCTCAACGCGTTCCTCGGCCTGATCGCGGTGGCGGGCGCGTTCGCCCTGTTGCTGGAGTCGTTCGGACGAGATGTCGTCTGGCTCTTCCGCGCCGGGGCCGGCGCAGTGAGCAGGCGGGTGGCCGGCATCGCGACCACGTCGATCGCGGCCGCGGTCGTCTGGGCGGCGCTCGTGGTGCCCGATCGGTTCAGCCGGCTCACGCCGGTGGCGTTCGTCCGCATCCCCGTCGAGGGCCTGGCGATCGTGGCGCTGGCCCTGCTCCTGCCGCCGCGCGCGCGACGCGCGATGGCGACGGTTGCCGGGCTGCTGATCGGTCTGCTGACCGTCGTCAAGGTCTTCGACATGGGCTTCTACGTCGAGCTCGACCGGCCGTTCGACCCGATCCTCGACTGGTCGAACCTGCAACCGGCGATCGGGGTCGTCCGCGTCTCGATCGGCCGCACGGCCACCGATGCGTTCCTCGTAGCGCTCGCGCTCGCTGCGGCCCTGACCCTCGTCCTGGTCACCGCCGCGACCGTCCGGGTGTGCTCGGTGGCCGCTCGGTATCGGCGCAACTCGGCCGGTGGCGTCGCCGCGCTGGGCGTGCTGGTCGCGGTCGCGGCCGCGCTGTCGTTGCAACTGGCTCCGGGTGACCCGTTCGCCTCGACGGCCACCGTTGGCGTCGCGGCGTCGCAGGTACGCGATGCGGCCGCGGCGATCCGCGACCAGCAGCGTTTCGAGAACGCGATCCACACTTCCGACCCGCACGCACAGGTGCCCGCGCCGAACCTGCTCACCGGGTTGCGTGGCAAGGACGTGCTCGTCGTCTTCGTCGAGAGCTACGGGCAGGTGGCGCTCCAGAATTCCAGCTTTTCGGCTCGCGACGACGTCGCGCTGCGCAACGACGACGCGTCGCTGGCCCGGGCCGGCTGGTCCACGCAGAGCGCCTGGCTGAGTTCTCCGACGTTCGGCGGCATCAGCTGGCTCGCGCACTCCACGCTGCAGTCCGGCCTGTGGGTCGATAGCCAGCAGCGCTACGACGAGCTTCTGGACAGCAAGAGGTTCACGCTCACCGCCGCGTTCCACAAGGCCGGCTGGCGCACCGTGAGCGACGTCCCCTCGGACGACAAGCCGTGGCCGGAGGGCAAGGCCTTCTATCACTACGACACGCAGCTCGACAGCCGCAACGTCGGCTACCGGGGACCGAGGTTCAGCTACGCGAAGATCCCGGACCAATACACCTACGACGCGTTCGGCAAGCTCGTGCTCACCCCGGAGCACCGGCCGGTGATGGCCGAGATCGACACGGTGTCCTCGCACGAACCGTGGACCCCGTTGCCGCACATGGTGGCGTGGAACCGGCTCGGTGACGGTTCGGTGTACCGGTCGATGGCGTCGCACGGTCTGCGGCGTTCGGAGGCTTTCAGCAACGACGCCGTCCTCAAGCAGCTGTACGGGCAGTCGATCCGCTACTCGCTCCAGGCCCTCACCTCCTGGATCGTCCGGCTGAACGACCCGAATCTGGTGGTCGTGCTGCTCGGCGACCACCAGCCCGCCACGCTCGTCAGCGGCAACAGCCCGACGCACTCGGTGCCTGTCTCGATCGTCGCCCGCGACCCGGGCGTGTTCCGCGACATCGCCTCGTGGCACTGGCAGGACGGACTCGTGCCCGACTCCGCGGCCCCCCTGGAGAAGATGGACGCGTTCCGCAACCAGTTCCTCGACGCGTTCAGCTCGACACCGGGCGGCGCGGCAGACCACCAGACGTTCGGCGCGCCACCGCGGTGACCCTGCGGTGCATCGCGTCTGCGGGCGCACGTCTCCGACAACCCCACCGGGTACGGCACGGCCAGCTACGGCAAGGTCGACCCCGATCCGCTCACGTAGCAGTAGCGCCTTGGCAAGATGGCCGTGTGACGACGCTGCCGGCTACCCGCGTACCCGATCCGTCCGACGCTCCTGCCATCCGGTGGGGGGTGCTCGCGCCGGGTGGCATCGCGCACAGCTGGACGGCGGCACTGCATGCGCGGACGTCGTCTCGCGTCGTGGCGGTCGGCTCACGCTCGCTCGAGCGCGCGCAGGCGTTCGCGGCCGAGTTCGGTGTCGAGCGCAGCCACGGCAGCTACGAGTCATTGGCGGCCGACGACGGGATCGACGCCATCTACGTCGCCAGCCCGCATTCCGAACATCACGACCATGCCTTGCTCGCGCTCGGCGGCGGCACACCGGTGCTCGTCGAGAAGGCGTTCACCCGCAACGCAGCCGAAGCCGCCGCGGTCATCGAGACCGCCCGGTCGAAGGGCTTGCTGGTCGTCGAGGCGATGTGGACGCGCTTTCTCCCGCACATCGACGTCGTGCGCCGCTGCCTCGAGGACGGGCTGCTGGGCGAGGTCGTGGCCGTCGAAGCCGATCACGGCCAGCAGCTGTACCCCGACGGCCCGCAGCGCCTGGCCGATCCTGCGCTCGCCGGCGGCGCGCTGCTCGACCTCGCGATCTACCCGATCTCGTTCGCGCACCTTGTCCTCGGCGAGTTCACCGCCGTCGCGGCGACCGGGACGCTCGCCGAGACCGGGGTCGATGCGAGTGAGACCGTCGCGGTGACCGGGCGCCGGGGCGCCGTCGGCACGCTGTCGTCGACGATGCGCGCCAAGACGCCGTGCGCTGCGGCGATCTCGGGCACCGCCGCTCGCCTCGAGATCGACGGCTGGTTCTACCAGCCGAACACGGTGCGCCTGCTCGACCCCGGCGACCGCGAGCTCGACCGCTACGAGTCGCCGAGCCGTGAGCACGGCCTGGCCTATGAAGCCGCCGAGTTCGCGCGGCTGCTTGCCGATGGCAAGACCGAGTCGGACCTGCTCACTCTCGGCGAGACGCTGCGCATCATGCAGGTGCTCGACGACGTCCGCGCGCAACTCGGCGTCAGCTTCCCTACGCGTTCACCCTAGGAGGCGGCGTCGGACTGCGTTCCTATGCTTGCCGGGTGGACTTCGAGTTCCGCGGCGAGATCTGGTACTGGCGCGGACCCGCGCCGTACCACTTCGTCACCGTCCCCGACCCGGCCTGCGCGGCGATCGAGGCGGCGTCGCGGCTCGTCACCTACGGCTGGGGGATGATCCCGGTCCGGGCCGCGATCCGCGACACCGACTGGAAGACGTCGCTGTTCCCGAAGGACGGGGCGTACCTCTTGCCGGTGAAGACCGCGGTGCGCCGGGCCGAGGATCTCGCGCTGGGCGATGTCGTCGCGGTCCGGATGACGGTCGACACGTGACCGAGCCGCAACCCACGACGCCACCGACCCAGGCCGGGCTGTGCGCGACCTGCCGGCACGCGATGCTGCGCCCGACACGCCGGGGGACGACGTATCTGCGCTGCGGCCGCGCGGCAGAGGACGCGCGCTTCCCGAAGTACCCGCGGCTACCCGTACGCACCTGCGCGGGCCACGAGCCGCTGCCCGACTAGCGGCGCCTAGCGCCCGTTGCGACGCGCGTTGCGGCGTGCCAGCTCGTGCGGTGTCGGCACGCCCGAGTTCCGGCCGCCGTGGCGCAGCGCATGCGTGTTCAAGCGGCTCTGCCGGATCGACGAGCGGACCTCGCCCATGCCGCGGTTCACATGGCCCTTGGCGCGGTCGCGCGTGTCGGCCCAGCGCATGAGCGCGACGAGCGCGACGACCACGACCCCGATGACGATCCCGACGATCACCCCGTCAGTATGCATCGTTCATACGGTGATCAGCACGATCGAGCCGGCGGCAAGCGCCAGCCCGACCCGCTGGGTCCTGCTCGTGTGCTCGTGCAGCAGCCACACGGCCAGGATCACCGTCGTCGCCGGGTAGAGCGAGGTGATGACGCTGGCCAATGAGAGCAATCCGTGCCGGGACGCGAGCAGGAAGCTCATGTTCGCCAGCGCGTCGCACGCGCCGGAGAGCAGGACGACGCCGAGCATCCGGCCGCGGACGAACGCGAACGCGCCGCGCGCCTTCGCCAGCGGCACGATGGCAACGGCCGACGCGATCCGCGACGCCACGAGCGGCCAGAGCCCGGAGTCGTCGCCGGCCCGCGCGAGGAACACGAAGTAGAACCCGAAGCCGAGCCCGGACACGAGGGCGAGCAGCAGGACCCGCATGCCGATGCGGCCGTGCGGGTGCGCCTCGGTCGTGCGGCTCACGAGCAGCACCGCGCCGAGACCGAGCGCGATGCCCAACCAGGCGGTGACGTGTGGCCGCTCGCCGATGCCCACGCCCACCACGATCGGCACGATCGCCGCGAGCACCGCGGTGACGGGGGAGATGACGTTGATCGGCGCGACCGTCATCAGGCTGTACATGAGCGTCACGCCGACGAGCCCGGCGAGACCACCGGCGATGCCGAACACGATCGACCGGGTGTCCGGGTGACCCCCGAAGAAGGGCACCATCACCAGCATCAGGACGGCGCCGACCGGATAGGCGAGCAAGAGCACGGTGAGCGCCGTGTGCCGCCGTGAGGCGAAGCCGCCCGCGAAATCACCGACGCCGTAGAGCAGCGCAGCGGCCAGCCCCAGGACGACGGTAACCACGGCTCACCGTATCGAGCGTTGCGCGCTCGGCCGCGGGAATTACGGCTTGGTGAGCGTGATCTGCTGCACGTCGAGGTAGCCGGTGCGGAATCCGGCCTCGGAGTACGCGAGGTAGAACGACCACATGCGCCGGAACGTCTCGTCGAAGCCGAGTGCGTCGACCTCTGCCGCGCGCTGCTCGAACGTGCTGCGCCAGCGGTGCAGCGTCTGCGCGTAGTGCTTGTTGAAGCTGTACCGGTCGGCGATCGTCAGTGTCGTGTGCGCGGCGAGCGTCCGTTCGATGGCCTCGAGTGACGCGCACTGTCCGCCCGGGAAGATGTACTTGCGGATCCAGGTGTAGGTGTCCTTCGTGGCCTGCACGGTGAGGTCGTCCTGCAGGATCGCCTGCAGTCCGCACCGCCCGCCCGGCACGAGCGCGCGGTCGATCGTGGCGAAGTACTCGTCCCAGTGGTTCGCGCCGACCGCCTCGATCATCTCGACGCTGATCACCGCGTCGAAGCGGCCCTGCACCTCGCGGTAGTCCTGCAGCACGACCGACACCCGATCGGCGAGCCCGGCGTCGGCGATGCGCCGGGTCGCGAGGTCGGCCTGCTCGGTGGAGATCGTGAGCGTGGTGACCTGCGCGCCACGCGCGGCGGCCCGCATCGCGAGCTCGCCCCAGCCGGTACCGATCTCGAGCAGCCGGCTGCCGGCGCCGACACCGGCCGCGTCGAGCAGCCGGTCGATCTTGCGCCGCTGCGCCTCGGCCAGGCTCTCGCCGGCGGTCGCGGGATCGCCGGCGTAGATCGCCGACGAGTAGGTCATGGTCTCGTCGAGGAACAGCGTGAACAGGTCGTTGGACAGGTCGTAGTGCCGGTGGATGTTCTCGCGCGCGCCCTCGATCGTGTTGTCGTGGTGGCCGGGCTGGCGGCTGAGGACCGCGTGCCGCAGCCGCTGCAGCGACGGCGGGATCAGCTCGCGTACCTGGGCCGCGAACGCCGACAGCACGCCGGGCAGGTCGTCGGTGACCCAGTCGCCGGCCATGTACGCCTCGCCGAAGCCGATCGTCCCGCTGTCACCGAGCCGGGCGTAGAACGCGTCCGGGCGGACGAGCCGCATGACCGGGTCGGTGCTGGTGCCGCGTCCCGACCAGCCGTGCCCGGGCTCGATCACCCGCAGCGGGACGCGCGCGACCGCGTGCCGGAACAGCTGCCGGGCGATGCGGGCACGCAGCGGCCGGTGCGGCACGACCGCGATGTCCGGCCAGCGCGCGGCGTCGACGGCACTGGGAGGCGCACCGGGCTCGGTGCGCTGCGTCGCGGTCATGGTCCCTCCTGTCCGGGTCGGCCGGTTTCCATCACACGACGACTGACGCATCTCCCGCAAGTACCTTCGCCACTACATTCGCAGCCGGTGAACTGTCGGTTTCCGACGGAAGAACGTCACACAGCACGGCCAGGACGTAGGACGTCGTCAGCGAGTGCCACAGCGACGCGCGGTGCAGCATGGCGTGCCGCTCGCCGTGCACCGAGATGTAGCCGGCGGACGCGGCGACCGTTGCCGCGCGCTGGGTCCACTGTGCGGACGCCGTCGCGCTGGTGATCCGGTCACGGTCGCCATGCACGACGAGGACGTGCCGGCCGGCCGTCTGCTCGTAGGGGTCGTCGCGCTCGAACCACGGCGCGAGCCCGACGTAGCCGCGCACCGAGGGATACCCGGCGACGTACGCGGCGGCGCGGCCGCCCATCGAGTGCCCGATCAGCGCGACCGGTGCGCCGGGCAGTCGCTCGCTCAGCCGGCCGAGTGCCCACTCGACGTCGGCGACCGGTGAGCGGGCCGCGCCGTTCCAGCCGCGCACCAGGTAGCGCAGGCGGGCGACCGCGAGCCCGTGCCGCGCCCCTGCGCGGGCGAGCGAGTTGGCGAACGGCGACATGCGCAGCACCGCGAGCTGGGTGGGTCGTACCGGCGCGGCGCTGCGGGCCCGGCCCCCGTGCAGCACGAGCGCGACGGCGCGCACCTCGCCGGCCGGTGCGCTGATCGAGAACGCAGGCTCGCGGCTCACCGTGGGCAGGTCGTCGCTGCCGGTGGCAGCGCGCCGGACACGAGGTAGGTGTCCACGAAGTCGTCGATGCACTTGCTGCCCTGCAGGAAGGACGTGTGGCCCTCGCCGTCCCAGGTGAGCAGCTCCGCGTTGCCGAGCGT
This sequence comes from Jatrophihabitans sp., assembly GCA_025927835.1. Lineage (GTDB taxonomy): Bacteria > Actinomycetota > Actinomycetes > Mycobacteriales > Jatrophihabitantaceae > Jatrophihabitans. The sequence goes on along the minus strand of JAICKR010000027.1, from coordinate 16,076 downwards.
GCTGGTGAGGTCCTTCGCGCCCTGGTACGGCGTCGCCGGGTCGTGCAGGTTGCCGATGACGAGGATCTTGTGCGCCGCGCTGGTCGCGGTCGGCAGCGGCGGCACGGTGCGCTGCGGCTGCCACACCTGGCAGTCGAACAGTGACGCGGCCGACCAGAGCCCGAACATCGGGAAGCGCTGCTGCCACGACCGGGTCGTCGCGCGGATCGTCGCGTCGGTCGGGCCGGGCTTCGAGTCGTTGCAGCTGATCGTCGTGTTCGCCTCGGCGATGTTCGTGTAGTGCCCGTTGAACCGTTCGTTGTACTCGTCCGCGAGCTGCATCAGACCTGCCGCGTCGCCGTCGCCGGCCTCGATGATCGCCTTGCCGAGATCGGGCCAACGAGACTGCGAGTACAGCGCGGACAGCACGCCGGTCAGTACCAGCGACGGCGTGGCCTTGCGGTTGTCGTCCGGTGCGGTGCTCGGGATCGGCGCGGTGCGCGCCTTCGCCACCACGTCGTAGACCGCGGTGCGCGGATTGCCGAGGGTGCGGCACGGCGAGTGCGTCTTGCACCAGTCCGCGAACTGGTCGAACGCCCCCTCGAAGCCCTGTAGCTGGTCGGCGAACGCCGTGATGTCGTCGGTGAGCGGGTCGACCGCGCCGTCGAGTACCGCGACGCCGATCTTCGAGGGGAAGAGGTGCGCGTACTGCGCGCCGAGCTCGGTGCCGTAGGAGAAGCCGAGGTAGTTCAGCAACCTGTCGCCGACCGCCTGCCGGATCTGGTCGAGATCACGCGCGGTCGCCACGGTGTCGAACTGGGCGAGCGAGCTGCCGTACTTGGCGGAGCACGCCTCGGCGACCTGCTTGGCCAGGTTCTTCGCCTGCGTGAAGCCGACCGCGGTGCGCATGTCCGGCGACTCGGCGTCGAGCCGGTCCTTCTGCGAGTCGCTCAGGCACGCGATCGGCGTCGACTCGCCCACCCCACGCGGGTCGAAACCGACCAGGTCGAAGTGCTCGAGCAGCTTGTCCGAGACCTGCCCGGTCAGCCCGAGCGCGAGATTGAGCCCTGATCCGCCGGGTCCGCCCGGGTTGACGATCAGCGAGCCCGCATGCGCGGTGTTGTCGCTGTCGTGGATGCGGACAAGTGTCAGCTGGACCTGCTGACCGGTCGGCTTCGCGTAGTCGAGCGGGACGGAGATCACCGCACACTCGAAGCTGAGCTTGTTCTCCCGGCCCGCGGGCAGGCCCAGCGCGCTGATGTTGATGCGGTCGCTGCAGTCGGCGAAGTTCGCGGGCTGCTGGGTCGGGTTACCGGTGCTACCGCTCGACGACGGTCCGGACGAGGCGGATTCGGTGGTGCGGCCGTGCCCGTCGGTCAGCGACGCGGTGCATCCGCCGAGCAGCAGGGCGACAGCGGCGAAGGTCGCGAGCGCGCTGCGCGGGCGAAGTCGGGGCACACTGCACCGTACCCATGCGGGATGGGCGCCGACTCAGCGGCGCGGGACGCTGCCCGGGGCGCAGGCGGTCCAGAAGTCGCGACCGAGTGCGGACAGGGCGACGGTCTTGCGCACGATCCGCACGCTGCCGAGTTTGCCCTTCTCGATGCGCACCCGTGCCTCCTGCACGGCGTCGTCGATGGCGAGCTGGTCGTACTCGGCGTTCAGCTCGTCGGCGGCCGGGCCGAACTCGACGAGCCCGAAGCCGTGCAGCCGGGTGAGGTAGGTCGCGACGTTGCGCGCAGGGGACACCTTGGCCGCGGCGCCGACCGACGACGCGTTGCTGAGCACCGTCCGGCTCGCCGCGCGTCCGACGTGCTTGGCGTGGACGTCGACCGCGGCGAACGACTTGCCGTCCGCCATCGCCGCGAGGATGCGCGCCTCGTCGGGCACGAGCTGGCTCACGATCGTGCCGTAGAGGTATTCGCGGCTGCGTCCCGCGCCGGTGCCGGACGAGCGGCTGAGCAACTCGCTCATCGCGGTGCGCAGCGGTGCCGGGTCGGTGCTCGCGTTCTGCACCAGCATCATCACCCGCGCGTCCTCACCGCCGGCCGGCGTGAAGAACTGCTGCGGCACCTCGAGCAGGCGGCGCAGTTCGGCCGTCGCGGTGTCGCCGAGGCGCTGCACCTGCTGCTCGACCAGCGACATGCCGGGCAGCTGCCGGGCGATGCGCCATCCCGAGCGACCCAGCAGCCGGCCGACCCGGGCCGCGGTGACGATGGCGCTGCCCGCCGCCTGCACGAGCTGCTGATTGCCCGCATCGGCGCGGGCCAGGCCGGTGTGCCCGGGCGCCGGTGCAGGTCGCGGACTCGGCCGCGCGGACGAGCGCGCGTCGGGTCGGCGTGCGGCCACGTCCAGCTCCTGTCGGTCGGTCGGGGGTCCGCTAGAGGATAGCCGCGTCGGCCTACCCGGCTTGCCCCGCAGTGAGGCCGGGGACGATGTCGTCGAGGGCGTACGTGAGCGGCTGCTCGAGCTGCTCGTAGGTGCACGACTCCGGGGTGCGGTCGTCACGCCAGCGGACGAAGTGCGCCAGGTGGCGGAACCGCGTGCCCTCCATGTGCTCGTACTTGACCTCGAGCACCCGTTCCGGGCGTAGGGCGACGAAGGACAGGTCCTTGGTGGCGTTCCAACGGCTCACGTTGCCGGGCAGCCGCTGTGCCTGGTGCGCCTCGGCGTTCGCCCACTCCTGCCACGGGTGGTTCTCACCCGCGCCGAGCAGCAGTGGTTCGAGTTCGCCGACGAGCTCGGCGCGGCGCTTGGCGGTGAATGCGCCGACGACCCCGACGTGCTGAAGCGCGCCGTCGGAGTTGTAGAGCCCGAGCAGCAGTGAGCCGACGAGCGGGTTGGCCTCCGTGGAGGTCTTGTGCCAGCGGAACCCGGCGAGCACGCAGTCGGCGGTGCGGACGTGCTTGATCTTGAACATGACCCGCTTGTCGGGTTGATAGGTGCCGTCCAGGGGCTTGGCGATCACGCCGTCGAGATGCGCGCCCTCGAGTTCGACGAACCAGCGGTTCGCGACGTCGAGGTCGGTCGTCGTCGGCGTCAGGTGGATCGGCGCGTTCGCGTGGGCGAGCGCTTGCTCGAGGGCGGCCCGCCGCTCGGCGAACGGACGACTCATGTAGTCGTCGTCGCCGAGCGCGAGCAGGTCGAACGCGATGAACGACGCGGGAGTCTGCTCGGACAACATCGTGACCCGCGAGACCGCCGGGTGAATGCGCTGCTGCAGGGCTTCGAAGTCCAGCCCGGTATCGCCGGCGATGACGATCTCGCCGTCGATGACGCACCGCTCGGGCAGCTCAGCCTGCACCGCCGCGACCAGCTCCGGGAAGTAGCGGGTCATCGGCTTCTCGTTGCGGCTTCCGAACTCGACGTCGTCGCCGTCGCGGAAGATCAGCGAGCGGAACCCGTCCCACTTCGGTTCGTAGGACGCGCCGGGCGGGATCGTCGGCACCGACTTGGCCAGCATCGGCGCGATCGGCGGCATGACGGGCAGCTTCATCCGCCCATACTCTCGCGTGGTCCGCTCGACGCGATCGTGCCCCGCATCCGATAGCGCGCGAACAGGGCGCCGTCCTCCTCGAGCAACCCCGCGAGCTCGAGCGCGGCCGGGGCGTCCCACTCGGCGTCGCCGACGATGATGCGAGTCGGTCCGGGGCCGACGAGCAGCGGGGTCACGCTGAGGCACAGCTCGTCGACCGCGCCGCCGGCGGCAAGGTGTGCGAACGCGTTGGGGCCGCCCTCGGACAGGATGCGGGTGAGGCCGCGCTCCTCGAGCGCCGCGCGGGCGAGCGCCGCGTCGACCTCGCGGTCGCCGCAGAGGACCACGTCGGCGACCTCGGCGAGTGCGCGGCGGCGATCGACCGGTGCCGCCTCGCAGGTGAGCACGATCGTGCGCGCGTCGGGCACGACGTCGGTGAACAGCGACGATCCGGCGTCCAGGCGCAGGCTGCGGGTCACGACCGCGGTCGGGAGCACGTCGCGCAGCCCGTGCTCGCGGCGGATCGCGGCGCGGCGTGGTGAGACGCGGATGGCGCGGTAGCCCTCGATGGTGACGGTGCCGAGCCCGGCCATCACCACGTCGGCCAGGTCGCGCAGGGCGGCGAAGATGCGGTTGTCACCGCTGGTCTGCAGCCCTTTCGAACGGCCGTCGGCCTGCGCCGCGCCGTCCGCGGACGCGACGAAGTTGACCCGCAAGCCGCCGGTGTCGACCCAGTCGGTGGCGTAGAACGCGTGCACGTCGACGTCGTCCGCAGGCTCGGGCAGCAGGGCGCGCATGGTCAACACCTTAGGTTTGGACGTATGCCGAAGCGCATCCCTGTGCCGCGCGGGGTCGAGCAGGTGCTCGACCGGGCGCTGGACGGCGCGTTGGCGATGCAGCGGCCGGTCGTCCAGAACTACCTGGCCCGGGTGCGGCGCCGGCATCCGGAGCTGACGCCGGAACAGGTCGTGCGCCAGCTCGAGCACCGCTACCTCGCCGCAGTGGTCGGCATCGGCGGCGCATCCGGGGCGGCCGCGGCAGTGCCCGGCGCCGGCACGGCCGCGTCGGTGGCATCAGGGGCAGCGGAGATCACCGCGTTCGTGTCGGCCTCGACGCTCTACGTCCTCGCGCTCGCCGAGCTGCACGGCGTGCCGTTGAGCGACCCGGCGGTGCGCCGGGCACTGGTGCTGTCGGTGCTCGTCGGCGAAGTGGGCGGCACCGCACTGGCCGGCGCCGAGGCGGCGGAGGGGCACTGGGCGTACGTGCTCGCCCGCTCGTCGTCGCGGGACAAGATCGCCGGGCTCAACAGCTACCTCGGCCGGCTCGTGCTGCGCCGCCTCGGCGCGCGACAGGGTGCGCTGCTCGTGGGGCGGGCGCTGCCGCTCGGTGTCGGTGCGGCGGTCGGGGCAGGCGGCAACGCCGCGCTCGCGCGCGGCGCGATCCGGGCGGCACGGCGCGCATTCGGGCCGGCGCCGCACGAATTCGCGCCGCGGGTGGTCGATGTCGAACCGGCTCGCCGGCCGCGTCCGAATTGATAGCGTTTGGCCAAGCAGTCGTCCATGGGAGGTAGCGATGTTCGTGGTGGTCCTGACCGACGAGGGGCAGCGGCTCGTCGGTCCACGTGCGGTAGGTCCGTTCGAGGACTTCGACGACGCGCAGCGCTGCAGCAACGCGCTCATCCAGCAATGGCAGGTCGAGGAGGGCAAATCGCCGCAGGTGAGCGTCGTCCGGGTCGAGGAGCCCATCCCCGGCGTCGTGGTCGGCGAGATCCAGTAGTGCGGCCCGCCGGTCTGGCCAGCTCGGCCGCACGGTGCTAAATTCGCAGCCACGATGACGTCGCACCCCACCACCTCCATCACCGCTCGGCCGCTCGCCGAGCTCTTCGAGCTGCTCGGTCGCCGCTGGACGCTGCGTATCGTCTGGGAGCTGCGCGAGCGCACCTTGGCGTTCAACGACCTGCGCCGCGCGGTCGGGGGGATGAGCCAGAGCGTGCTCGTCACCCGGCTCACCGAGCTGTTCGGCGCCGGGCTGGTCGCCGACGTGCCGGGCGGCTATCGGCTCACCGAACGCGGCGAGTCGCTCGTTCGTGAGATCACCCCGCTGGAGGCATGGGCCTCGCAGTGGGGCGTGCGCGACTAGCCGGTCAGCTCGTCAACACAACCAGCCGTTGTGTCGCGCGGGTCATGGCCACGTAGCGGTCGACCGCTCCCTCGATCCCGGCGCCGAACGTGTCCGGGTCGACGAGCACGACCAGGTCGAACTCGAGCCCCTTGACCAGCTCCGGGCTCAGTGACCGGACGCGCGGCCGGGCCGCGAAACCGGGATCGCCGATGACGCAGGCGATCCCCTCGCTGTGTGCCGCGAGCCAGGTGTCGAGGATCGAGTCGAGCTCGGCGACCGATCCGTGGTGGACGGGCACGCCGGTGCTGCGGATCGAGGTCGGCACGTTGGCATCGGGCAGCGCGGCGCGGATGACCGGTTCGGCCGCGGCCATGACCTCGGCCGGGGTGCGGTAGTTGATCGTCAGCCCGGCGATCCGGGCCCGGTCCAACCCGATCCGCTCCAGCCGCGCCCGCCAAGACTCGGTGAACCCGTGCCTGGCCTGGGCGCGGTCGCCCACGACGGTGAAGCTGTGCGAAGGGCAGCGCAGCAGCAGCATCTGCCATTCGGCGTCGGTCAGTTCCTGCGCCTCGTCGACGATGACGTGCGCGAACGGGCCGGCCAGCCGGTCCGGGTCGGTGCTCGGTGCGGCCGCCTCGTTGACCAAGGCCTGCTGCAGGTCCTCGCCGCGCAGCATCGACATCACGCCCATCTCCGAGTCGTCACTCGCGATCAGGTGCTCGACGACGCGGTCCATCTCCTCCCGCTCGGCGGCGCGCGCGGCTGCACGCCGGCGCCGGTGCCGCGACGCCGCGGGGTCGCCGAGCCGCTGCCGGGCCGCGTCCAGCAGTGGCAGGTCCGACGTCGTCCACGACTGCGGGTCGGTGCGCTGCAGCAGCCGCACCTCGGCCGCGCTGAGCCACGGCGCACACATGCGCAGGTAGGCGGGTACCGACCACAGGTCGCCGACGACGTCCGCGGCGTCGAGCAGGGGCCAGGCCCGGTTGAACGTCGTGAGCAGCTCCCGGTTCTGCATGAGCGACGCGCCCAGCAGGTCGGGCGACACGTCCTCGTCGCCGTGCTTGTCGATGAGGATGGTGAGCAGCTCGGCCCACACCAGCTCGCGAGCGTCGTTGTGCGAGGTTCCGGGCGGTGCGACGGCGAACGCCTCGGCCCAGTCGTGGGCGCTGAGCCGCACCTCGGACCAGTGCGTCTCGACCGTCATGGGCTCGGTCGGAGGTTCCTCGTACATGCGCACCGCGGTCTCGATCGCGTGCACCATTCCCGCCGACGACTTCAGCCGGGCGACGTCCGGGTCGGTCTCGAGCGGTGCGGTGCGCCCTTCCGGGAGCAGATCGCGCACGGTGCAGGTCTGCACGCCGTCCTCGCCGAGGCTCGGCAACACGTCGGAGACGTAGTCCAGATAGGGCTGGTGCGGGCCGACGACGAGCACCCCGCCGCGGTGCCGGCCCAGCCGCGGGTCGGTGTAGAGCAGGTAGGCCGCGCGGTGCAGCGCGACGACGGTCTTGCCGGTGCCGGGCCCGCCGTCGACGACGAGCGCGCCGCCCGACCCGGCGCGGATGATCGCGTCCTGGTCGGACTGGATCGTGCCGAGCACGTCGCGCATCCGCGGCGAGCGGCTGCCGCCCAGGCTGGCGATGAAGGCGGACTGGTCGTCGAGTGCCGCGGCGTGCTCGGTGAGCCCGTCCGCGGTGAACACTTCGTCCCAGTAGTCGGTGATCCGGCCCCCGGTCCAGCGGTAGCGGCGGCGGCTGAGCAGGCCCATCGGGTTGGCGTGCGTCGCACCGAAGAACGGCTCGGCGGCGGGGGAGCGCCAGTCGAGCAGCAGCCGGCGTCCGGACGGATCGGTGAGGCCGAGCCGGCCGATGTAGGTCGGCTCCGGATCGTCGGGTCGGACGAACCGGCCCAGGCACAGGTCGAGGCCGAAGCGGCGCAGCGTGCGCAGCCGGGCGGTCAGCCGGTGGATCTCCAGGTCGCGGTTCATCGCCTCCTCGCCGCTGCCGCCGGGTGCCATCCGCTCCGCATCGAGGCGCTCGGTCAGCTCGGCTACGGAGTGCTCGAGGCTGTCGGCCACGGCGGCGAAGTGCCGGTCGTCGTCGGCGACGAGCGCGGGGTCGGATTTGGCGGCGAGGTTGTCGGGAAGATCGAATGCACTGGTCGTCAAAGAGCTCACGGCGGGCGATTCTGCGGCACCACCGGGGGCTTGCGGCAAGCCCCCACACCCGATATACGTTGGTAGTGGAAGGGGCCGCGGTCCCTTCCTTCGCCGCCTCTAGTGACGCACGATCGCCGCGCACTGGGCGCCCAGGGTGAGCGCGGTGCGGCTCGTCGTCGCGGCGCCGGTCGCGAGCAGGATCGTGCCGGTCACGCCGGGTAGCCGCACTTCCGCGTCGCCCAGGTTCGCCGCGATGCGCAGCGCGCCGCGTTGCACGACGATCCACCGCGCGCCCTCGTCGAACTCGACGTGGATGGCGGTGAGGTCGTCGTTCTGCAGGTCGGCCTCGGCGGCGCGCAGCGCGATGAGGCGGCGATAGAGGTCGAGCACGTCGGCGTGCTCGGGCTGCGCGGGCTCGGCCCAGTCGAGGATCGCGCTCCGGTACGCCTGCGGGTCCTGCGGATCGATCATCTGGCTGGTGTCCCACCCGTGTTGGGCGAACTCCTCGACACGTCCCTTCCCGGTCGCCGCGGCGAGGTCCGGCTCGGGGTGCGAGGTGAAGAACGGCCACCGCGTACGGGCCGCCCACTCCTCGCCCATCCAGAGCATCGGCGTGTACGGCGCGGTGAGCAGCAGCACGGCACCGACACGCAGCAGCGCCGGCGTGGTGAGCTCGGTGAGCCGCTCCCCGGCCGCGCGGTTGCCGACCTGGTCGTGGTTCTGCAGGCAGACGACGAACTGCCGGCCGCGCTGCCGGCGCGGGTCGATCGGCTTGCCCCAGTCCTGCTCGCGGAATGTCGAGTAGCCGCCGTCGTGCAGGAACGCCGAGGTGAGGGTCTTGGCCAGTACCGCGAGCGTCCCGAAGTCGCAGTAGTAGCCCTGCCGCTCGCCGGTGAGCAACGCGTGCAGCGCATGGTGCACGTCGTCGTCCCACTGCGCGGCCAGGCCGTAGCCGCCCTCGCTGCGCGGCGTGATCACCATCGGGTCGTTGAGGTCCGACTCGCCGATGAGGGGGAGCGGCCGCCGCAACGTCTCGGCGAGCGTGTCGGTCGCCTCGGACATGTCAGCGAGGACGTGTCGCGGCGAGGCGTCCTTGATCGCGTGGATCGCGTCGAGCCGCAGCCCGTCGACGTGAAAATCGCGCAGCCACATCAGCGCGTTGTCGATCACGTGGCGCCGCACGGCCGGGTTCTCGACGTTGACGAGATCGCCCCATGTGTTGCGGCCCGGTTTCAGGTACGGCCCGAACCGCGGCAGGTAGTTGCCGGAGGGGCCGAGGTGGTTGTAGACGACGTCGAGCACGACGGCCAGCCCCTTGGCGTGCGCCGCGTCGACGAAGCGCTTCAAGCCGTCCGGGCCGCCGTACGGCTCGTGCACCGCGTACCAGTCGACGCCGTCGTAGCCCCAGTTCCAGACGCCGTTGAACGCGTTGACAGGCAGCAGTTCGACGTGCGTGATGCCGAGGTAGACGAGGTGGTCGAGCCGTTCGACGGCGGAGTCGAAGGTCGCGCCCTGCGTGAACGTGCCGATGTGCAGTTCGTAGAACACCGCGCCGGCGAGATCGCGGCCGTGCCAGTCGCCGTCGTGCCACTCGTACGCGTCCTGGTCGTACACGCGGCTCGGTCCGTGTACGCCGTACGGCTGCCGGCGCGAGGCCGGGTCGGGCAGTGGCTGGTCGTCGTCGTCGAGCAGGAACGCGTAGTCGGTGCCCGGCTCGAGGTCGGGGCCGACCCACCATCCGTCGCCGCGCGGCGAGAGCGGCGTGTCGGTGCCCTGCGCGCGGACCTGCACCGAGGCGACGGACGGGGCCCAGACGTTGATCACGCTCACCTGATCCACCCTGCCCTACGGCCGCTGCACGCAAACCGGCGCGTGCGGCACGGGTGGACCAGGTGGCCTAGCCTGCGCAGATGAGCAGGGACAGGGTGCGCAGCAAGCTTCGGCTTCCGGCCGGGCCGGTCCGGCTGGCCGATCTCGACCCCGGCGGCGAGCCGGTCAAGCGCAAGAAGCGCGAACACACGGACGAGACGCGCGGCCTGCAGGAGCGGCTGTGGGCCGAGGCGACCGCGGGCGGCCGGCGCAGCGTGCTGCTGGTGCTGCAGGGCATGGACACCGCCGGCAAGGGTGGTGTCACCGAGCACGTGGTCGGCGCGTTCGGCCCGATCGGCGTCGACTACACCGGGTTCAAGAAACCGACCGAGGACGAACTCGCGCACGACTTCCTGTGGCGCATCCGCAACCGGCTGCCGCTGCCCGGCCACGTGGGCGTGTTCGACCGCTCGCACTACGAGGACGTGCTGGTGACGCGGGTGCACAAGCTCGTCACCGCGGCGGAGTGCCGCAAGCGCTACACGCAGATCAACCGGTTCGAGCGCGGGCTGGTCGCGAAGGGCACGACCGTCGTCAAGTGCTTCCTGCACATCGGCTACGACACCCAGCGCGAGCGGCTGCTGGCCAGGCTGAGCAACCCGGACAAGCACTGGAAGTTCAACGAGGCAGACATCGACGAGCGCCACCACTGGGACAAGTACCAGGCCGCCTACGCCGCGGCGCTGTCCGCGTGCAACACCGATGAAGCGCCGTGGTACGTCGTCCCGAGCGACAGGAAGGGCTATCGGAACTGGCTGGTCGCCGAGCTGCTCCGCGAGGTGCTGCTCGATCTCGACCCGCAGTACCCGCGTCCCGAGCTGGACGTCTCGGCGCTGACGAAGCGGCTGGCGCCGCCGAACTGAACCTCGCGCCGCACTGAGGCCCCGGCGCGCGAGCTCAGCAGGTGCAGGTACAACCAGCGCAACGGCGGCGAGCCATGCCGGTTCCGTAGGACGTCCTCGCGGCCAAGCTCAGCGGTCGTGCCCGACGGGCCCCGACCGCGTCTTACGACAGGTTCGACCTTGCGCTGCTCAGCACGTCGATGGTCCGATCCATCACTCCGGCAGCGGAGATCCCGCCTCGGTTCAGTCCGGCAGGACGTCTGCCGTTGGCGCTTTCCGGGGGACCTTTGCCGTTCCAGAACCCGAGCGCGCCGGCGTGGAAGTCGGGGCTGGCCATCATGTCGGCGAGCGCGGTCGCGCTGTCGTGCAGCGTCTTTAATTCCGGCGACAGCACGAGCTTCTTGAGCCGGTCGACGAGCGCGCCGACGTTGACGGAAGCGTCGGACTCATGGCCCGCCGCACACAGTGCGTCGACGTGCGGCAGCAGCCGTTTGTTCGCGGTGCCCAGCTTGCCTGCAGCCTCGGCGAGCTTCCGGCACTTGCCGGCAAGGGAGCTGCGGAACTGCGCCTCCGGCACTGCGACGAATGGAGGCGTCACCTTCGTGCTCGAGTCGACGTACCAGGTGTAGTTCGCGTTCTTCGCCAGATCCTTCAACGCTGACGAGAAGTGCGGGAGGTTGACCTCGAGGTTTGTCATCTCCGTCGACAACCTGTCGAGTTCGGCGACGACGGGCCTCACCCGCGCGAGAGCCTGCGCCGACGGGCGCGTGGCGTGTTGGTCGAAAAGGTCGTCGACCGTCAGCCAATCCGCCGAGTCGCGCATCACGGCCTCGAGGAACGCTGTCAGCTCCTTGCGCGCCGGCTCCGGAACCTTTGTCTTCACCTGCTCGAGGTAGGACTCGGCGACATTGCGCACGGGGCCTGCGACCTTGACGACCTTCTGTATGCCGACGCGGTTCACCGAATCCTTGGCGAACGCCTTGGCCACTGCATCGACGGCCGTCTGATAGTCGTCTAGGCGTGGACCCAGCTTGGCGTCGAAATTCACCTTGCTCGCCGCGATGGCCTTGCTGTGGGTGCTCTTGAGCGCCCGCCACTCCTTGCGCCGGTCAGACTTCACCAATTTGCCGAGTTGTGCCGGGTACGGCATGGCGTCGCCCCCACGTTGTCGCGTCGATGCGGACTGCCCCAGCTGCGATCTTTCGCGCCCGTGTCCCGACCGTCAAGCGGGCCGGGACCGCGCGAGAATCACGCCCTCGCCTGGGACCGTTGGGCCTGCGATCTTCGTCGTGGTCGGCGTGGCCATGGTCGTCTTTCATCGCCGCATCGCACGCGCGGAGCTGTGCGCACTCGCCGATGTCCCGTCGTTCGGACGGTTCCGGTGCGCGATGCTTTGTCGGTGATCGACGAATCCGAGATCGCGACTCATGAGGAGCCGGCTGCGCGGACCGCAGCAACTACATCGTCCGCCTCGACCTGACCGGTGACGGTATGCCCGGCCACTACGAGCAGATGTGGACTCGTACCGAGGACAAGCTGAACTTCGAACTCTGCTGCATCCCCTTCTTCACCTACGGCCTATCGCTGGGCGACAGCTTCGCCATCACAGGCTCGGACGGCGCGTACCGGGTCGTTTCGAAGGGGGGACACCGCACGATTCGCATCGCGGTGCAAGACCAGGGCGAACCGCCCGAGATCGAGGTCGATCGGGTACTCACCACGATCTTGTTCACCGACATCGTGGGATCCACCGAACGGGCAGCGCAGGAGGGCGACCACCGCTGGGGGCAGATCCTCGAGGCTCATCACCGCGCCGTGCGCGCCGAACTGCGGCGCTATCGCGGCGTCGAGAGCGACACTGCCGGTGACGGTTTCTTCGCGACCTTCGACGGGCCGGCCGGGCGATTCGCTGCGCATGCGCCATTCGGGACAGTGTCCGAGCTGCCGGGGTCGAGATTCGCGCGGGCTCCACACGGGCGAGGTCGAGGTCTTCGGAGACACCTACCGCGGCCTGGGGGTGCACATCGGCGCCCGCGTCGGTGCCCAGGCCGGGACCGGCGAGGTGCTCGTCTCCCGGACGGTCGTCGATCTGGTCGTCGGCTCCGGAATCTCGTTCACCGAGCGCGGTGAGCACGAGCTCAAGGGCGTCCCCGGACGCTGGAAGCTCTTCTCGGTCGACGGCTGAACTTCGCATGGAGTCACTGAGTCAGCGCGGCGGGTCGACGCCATACGGCATCGATACCTAGTCAGATACCGCGTCGGCAGACGGTCGCTCAGCGGACGAGAAGCGCGACGGGGTACATGTCGAGCAGCTCGCCGAGTGCGGGCTCGCGCGCCACCCGGCGCCCGGTGATCACGTCGGTGGCGCTGCCACCCAGATCGATGGACGTGTCCTGCCAGCCGCCGGCCCGCTCGAGGGCGACCGGCAGCCGCGTCGCCACCGTGATCACACCACCACGGTCGAAGGCGAGCGCATGCTCCGCGGCCGCACCCGTGGCGAGCACCGGCGCATACCCGGAGAAGAGGTCCGGCCAGTCGCGGCGCAACCGCAGCGTGCGCGACAACAACCACAGCTTCGCCGCACCCGACGCCTCGATCGGCGGTGCGTCGCCGCCGGCGTCGAGCCGATCGAGCATCGCGCGACGGGCGTCGAAGTCGACCGGGCGCCGGTTGTCCGGGTCGACGAGCGAGTCGTCCCACAGCTCGCTGCCCTGATAGACGTCGGGCACGCCCGGCATGGTGAGCTGGACGAGCTTCTGGCTCAATGAGTTCGTCCACCCGTACGGGGTGATGCGCTCGACGAACGCAGCGAGCGGATCGTGCACCGCGGGTGCGTCGTACGCGGCGTCGACCGCGGCATGAACGGCCGCCTCGAACGCGGTGTTCGGGTCGGTCCAGTTCGTCGACGTCGCCGCCTCGCGCATGGCCTTCTCGGCGTAGGCGTGCATTCGGGCGCGGTCGACGAAACCGGCCCCGGCGAAGGTCTGCCACAGCAGGTACGCGAACGGGCCGTCGGGCAGCGCCGTCGTCTGCATGAGCTGCCTGACGAGCGTGCCCCACTCGTCGGGCAGCTCGCTGAGCACCGCGAGCCGGGCACGCACGTCCTCGCTGCGTTTGGTGTCGTGCGTGGAGAGTGTGGTCATGCCGCGTGCGGCGATCTCGTGGCGGTGCCACTGCGCACGGTGGAAGTCGGCGACCGTGCCGGCGAGGCGCCCGGCATCGCCGCCGACCTCGTTGGCTGCGACGAACCGGGTGTAGCGGTAGAACGCGGTGTCCTCGACGCCCTTCGCCATCGCGGCACCGGTCGTCTGCTGGAAGCGGATGCACAGCTCGTCGGCGGGATCGGCCAAACGCGCCGCGAGCTCGTCGATCGGGTCGGCGAGGTCGGGCCGGGCAAGCCGGGCCTGCTCGATCGCGGTGGCCAGGTGTGCGGCACCGCTGGGCAGGTAGGAGCGGTAGACCGGGAACGCGACGATCAGCTCGGCGAGCGCGTCGGCTGCCCGGTCGACGGTCGGTGCGAGCCGCGCCAACCGGGAGACCTCGGCCTGCAGGATCGTGTCGAGCACGGCGCGCTTGCCGGCCAGCACGTGCTCGGCCGCGGTGGACGAGTCACCGGTCAGGTCGCGGTAGAGCGCGTCCAGTGCGGGCTCGGACGCGCCGTCGACGAACACCGCGGCCACCTCGGCGAGCGCGTCGTAGCCGGTGGTGCCGTCGACCGGCCAGTCGTCCGGCAGCTGCTCGCCGGTCTCGAGGATCTTCTCGACGAGCAGCCACGCGTCCGCGCCGGCCATCGCGCGCAGCTGGGTGACGTAGTGCAGCGGATCCGCCAGGCCGTCGGGATGGTCGACCCGCAGCCCGGTGATGCCGTCGTCGCGCAGCCAGCGCCCGATCTGCTCGTGCGTCGCGTCCAGGACGAAGTCGTCCTCGACGCGCAGCCCGGCCAGCGAGGACACCGCGAAGAAGCGCCGGTAGTTCTGCTCGGTGTCCGCCCGCCGGTGGTTGCCGAGCTCGTAGTGCTGCCGCGCGTGCACGTCGGCGGCGCTGTCCCCGGGACCCGGCTCGGTGCCCGGCGCGATGGGGAAGCGATGCTCGAAGTACGTCAGCTCGCCGTCGACCACCGCGAGCTGGTCGTCGGTGAAGTCGTCGCCGAGTACCGGCAGCAGGATGCGGCCACGCGACCACTCGATGTCGAACCAGCGCGCGTACTCGGAGCTGCGGCCGTGCTGCAGCACGTCCCACCATGCGCGGTTCTGGGCGGCGTCACCCACGCCGGAGTGGTTGGGCACCACATCGACGAGCAGCCGCAATCCGCGCGAGCGGGCCGCGGCGAGCAGGTGCGTCCAGCCGTCGATGCCGCCGCGCTGGGCGTCGATGGTGTCGTAGCCGACGACGTCGTAGCCGTGCTCGGAGCCACGCGTCGACGGCAGCAGCGGGGACAGGTAGACGGTGCCGGCGCCGAGCGTCGCGAGGTAGTCGCACACGTCGGCCGCCGCGTACAGGTCGAACGACGGCCGCACCTGGAGCCGGTACGTCGAGGTCTGCGTCACGCGTCGGCCGTCTGCTGCAGCACGACGAGCGCGCGTGGTCCGACCGAGATCGTGGTGCCGGGCTCGATCACCTTCTCGTCCGGCTCGTCGACCATCGTGTCGACGACCACCTGCCACGCGCGGCACAGGTCCGCGCTGGGCGCGACGAAGTCGATGGCCTCGTCGTGGGCGGAGAAGCAGAGATAGAACGAGTCGTCGACGACACGCTGGCCGCGGGTGTCGCGGTCGGTGATGCCGTCGCCGTTGAGGAACACCGCGATGCTGCGCCCGAAGCCGGACTCCCAGTCGTCCTCGGTCATCGCCTGCCCGTCGGGCGTGAACCAGGCGATGTCGGGCAGCCGGTCGCCGCGCCGCGACGGCCGGCCGTCGAAGAACCGGCGGCGGCGGAAGACGGGGTGCTCGCGGCGCAGTTCGGCCAGCCGTCGGGTGAACGCGAGCAGGTCGACGTCGATCGAGTTCCAGTCGATCCAGGTGAGCTCGTTGTCCTGGCAGTACCCGTTGTTGTTGCCGCTCTGGGTGCGGCCGAACTCGTCGCCGTGCGAGAGCATCGGGACGCCCTCGCTCAAGAACAGCGTGGCCAGGAAGTTGCGCCGCTGCCGCGCACGCAACGCGACGACGGCCGCGTCGTCCGTTTCTCCTTCGACGCCACAGTTCCACGACCTGTTGTGGCTCTCGCCGTCGGTATTGCCGTCCTGGTTCGCCTCGTTGTGCTTCTCGTTGTACGAGACCAGGTCGCGCAGCGTGAAGCCGTCGTGCGCGGTGACGAAGTTGATGCTCGCGACCGGCCTGCGGCCGGAGGTCTCGTACAGGTCGGCGGAGCCGGTGATGCGTGCCGCGAACTCGCCGACCGTTCCCGGCTCACCGCGCCAGAAGTCGCGCACCGTGTCGCGGTACTTGCCGTTCCACTCCGTCCACTGCGGCGGGAAGTTGCCGACCTGGTAGCCGCCCGGGCCGACGTCCCACGGCTCGGCGATCAGCTTGACCTGGGACAGGATCGGGTCCTGGTGGATCGTGTCGAAGAAGGCCGACAGGCGGTCGACGTCGTACAGCTCGCGCGCCAGGGCGGAGGCGAGGTCGAAGCGGAAGCC
>JAICKR010000164.1 GCA_025927835.1 Jatrophihabitans sp. | reverse complement strand
GCGGGCTGAACATCCTGGGACGGGGCCGGGTGCTGGTCACCGACAAGTTGCACGGGCACGTCATGGCGCTGCTCGCAGGTATGCCGCACGTCGTCCTGGACAACTCCTACGGCAAGGTGTCGGGCACCTACCGCACCTGGACGCACCCGAGTGCGCTCGCCCACTGGGCCGACGACGTCACCCAGGCCGCGGCGCTCGCCGAGCAGCTGCTGGACGCCACGTCATGAGAGTCGTCCTCACCCTGCTCGTGCGCGACGAGGTGGACGTCGTCGCGGCGATGATCGAACACCACCTGGCCGCCGGCGTCGACTTCATCGTGGCCACCGACAACGGCTCGCGGGACGGGACCGTCGACGTGCTCGCCGGTTATCAGGACGCGGGCGTGCTCGAGCTGCTGCACGAGCCCGAGCAGACCTACGAGCAGGGCAAATGGGTGACCCGGATGGCGCGCCGCGCCGCAACGGAACACCACGCGGACTGGGTGATCAACGCCGACGCGGACGAGTTCTGGTGGCCGCGCGACGGTACGAGCCTGGCGCAGACGCTCGAGATGATCCCGCGCCGGTACGGCAACGTGCTGGCCGAGCGCGAGAACCTGGTCGCCGACCCGGCGCGCGACGGCACCTGGCCGCAGCGGCTCGTCCTGCGCGACCTGCTGACGTTGAGCGAGCGCGGCACCCGCATCGCCGGCAAGGTGGCCCATCGAGGTGCGCCCGAGGTCGTCGTCGCGCAGGGCAACCACAAGGTCGAGGGCCCGGGTGTCGGCGGCAGGTGGCCGGCCTCGCCGATTACCGTGCTGCACGTGCCCGACCGCAGCTACGCCCAGTTCCGGCACAAGATCGAGATCGGCGGCGGCAGCCTCGCCACGAACACCGAGCTGGATCCCGAACTCGGCTGGCACTGGCGCAGCGACTACGCGCGGTTGCGCGACGGCACGTTGCAGGCGGCCTGGCAGGCGCGCCAGCTCGACGCGGCACAGGTCAGCGAAGGGCTCGCAGCCGGGCGTCTGGTGCCCGACACCCGGCTGCGTGACCGGCTGCCCCAACTCGTCGAGCAGGCGGTGCAACCCGCTGCGCTCCACGCCGTGCTCGCCGGCGCGCCGCAATGACCGAGGCGACGCTCGCGCAGCGTCTGAGCGGGGTTGACGAGCTTCCCGAGGACGAGCGCGACGAGGCACTGCGCGCGCTGCTGCGCACCGACATCCACGACGCGGTCATGCAGCTCACCGTCGACTCGGACGAGGTGTTGCTCGACGAGCTGCGCGAACTCGGCGAACTGATCCGGACCTCGGTGCCGGACGGCACGGAGGACCGGTTGCCGGTGCGGGTGCGGGTGTTCGTCCGGCTGCTGCGTCGGGGCGCGGTCGAGCCGGCCTGGACGCTCGCCCACGACAACGCCTCCGGCGTGATCCGGCCGACCCGGGCCACCTCGATGTGGGCCGGCGGTTCGTTCCTGACCTCACGCCTCCCGCTGCCGACCCACCTCGAGAACGGGCGCGTCTATGCCTGGCTGCCCGGGTTCCGCGATCCGCGCTACGGGGTGCCCGATGACGTGTACGCCATCGACGCGGACGTCGTGCAGCGCGGCGACCTCGACCTCGTCCAACTGCGCGGGCGCTCGCTGCGGCTCTACGGCACCGCCTACCTGGGGCTGCTCGAGGCCACGCCGCACGGCCGGGTCGCACTGTCGTTCGAGGGGCCGGACGGCGCCGTGCACCGGGTGGATGCCGTGCGCGTGCGCCGCCCCGACCACGTGAAGCCGAGCGGCCCCGACCTGACCCGGCTCGCCTGGGCCGGCTGGCACGCCGAGGCCGACATCACGCCCCTGCTCGCCGTGCCGGGCACCTGGCGCATCACCGTCGAGGTCGACGAGCAGGGCGTGGTGCGCGGCCGGCCGCTCGGCCGTTCTCGCGGCCCGCTGGCCGACGCGGCGCTGCAGGAGCCGGGACGCCAGATCGGGGGCCGGGCGGTGCGCCTGGGTAACGAGGGTGGGCTCGTGCTGCGCATCGCGCGGATGAGTCCCGCGGTGCGGGCGATCCCGGCGCCGTTGCGCCGCGCGCTGCGCAAGCTTCGCTAGCCGACGCTCGCGACCGCCTCGTCGGCCTCGACGCTCTCCGCGATGCGCGACACCGCGATCGACCGGCCCGAGACCCGCAGCAGCCACGGCAGCTCGACGGCCGGCCCGGCGCCGGCATCGGCCACCCGCAGCCAGCACCGCCACGTACCGCCGTCGGGGAGCCGGGGCACGACCATCTCGGCGCGGGCGCGTCCGGGTGGGGCCGGGCGCAGCTCGCTGTCGCACACCACGGCGCCGCCGGGCGTCCCGTCCTGCGGTCGCAGCACCAGCTGGACGAGCGGGGGCACCGTCGCGTCGCAGAACACGTCCAGCGAGACGCTCAGCCCGCGCCGCCCCGCGACTGCCAGCTCGGCGGTCCGGGTCAGCGTCTTGACCAGTGCCGCATGCCACTGCCCGACGTCGATCAGCAGCACATCCGAGCCCTTGGGGACGTAGGGGAGCACCGTCCGGCCGTCCGGGGTGATGAGCGGCTCCAGCGCGGCGGCGGCGTCCGGCTCGATGCGCAGTGCTGCCGCGCGGTTGAAGCCGGCGTAGCGCAGCCGCAGCCGGACGTCCCACAGCCCGTCGCTGAGCGCGCTGCCCGCCAGCGCGGTGGCCGGATCGATTGCGACCCGGCCGCGCACGCGGACGACGCCCTCGCCGTCGACGGCGACCTGCAGCCCCTCGTCGCTGCCGAAGGACACCGCGCTGACCCGGGACACCAGCGAGACCTCGGCGTCGACGAGATCGCGTGTCTCGTCCAGGAGCCGGTCGGCAACGGGCACCGTGGGGGCCAGCGCGGCGGGCAGCGCCCACCCGTCCTCGATCCGGTCGCAGCGCATCGGTTGGTCGCCCCAGTACAGCGCGGCGTCGATGTCGAGGTAGAGCACGGCGTCGCGCCACTGCGACTGCACGGCCGCGGCCCGCACCGTGATAGCCCGGTAATGCTCGGCGAGCGTGGCCAGCGCCGCGAGGTCGTCCGCGATGACCAGGTTCGCCTGAAGCCGGTTGGCCGCGCCGGCGCCGGCCCGCGCCTCCGGCGTCAGCCTGGCCGTGATGACCCGGCGGATCTCCGCGACGAGGGCGCGCCGCCACTCGTCGTCATGGTCGATGAAGGACTGCTCGGCCACCCGGGCGAGCAGGTTGATCCGGTAGAAGCGGCGCAGCAGCCGATCGCGCAACGTGGGGTCGGCGACCAGCTCCTCGACGATGTCGATGACCTGCTCGGTGGCCGCGCACTGCAGCACCGGGTCGATGCTGCGATCGCCGGCGTTGCGGCCCGAACCGATGCGGCGCAGGTAGAAGTAGTACGGCCGGTCGCACAGCACGGTGATCGCCTTGGCGTGCAAGTAGGCGGCCATGACGAACATCTGGTCCTCGAGCGGCACCGGCCCTTCCGGGAACCGGATGCCGTGCTCGAGCAGGAACGAGCGTCGGAACATCTTGTGCGGGGTCAGCGTCTCGGTGAGGTCGGGGAAGTCGGTGAGCACGCAACTCGGGATCGTGCGCCGGTAGATCGAGTGGTTCAAGCCGCGGAAGTCGCTGGCGGGCCGGCCGAGGATCACGTCCGCATCGGCCGCGACGGCGGCCTCGTACATCGCCGCCAGCGCGTAGGGCGGCAGCGTGTCGTCGTTGTCGACGAGATGGACGTAGGTACCGCGCGCGTTCTCGATGCCGACGTTGCGCGGCTTGCCCGGCCACCCCGAGTTCGGGATGTGCTGCACGCGCACTCGCTGTGGGTACGCGGCGGCGAGCGCGTCGAGCCGCTCGGCCGTGCCGTCTGTGGAGCCGTCGTCGACCAGCAGGATCTCGTACTGGTCGGCGGGCATGGCCTGCCCGAGAAGGCTCTCGACGCAGCGGGTCAGATTGGGGCCCGGGTTCCACACGGGTACCACGGCGCTCACCGGAAGTGGCATCGGCGCGGTCACGCCTTTCGCGCCCGGCCCGCGACGCGCTCGGCGAGCGCCCGGCGGCGCGTGCCGCGCGGCAGCATGCGGCCCAGCGCGCTGCTGCGGGCGGCGCCGGAGCGCGCTGCGTCCAGCTGTTTGCGCGCGGTCGCCAGCTCGCGTCGGGCCGTCTTGAGGTCGGCCTGCGCCTGGCGCAGCTGGTCGGGCAGCCGGTCGCCGAACGGCAGATCGGCGAGCGTGCGGTCGATGCGGCGTGTGGTGCGCTCGGTGAGCTGAGCGCGCCATTCCGCTGCGGACAACCCCGCGGGCGGGCCAGGGCGCACCCGGGCCAGCAGCTCGACCTCGTCGGCGACTGCGGCTGCCAGCCAGGAACCGTCCGGAGGCAGCCCGGCGTAGCCGCCGAGCTCGCGCATCAGGTCGCCGATCGTCTTGCTCGGCGCCCAGCGTTGCGGCGGGGCGAGCGGTGCGACCCGGTCGGCCAGCCAGAAGATGCCGCGCCGGATGATCCGCTCGCGCGTAACACCTGTGTCGGCGAGCTCGACGTCGATGACCCGCAGCTTGCCGCCGTCGTCTAGCACCAGGTTGTGCGGCACCACGTCGATGGCGGTCTCCGGGTCGGCGGCCAGTGCCGCGTCGACGAGTTCGAGCCACGGTTGCGCGAACCCGGCGAACGCGGCCGCGCCTTCCGCGGCGAGGTGCACCGCGAGGTCGGTGCCCGGCTCGTAGAGCGCGTCCGACGCCACGATGCGGACCTTGCCTGCGGGTGCGTCCTCGACGAGCCGGCTGCGGCGCAGCACGACGGAGTTTCCGGCGGCCTCGATGACCGTGCGGGTCATCAGCTCCGTGCGGCGATCGGTGCTGAAGAAGACGCCGCCCTGCCCGGCGGGCCACAGCGGGCTCGGCCTGCCCTTGCCGGCGAGCACGAGGAAGGAGTTGCCGAACTCGAGTTCGAGGCCTGCCTCGACGAGTGTCTGCCAGACGGCCCGCTCGTCGGCGAGCCGCGGCCGGGCCGCGCGCCAGTCGGGGCTGGGGAAGTTCGGGGTGCGATAGAGCAGCGAACGGGCCGCTTCGGGCAGCTCGCCCAGTACCGCGCGGGTCATCTTGTAGTCCGGGAAGGCGACCCGGGTGGCGGGCGCCAGCCCGGCCGTCTGCAGCATCCGCTCCAGCTCGCGCCGCGAGAACGTCCGCGCCCGGCCGCCGCGCGGGTAGCCCTCGACCGAGTCGAATACCCGGTTCGTGTGGTCCTCCGGGGAGCCGACGAGGTACTTCACGCCCAGCTGGTTCTCGATGGCGAGCACCAGCGTCCCGCCCTCGGCGAGACGGTCCCGGACCCCGGCGAGAAACTCGGCGTACGGTGCTGGATCAGCACCGCCGGCACCGACGTACTCGAGCACCCCGATCACGACGACGACGTCGTACACCGGTTCGGCCGGCACGTCGGCGAGCTCACCGACGAAGACCTGGACGTCGGCGAGGTCCACGGTGCGGAGACTGGCCGACGCCGCCCGGACCGCGACCGGCTCCAGCGCATCGACCACGGCACCCTGCTCACCGAGGTAGCGGGTGATCGCGCCGCAGCCGGCGCCGATCTCCAGCACCCGGGCGCCGGCGGGCAGATCGATACAGCGCAGGATGTTCGCACGAGTGGGGTCCACGTGGTAACGCTGGGCCCAGCCCGAGGCGGCGGCCAGCATCTCGACGCTGGTCGAGGCGCGGTCGGAGGCCGCCGCGATGATGCGCAGCACGTCGTCCTCCGCGCCGTCGCGGTAGGGGTTGCCCACCTCGCGCAGCAGCCGGTAACCGGCCGGGTCGGGCATGCCGAGCGCTCGCACGGGCGTGGCTGCGGCGGGCGTGGGCATGGCTAATAGGCTCGCATACCCCGCGTTTTTGGCGGTTCCGGGGCGGGTAGGTAGACTGAGTCGTTGGCGCACGCCGCCGCTTTCTCATGCTCGCTGTGGCCGCGAGCCGGAAACCGCGGAACCTCACGGCAAGCCCGAACCGACACGGCTCGATCAGAGCCTGTGCAGTAGCACGTCTGAGTCACGGAATGCGGAGGATATGGCCAAGAAGGACGGGGCCATCGAGGTCGAAGGCCGCGTGGTCGAACCCCTGCCCAACGCGATGTTCCGGGTGGAACTGAGCAACGGGCACAAGGTGCTCGCCCACATCAGCGGCAAGATGCGCCAGCACTACATCCGGATCCTCCCCGAGGACCGCGTAGTGGTGGAGCTGTCCCCGTACGACCTCACCCGGGGCCGCATCGTCTACCGCTACAAGTGACGAACGAAGAAGAAGGATTCAGGCCGTGAAGGTCAAGCCGAGCGTCAAGCCGATCTGCGACAAGTGCAAGGTCATCCGTCGCCACGGTCGGGTCATGGTCATCTGCGAGAACCTGCGCCACAAGCAGCGCCAGGGCTGAGCAGACACCACTTAGCAGCGCGTACCTGACGCCGTCGGCAGACGGCTAACCACCTCCGGACGAAGGCCGGAGCTCGACCCGGGCGGGACGAGACGGACGCGCAACCGACACCTTCGACGACAGGAAGCTGGAGAACCGCCCGTATGGCACGTCTTGCCGGCGTCGACCTCCCCCGCGACAAGCGGCTCGAGGTTGCGCTCACCTACATCTACGGCCTAGGCCGTACCCGCGCCAAGGAGACTCTCGAGGCCACCGGCATCAGCCCGGACCTGCGCGCTCGCGATCTCACCGACGACGACATCGTCCGGCTGCGCGACCACATCGACGGCAACTACAAGGTCGAGGGTGACCTGCGCCGCGAGGTTGCCGCCGACATCCGCCGCAAGATCGAGATCGGCTGCTACCAGGGCATCCGGCACCGCCGCGGCCTGCCCGTCCACGGCCAGCGCACCAAGACCAACGCCCGTACCCGTAAGGGCCCGAAGAAGACGATCGCGGGCAAGAAGAAGGCAGGCAAGAAGTAAATGACCACGACGAATGTTGAGTTCGCGCCTGCCGAGCCGGGTCGCTTCCTGAGGGCGGGGGGCCAGTAATGCCGGGTCAGGCCCGCAAGACGGCGGCCAAGAAGGTCCGCCGCAAGGAGAAGAAGAACGTCGTCCACGGCCACGCGCACATCAAGAGCACGTTCAACAACACGATCGTGTCGATCACCGACCCGCAGGGCAACGTGATCAGCTGGGCGTCGGCCGGCCACGTCGGCTTCAAGGGTTCGCGCAAGTCGACCCCGTTCGCCGCGCAGATGGCCGCCGAGAGCGCCGCGCGCAAGGCGCAGGAGCACGGCCTGAAGAAGGTCGACGTGTTCGTGAAGGGCCCGGGCTCGGGTCGCGAGACCGCGATCCGCTCGCTGCAGGC
>JAICKR010000132.1 GCA_025927835.1 Jatrophihabitans sp. | reverse complement strand
GATGTCCTTCGAGATGGTCGTGTTCGACTTGAAGATGTTCGCCACCTGGCCCGGCCCGTCGATGTTCGACTGGGTCGGCACCTCGAGCACGGTGATCTTGCCGTAGTCGACGCCCGGATCGCTGTTGACGGACATGAACGCCGCAAGGTTGTTCGTACCGCCCGGCACCACCATCGGCGTGGTGAGCTGGAACTGCGGCTCGGTGCTGTTGCCGCTGGGCGGCGCCGAGAGCACGTAGTACGACGGCTGCGGCACCCCTCCGCCGACGAACGGGTCGTCGGGTACCTGCCACTTGCCCTTGCCGTTGTAGGCCGCCACCGCGTTGTCGATGTGGTACTGCGCGAGCAGCCCGCGCTGCACGTCGAACAGGTCCTGTGGGTAGCGCACGTGCTCCTTGACCGTGTCGGGCATGTCGCCCTTCGGCAGCACCAGGTTCGGGAAGATCTTCGTCCAGGCCTTGAGCACGGGATCGCTGCCGTCCCACGCGTACAGCTTCACGGTGCCGTCGTAGGCGTCGACGGTTGCCTTCACCGAGTTGCGGATGTAGTTGATCTGGCGGTCCTTCTGCCCCTGCCGCAGCGACGTGTGCGTCAGGTCGGACAGCGACTGCCGCTCGGAGTACGGGTAGTTCGCCATCGTCGTGTAGCCGTCGACCATCCACGTGACGTGCCCGGTCGCGGAGTCGACGAACGGGAACGGGTCGCTGTCGACGGTCAGGAACGGCGCGACCTTCTGCACCATCGTCTTCGGATTGCGATTGAAGATGATCTTCGCGCCGGACGCGCTGACCGCGTCGTTGAGCAGGAAGTTCGTGTCCTTGTACTTCAGCGCGAACGCGAGCCGGGTGAACAGGCTGCCCAGCCCGACTCCGCCCTTGCCGGAGTAGGTGACGTTGCTGCCGCCGTTGGCGTCGAACTCGCGCTTCTCGCCCTTCGCCCCCACGATCGAGAAGTTGTTCATCAACTGGCCGTAGTACACGTCCGGCTGGGTGAGGTTCAGGGGGCCCTTCGGCGGGATGTCGCCCTCGGTGAAGCCGGCGACATCGGGGTCGGTCACGTTCTCGTCGGCCTCGGCGGCGACCATGCCGTAGCCGTGGGTGTAGACCGTGTGCTGGTTGATCCAGTTGTTCTGCGAACCGCTCAGATTGCTGCCCGGCACCTGCTCGCGCACGCCGACGACGTAGTCGTGTTCGGTGCCGGACACGTTGTAACGGTCCATGTCCAGTGTCGGCGAGAAGCCGTACGGCAGACCGATCTTCTGGAAGTAGCGGAACGTGGGGCTGATGACGTTCGGGTCGAGGATGCGGATGTTGTCGATCGTCGGGTTCGACGTGCTGAGCGCGTTCACGTCGGGCTTCTGCGTGCCATAGGACTGATAGGAGACCGTCCCACTCGGGTTCTTCGCGGTCTCGGTCTGGATGCCGTACGCCGCGCGCGTGGCGGCGATGTTGCGCGCGATGTAGGGACGTTCCTTGTCGCTCGCGTTCGGCTTCACCGAGAAGTGCTGCACGGTCGCCGGGTAGATGCCGCTGATCAGGATGCTGAGCACCAGCAGCACCGCGAACCCGATGCCGGGCAGCAGCACGCTGCGCAGCCAGATCGAGGCGAGCACGCCGAGCGCGAGCACGATCGCGATCCAGAACAGGATCGTCTTCGCCGGCAGCGCGGAATGCACGTCGGTGTAGGACGCGCCGGTGAACTTGCTGCGCTGGGAGAACACCAGCCCGTAGCGGTCGAGCCAATAGGCGACCGCCTTGAGCGCCATGAACACGAACACGAGCGCGGTGAGGTGACGACGCGCGGCAAGCGTCATCTTCGGCCCCGGCGTCTGCAGCCGGATCGCACCCGTGAGGTAGTGCACGCCGACGCTGAGCACGAGCGAGAACAGCACCGCGGCGAAGCCGAAGCCGAGCAGCGCACGGTAGACCGGGTAGTCCCACGCGTAGAAGGAGATGTCGCGATGGAACTGCGGGTCGGAGACGCCGAACGAGCCACCGTTGAGCCACAGCTGCCACTTCGTCCAGTCACCCTGCGCGGACGCGCCCTCGGCGAGCAGCGCGATGGCCATGACGCCGGCGAGCACCCACTTGCGCCGCGGCTCGACCATCATCACGTAGTTCTGCAGGTTCTGTTGCTCGGCCGACATCGGCCGGAACGGCGGGCGCATCAGGTACGCGAGCACGAGGTTGCCGCCGATGATGACGGCCATCAGCACGCCGAAGATGAAGAACAGGCTGACCTTCGTCCAGAGCACCGTGCTGTAGACGTTGCGGTGCCCGAGCGAGCCGAACCAGAGGAAGTTGACGTAGATGCCAGACAGCTTCACCAGCAGGATCAGGACAACGATGATGATCGCCACCACCGACAGCGCGATCTTCGCGCGGCGCGACAGCAGCATGGACGGCATGGGCCGCATCGTCACAGCCTGGCTCCTCGCGCTCAGTTGACTTCCGAGTCAACGTACCGGCCGGAGCCCGGGTTCCACGGCGCGGCCTAGGCGCGCGCTAACACCCCGGCACCGACTTGCCCTGCTGGATGTCCAGCAGATCCTGCACCGCGTCATGGAGAGTGCTCACCTTCACGACCTGCAGCCCGTGCGGGGTCGCCTTGCGCACGTCGTCGCAGTTGCCGGCCGGGGCAAGGAAGACGGACGCGCCCTTGTTCCGCGCGGCGATCATCTTCAGCTGGATGCCGCCGATCGGGCCCACCTTTCCCTGCGGATCGATCGTGCCGGTGCCGGCGATGAACTTGCCGCCGGTGAGGTCCTCGGTGCCGACCTTGTCGATGATGCCCAGCGCGAACATGAGGCCGGCCGACGGACCACCGATTTCGTTGCCGAGCCCGAGATCGACGGTGAACGGCGCAAGACAGCCGTCGGCGATCGTGATGCCGAGGCTGCCGCCGGTGCGCCCCTGGATCGGCTTGCCGAGCGTCACGCTGAGGCTGGCCGGCTTTGCGTCGCGCACGACCGAGACGGGGACGGTCTTACCCGGCGTCTCCGCGGCGAGCACCGCGGTGAGCTTCTTCGACGTGTCGGCCGACTTGCCGTCGAGGGTCTTGATGAAGTCGCCGGGTTCCAGCACGCCGTGTGACGCGCCGTCGGTGTTGACCTTGAGTACCCCGAAGCCCCTCGGGTAGTGCAACTCGCACAGCGCGGCAGCGGTGGCGTCGTCCTGCGAGGTGACGAAGTCCTGCGTGTTCTGCTGGTTCGTCTGCTGCGTGCTCTGCCCCGGCGGGAAGATCGACGACCGCGGCACCACCACCTCGTCGCTCTTGAGCCATGCCTTGAGCGCGTCGAACGCCGTGAGCGAGTTGGACACGATGCTCACCGTCGTCAGGTTGAGGTGCCCGGTGGTGCGGTTGGGCGTCTTGCCCTCGATGACGATGATCTGGTGCCCGGCGCCGTCGGTGCCGAGCGTGTCCAGCGTCGGGCCCGGGGTGAGCACCACGTAGGGCACCGGCATGGTCAAGGCGAGGATGAACAGCACCACGAACAGGACGCCCGCGATGATCAGCGTGCGCACCCGCCTGCTCAGCGAGGCGAAGGCCCGACCTCCGGGGACCCGCGCGTAGTGCGGGGAGGCGGTGGGCACCCGGGCAGCGTAGCTGTCGGAATTACGAGGGCATCGAGGAAGTCTGCGTGCGCGCGCATCGCCTCGTCGGTGGACGGCGCGCGCTTGGGGCGTGATCGCCACCACGACCCGAGCGCGGCGAGCACGGTCGCGGCGACCGGGACGAGCAGCCACACCGCCCATGCCATGGGGGGAGGCTAGTGGCGCGGGTGCGTTCGCCGTGGGCGCAACGCGGGCACCGCCCGGAACCCGCGGCGAGCGCGGTTCGTCGCTACTACCGTGAACCCCATGGCGAACCTTCCGTTCGGCTTCGGCCCCGGGGGCGGCGACCCGTCCGATCCGAACTTCTCGCAGATCCCGCTGTTCGCGGAACTGCAGAAGCTGCTGTCCTGGTCGGACGGTCCGGTGAACTGGGATCTCGCCAAGCAGCTGGCCCGGCAGGCGCTGGCCGGCGAGAGCCACGGCATCACCGCGGCCGACCGGTCGGGCACGGCCGACGCGATCCGGCTCGCCGACCTGTGGCTGGACGACGTGACCGACCTGCCGTCCGGCGTGCACACCGTCGAGACCTGGACGCGCGTCGAATGGCTCGAGCGCACGCTGCCGGTCTGGATCTCGCTGTGCGACCCGGTCGCCGCGCGCGTCGTCTCGGCGATGTCGAACGCGATCCCGGCCGAGCAGATGCAGGCCCTCGGCGGCGAGAACAACCCGCTCGCGCCGATCATGACCCAGATCGGCGGCGTGATGTTCGGCGCACAGGTCGGGCAGGGGCTCGGCGGGCTCGCGCAGGAGGTCGTGTCGGCCACCGACATCGGCATCCCGCTCGGGCCTACCGGCGTCGCCGCGCTCGTGCCGCAGAACGTCGCGGCGTTCGGCGAGGGCCTGGAGCGCCCGGCCGACGAGGTGCGCCTCTACCTGGCGCTGCGCGAGGCGGCGCACCAGCGGCTGTTCGGGCACGTGCCCTGGCTGCGGCAGCGGCTGCTCGACACGGTCGAGAGCTACGCGCGCGGCATCACGATCGATCTCAGCGCGATCGAGTCGGCGGTGCAGGGCGTCGACCCGATGAACCCGGAGAGTGTGCAGGAGGCGCTGACCGGTGGCGTGTTCGCACCGCAGCAGACGCCGGAGCAGGAAGCCGCGCTGCGCCGGCTCGAGACGTTGCTCGCGCTCGTCGAGGGCTGGGTAGACGCGGTCGTCGCC
The DNA here is from genome assembly GCA_025927835.1 of Jatrophihabitans sp. Lineage (GTDB taxonomy): Bacteria > Actinomycetota > Actinomycetes > Mycobacteriales > Jatrophihabitantaceae > Jatrophihabitans. The sequence continues at coordinate 4,512 of JAICKR010000132.1, read as the reverse complement.
GCGGCCGCGGGTGACCGGATGGGCGGCGCCGAGGCGTTGCGCGAGGCGTCGCGGCGGCGGCGCGCCACCGGCGGCCCGGCCGAGCAGACGTTCGCGACGCTGGTCGGTCTCGAGCTGCGGCCGCGCCGGCTGCGCGAGGCGGCCGCACTGTGGTGGAGCGTCACCGAGAAGCGCGGGGTGAGCGGGCGCGACGCGATCTGGGCGCACCCCGACCTGCTGCCGACGGCCGACGACCTGGACGACCCGCTGGGTTTCGGCGAGCGGGTCGACGATTCGAGCGCGCCCGACGACCTGAGCGGGCTGGACGAGAGCTAGGAGGCGAGCTCGTCCTCGTCGTCGATCGCAAGGTGGGCCGCGGCGCTGACCCCGTCGAGGTAGCCGCGCGCCCGCTCGGTGCGCGGATAGCGCTCGACCAGCTGCCAGAACCGCGGGCCGTGCCCGGATTCGAGCAGGTGCGCGAGCTCGTGCAGCAGCACGTAGTCCTGCACCCACGTGGGCATGCCCTGCAACGTCCGGGAGAGCCGGATCGTACGGTCGGCCGGGGTGCACGAGGCCCAGCGGGTGCGCATGTTCGAGACCCACTGCACGCTGACCGGGCGGGCCTGCCCGCCGAGGTAGCGGCCGGCCAGCTCGCCCGCGCGGCGAGCCAACTCGGCGTCGCCGTTGCGGCGTTTGCGCTGCGGGCCGGCGACCCGGGCGACCATGCGCGCGACCCACTCGCGCTCCTCGGCCGCGGTGAAGCGGGCCGGGATGAGCACGATCACCCGCTCGCCGTCGCGGTAGGCGGACACGGTGCGGCGCCGTTTGGCGCTGCGCCGGACCTCGACCTCGGGGCCCGCGACCTCGGGCTCGAGGCCGGGCAGCGGCGGCGTGCTGGTCACGATCGATCACGCTAGTCACCGCTACCGACACGTGGCCGGGCGGCGCGCCACGGGTGTGCACAACCTGCGCCGGTTTCCACAGCGCGCCGCGGCACGTCCACAGTCACCGCGCCGCCGTGCACAGGGGCGTCCACAGGTGTGGACATTCACTTCACGTTTACCGTCGCGGCACCTAAAGCCCGTGACGGGGCCGCGCCTGTGGACAGCGGCCGCACGCGCCGCAGGCGTGTCACGGTGATCCCGTGACCGGCGTGCCCGACCCCCAGCTCACCCTCGGCCCCGCCACACGCATGCTCTGGCGCGCGCCCGACTCCGTGCACTTCGAGCTCGGCGGCCACGCGGTCGTGGTCGACGGGCTGTCGGCGCGGCTCATCCGCCGGGTGGCCTCCCCCGTCCCCACCCGCGACCCGGAGCCGGTCGACGACCCGGAGGCGCGCCGCGCGCTGGCCGCCCTCACCGAAGCGGGCTACCTGTGGCCGCGGGCGGCCGACCCGGACGACCTGCGGCACGCGCCGCCGCAGCCCCGGCTGGCCGGCGAGCTGGCCGCGCTGGCGGTGCAGCACGGCGAGCGGGCGGCCGACGTCCTGCGCGCCCGCCGCAGGGCCACCGTCGAGGTGCGCGGGCGCAGCCGGATCGCCGCCCAGCTCGCCGCCCTGGTCGCCGCGGCGGGGGTCGGCCGGGTGCACTGTGCCGCCGACGGCGTAGCCCGGCTCGTCCAGGCGCTGCCGGGCGGCATCACCGTCGGCGACGAGGGGCACGTGCTCACCGCGGCGGCCGGTGACGCGGTGCGCCGGGCGGCACCGGAAGCCGACTGCACGCCGCTGCCGGTGGGCGAGCCGGCCAATCTCACCGTTCTGGCCGTCGACGGGCCGGTGCCGGACGACCGGCTCGGTGCGTTGCACGCCGCCGACGCGCCCTACCTCGTCGTCACGCTCGGCGTCGACTCCGGCGTCGTCGGCCCGCTCGTACTGCCCGGGCTCACGAGTTGCCCCCGCTGCGCCGACCGGCATCGCAGCGACCGCGACCCGGCGTGGTCGGCGCTGGCCGTGCAGCTCAGCGTCGAGGGCCGCTACGGTCCGGCGAGCGCGGTGACGGTTGCGACCATCACGGCCGGCGTCGCCGCGCAGCAGGCGCTCACCTTCCTCGACGGCGGCGAGCCCGACTGCATCGACGGCACGCTCGAACTGCACCTGCCCGACTGGCGGCTGCGCCGGCGCAGCTGGCCGCCGCATGCCGGGTGCGGCTGCACGGCACCCGAGGACGTGCGACCCTGAGACCGATCCAGACGGATGGCGTTGTCACAATGGGACAAGTGGATACGGGAGGGCCTTGCCGATGAGTGACGGCACTGCCGGCCGGCGCGGCCGCGGCAGCGACGCCATTCCACAGCGCCGCGCGGCGCGCACCGCCAAGCTCGCCTCGCTGCCGCTCGGGGTGGCCGGACGAGCCACCGTCGGCTGGGGCCGGCGGATGACCGGCAAGTCGGCCGAGGAGATCACCGCCGACCTGCAGGCGCGCACCGCCGAGCAGCTGTTCACCGTCCTCGGCGAGCTCAAGGGCGGGGCCATGAAGCTCGGCCAGGCGCTGTCCGTGTTCGAGGCGGCGCTGCCCGAGGAGAGCGCGGCCCCCTACCGCGAGGCGCTCACCAAGCTGCAGGAAGCCGCGCCGCCGATGCCGGCCGCGACCGTGCACAAGGTGCTCGACGAGCAGTTCGGCCGGAGCTGGCCGGACCGGTTCCGCGAGTTCGACGAGGTGCCGGCCGCGGCGGCGAGCATCGGCCAGGTGCACCGCGCCGTGTGGGGCGACGGGCGCGAGGTCGCGGTCAAGCTGCAGTACCCCGGCGCCGGCCCGGCGCTCATGGCCGACCTCACCCAGCTCAGCCGGTTGGCCTGGCTGTTCGCGAAGCTCTCCCCCGGCCTCGACGTCAAGCCGCTGCTCGCGGAGCTGAAGGAGCGGGTGCTCGAGGAACTCGACTACACCCTCGAGGCCGACGCGCAGCGCCAGTTCGCCGCCGCGTTCGCCGACGACCCGCAGATCGCCGTCCCGCGGGTGGTGGCGAGCGCGCCCAAGGCGGTCGTCAGCGAGTGGATCGAGGGACGTCCGCTGTCCGCCATCATCCGCGACGGCACCCAGGCCGAACGCGACGAGGCGGGCTCGCTGCTCGCCCTGCTGCACTACTCCGCGCCGGCCCGTGCCCGGCTGCTGCACGCCGACCCGCACCCCGGCAACTTCCGGATGCTGCCCGACGGCCGGCTCGGGGTCGTCGACTTCGGCGCGGTCGCCCGGCTGCCCGAGGGCGTGCCGCGCGGACTGGGCCGCATCGTCCGCCTCGCCGTCGACGGTGACGGCGCCGCGCTGCTCGAGGTGATGCGCGAGCTCGGCTTCGTGCGGCCCGGCATCACGCTCACCGGCCAGGACGTGCTCGACTTCCTCGGTCCGGCCGCCGACCCGCTGCGCGAGCCGACGTTCACCTTCAGCCGGCGCTGGATGCAGAAGCAGGCGGCCCGGCTCGGCGACCCGCGGCGCGCCGAGGCGCGGGTGGGCCGGCTGCTCAACCTGCCGCCGTCCTACCTGCTGATCCACCGGGTGACGCTGGGTTCCATCGGAGTGCTGTGCCAACTCGGCGCGACCGCGCCGTACCGCTCGCTGGCCGAGACCTGGCAGCCCGGCTTCGCCGACGAGGCATGAGCGAGTCGGTCTTCACCTATGGCGCGCCGGCGCTCAAGTTCGGCGACGGCGCGTCCGACGAGATCGGCTACGACCTCGCCCAGCTCGGTGCCCGCCGCGCCCTGGTGATCACCGACCCCGGCGTGGCCGGCACCGGCCTGCCGCAGCGGGTGGCCGAACAGATGGCTCGCTTCGGCGTCGAGGCGGCGGTTTTCGACGGCGTGCGCATCGAGCCGACGGACGCGAGCATGCAGGACGCGGTCGACTGGGCGCGTGCGCACGGGCCGTGGGACGCGTTCGTCGCGGTGGGCGGCGGGTCGGCGATCGACACCGCGAAGGCGGTGAACCTGCTGCTCACGAACCCCGGCGAGGTGCTCGACTACGTCAACGCGCCGGTGGGCGGCGGGCGCGCGCCGGTCAACGCGCTGCACCCGCTGGTCGCGGTGCCCACGACCGCCGGCACCGGCTCCGAGAGCACCCCGGTCTGCGTCCTCGACATCCTCGACCTCAAGGTCAAGAGCGGCATCAGCCATGCGCGGCTGCGGCCGACCCTCGCCGTCGTCGACCCGCTGCTCACCCTCACCCAGCCGGCCGGCGTGACCGCGGCCGCGGGGATGGACATCCTCTGCCACGCGCTCGAGAGCTACACCGCGCGTCCGTACTCGGCCGTCGACCGCAAGCGGCCCGAGCAACGCGTGCCGTACTGCGGGTCGAACCCGATCTCGGACATGTGGTCCGAGCGCGCTCTGTCGCTGCTGGCCGGCGCCTTCCGCCGCGCGGTGCAGCACGGGGACGACGTCGACGCGCGCCGGCAGATGGCGCTGGCCGCGACCTTCGCCGGCATGGGATTCGGGAACGCCGGCGTGCACATCCCGCACGCCAACGCCTATCCGATCGCCGGCCAGGTGAAGGACTTCCACCCGAAGGACTACCCGGCCGACGAGCCGATGGTGCCGCACGGGAT
>JAICKR010000020.1 GCA_025927835.1 Jatrophihabitans sp. | reverse complement strand
GCCGGTGTCCGCCGCGGCGAGCAGCGTGTCGAACGAGTCCTTCTTCGCCGAGTCGATGAAGCCACAGGTGTTGACCACCACGACGTCGGCGGTCTCGGGATCGGCGACGAGCTGCCAACCGCCGCCACCGAGCCGGCCCGCCAGCTCCTCGGAGTCGACCTCGTTGCGCGCACAGCCCAGCGTCACGAGCGCGACGTTGCGAGCGGGCTGGGGCACCACAGCAGATTACCTGCGTACCGACACGCGGCCGATCGCTCGTGCAGCAGAACCGGACGGCAATAGCGTCTTAGCCGACGTGGAGATGCCACGCGTTGCGGCGCTGGTCCGGGAGGCCGAGGTGACTACCCTCGCCGGCTTCGCGGGTACGCACGGTCTCGCCCTGACCAAGTTCGCCTATGTGCTGTGCGGCGACCGCGGCCTCGCCGAAGACCTCGTCCAGGACACCTACCTGTCCCTGTACCGCCGCTACGGCGATGCGCTGCCGGTCGACGCGCCGGTGGCATATGCCCGGCGCGCGATCGTCAACGCGTTCGTCTCTCGCGGCCGGCGCCGATCGTCGCGCGAACTCGCGACGGCACAACTGCCCGAACGCGCGATCGAGATGACGACCCCCGACGAGCAGGACGCGATGTGGCGCACGCTTGCCACGCTGCCCGACCGGCAGCGCACCGTGCTCGTCCTGCGCTACTACGTCGACCTGCCCGACGAGCAGATCGCGGCCGTGATCGGCGCGAGTCTCGGAACGGTGCGCAGCCTCGCCTCACGCGCCTTCGCCACGCTGCGCGACCACCCCGCGCTCAACCCCACTGTCGAGGACGAGCGATGAAGACCGACACCGAACTCGAAGACCTGCTGCGCGCCACGCTCGCCTCGCACGCGCAGGACGTGCGCGAGGCGGCGCCGGTGCCGCCGGTGACCGACCTGCGCCGTCCCGCGCGCCGCTGGCTGCCGTTGCTCGCCGCGGCCGCGGTGATCGCGGTTGTCGTCGCCACGGTCCTGGGCATCCGGGCCACACGGCACAGCACCCCGACACATCCGTCGCCGACGCCGGTGCCGACGTCGACCCGGTCGGGTTCCCCGGCACCGACGCAGCCGGCCCCGAACGGCATGAGCGCCTGCCAAACGTCATTGCCGGCTCAGTGGGCCACCGCAGTACAGCACGACGCGTCGCGGTACGGCGCCGACAGTGCAATGCCGCTTGCCATCTCGGCCGACGGGCGGCAGCTGCTGGTCGCGCGTGACTTCGGCACCTCGCGCGATGTCGCGGTGGTCGGCACATCGGGTGCGCCGCGCCCGATCTTCTCGGTACCCCAACCGGACCAGAACCAGGTGCAGCACGCAAGCATCGAGGGCGACTACGCGGTGATCGACCTGCAGCGTCTTCCGCGCAACGCGAACGGCGTCCTCGGCACCGACCTCGAGGTCGTGCTCGTCGACCTGCGCAACCTGCACTCGACGTTGCTGGATTCGGTGCAGGAGTCCGATATCCGCAACGGGCGGCGCACGATCGACGGCTCGGTGATCTCCGGCCGACACGTGTACTGGGATGTCAAGACCAGATACGCGAACCGGACCGGCACGCTCCGGGACTACGACGTGGTGACGGGCCAGGTCCGCGACGTGTTCAGCGGCACCGTCGGCCCGCCATCGCTCACCGCGCTCGGCATCTCGCTCGCGTGGGATGCGAAGGGCCAGATCGTCATCCCGCGCGACGTGCCCGCAGCCGTTCAGGACGCGATGACGACCACGGCCGGCCGCAACTCGCTCATCACCGACGGCTCGGCGTACGCCTGGCTCGCCGGCCGGCAGGTCGCGTGGTGGGCGCCCGGGCAGAACACCGTCACCGAGATCTCGTTCCCGCGCGGCGTGCAACCGTCGCTCGTCGCGGTGGCCGGCCGGTTCGTCGTGTACACCGACACCGCCGACGAGAACTTCGATCCGAACAAGGTCGACCAACTGCTCGATGCGGGCACCGGCGCGCACGCGGTGCTAACCGGGTTGCAGCCGTACGCCGTGTCCGGCGCGGGCGTGGTCGTCCCCTACCGCTTCGCCGGCAACTTCAAGGAATCCCCGACCGCCGCGGTGCGCCTCGATACGACGGGGCTGCCCGGACTGCACTGCTGAGGGACGCCTCGCTACCGTTCGTTCGTGCCCGTTGTCGTCCGCCGCGCCCGCACGCCGGACGTGCCGGCGATCAAGACGATCGTGGACATCTACGCCGGCTCGGGGCGAAAGCTGCTCGCCAAGGAACTGGTGACGCTGTACGAGGACGTGCAGGACTTCCTCGTGGCGGAGGCCGACGGGCGGGTCGTCGGTTGCGGAGCGCTCCACGTGTTGTGGGCCGACCTCGGCGAAGTACGCACGCTGGCCGTGCACCCCGACCACATCGAGGCGCGCATCGGGCGGCAGCTGCTCGACGGGCTCATCGCGACCGCGCGCGAGCTCGGGCTGTCCCGGCTGTTCGCGCTGACCTTCCACACCGACTTCTTCGCCCGCGCCGGATTCGTGCCGATCGACGGCGCACCGGTCGACCACGACACCTATGACGCGCTGCGCCGCTCGTACGACCCGGGAGTCGCCGAGTTCCTCGGCCTGGAGTACGTCAAGCCGAACACCCTCGGCAATACCCGGATGCTGCTCAATCTCTCCTGAGATCCCGCGTGTCTCACGAGTCACAGGCGTCGCAGCGGTTAGCGTCGTCGGCACGGAGGTGATTCGGATGGCGACGCTGGACCGCATCGAACCGGCGTACAAGCCGTGGACCCCGTCCGCGGCCGGCCTTGCCACCGAGGACGAGGCGTACCTCGGCAAGCACCGCAAGCCCGGCCTGCGCCGGCTCTCCGTGCTGTCGATGTTCTACACGGGTCGGCACCGCCGCAGCAGCTGACGGCTCACCCCACCCGGCGGTAGGCGCGCACCGACAGCGGTGCGAACACGATGAGGATGCCGCCCAACCAGGCCAGGCTCTTCCACAGGTTCGCCTCGACCGGCCCGCCCAGCGCGAGCGCGCGCATCGTGTCGACCACATGGGTCACCGGCTGGTTGTTCGCGAACGCCTGCAGCCAGCCCGGCATCGTCCGGATCGGGACGAATGCCGAGCTCAGGAACGTGAGCGGGAAGAGCCAGATCATGCCGAAGGCCTGCACCGCCTCCTCGTCCTTGATCGCGAGCCCGGTGAAGGCCGCGATGCACGACATGCAGGCACCGAACAGCGTCGCCAGCAGCACCATCGCGACGGCGGCCGCGAAGCCGTTCTCGAAGCGGAAGCCCACCGCGTAGCCGACGGCGACGATGATCAGGATCGTGATGAACATGCGGCCGGTGTCGGCGACAAGGCGCCCGGCCAGTACCGCCGAACGCGCCATCGGCATCGAGCGCAGCCGGTCGATGACCCCCTTCTGCAGTTCGATCGCCAACGCGATCGCGGTGCCGAACGTCGCGAACGCCGCGGTCTGCCCGATGATGCCGGGCATCAGGAAGTTCACGTAGCCGCCCTTGACGTGCACCGGGATCGCGCCGCCGAACACGTAGCGGAACATCAGCACGAACAGCACGGGCTGGATGACGGTGAACGCGATGTAGGCGGGCACCCGCGTCCAGATCATCAGGTTGCGCCGGGTGATCGTCAGCGTGTCGCTGATCGCCCAACGCGCCCGCACGCCGAGCGGCGGGGTGCCCGTGCCGGGGGCGGCGAGCTCCGCGGTGCTCATTGCTGCTTCTTCCCGGGGCGGCGGCCGGTTCGGCGCCGGGCACGCCCGGCCGGCTGCACCTCGTTCTCTTCGGCGGCGTGCCCGGTGACGGCGAGGAACACGTCGTCGAGGGACGGCCGGCGGATGGTCAACCCCTGCACCTGCAGCGTCGCGGCATCGAGCGCACGCACCGCAGCGACCAACGCGTCGGAACCGCCCGCGCCGACCGGCACGCTGATACGCCCCGTCGTCTCGTCGACGTGCGGCTCGCCCTCGCCGACCTCGGCCACCGCGGCCAGCGCTTTCGGCACCGCGGACGCGTCGGGGACGCTGAACTCGAGGACGTCGCCACCGACCCGGTTCTTCAGTTCCTCGGCCGTGCCGGCGGCGATCACGACGCCGTGGTCGATCACCACGATCTCATCGGCGAGCTCGTCCGCCTCGTCGAGGTACTGCGTGGTGAGCAGCAGCGTGGTGCCGGTCGACACCAGGTTGCGGATGACGCCCCACATGCCGATGCGCGCCCGCGGGTCGAGCCCGGTGGTCGGCTCGTCGAGGAACAGCACCGTCGGGCGGCCGACGAGGCTCGCCGCGAGGTCGAGGCGGCGCTGCATGCCACCGGAGTAGGTCTTGGCGGCGCGATCGGCCGCGTCACTGAGATCGAACTGGTCGAGTAGCTCGACCGCCCGCCGCCGCGCGTCGGGCCAGGACAGGTGGTAGAGCCGTCCGATGATCTCGAGGTTCTCGCGCCCGGTGAGTTCCTCCTGAATGGCCGCGGACTGGCCGGCCAGCCCGATGGAACGGCGCACGTCGGCGGGCTGGCGCACCACGTCGAAGCCGTTCACCGTCGCCCGGCCGCCGTCGGGCCGCAGCAAGGTCGTGAGCACGCGCACCGCGGTGGTCTTGCCCGCGCCGTTCGGCCCGAGCAGCCCGAGCACCGTGCCCGCCGGGACGGCGAGATCGATGCCGCGTAAGGCCTGCACGGTACCGAAGGACTTGGTGACGCCCTCAACCAAGATCGCCGGCTGCCCACTCATGACGGCCAACGTAGCGGGCCGCCCGCACGCCGCGACAACTCGTTTTGTCAGCCCGATTCGGCGTGCAGAGAATCGGGCTCGTCGTCGGGCTCGTCGTCGTCGCCGGCCACGAGGTCGTCGGCGCTGCCGCCGTTGCGCAGTGCATAGAGCAATCCGGCGAGCTCGTCCGGCACGACCAGCACCTCGCGCGCCTTCGAGCCTTCGGACGGGCCGACGATGCCGCGCGACTCCATCAGGTCCATCAGCCGGCCGGCCTTCGCGAAGCCGACCCGCAGCTTGCGCTGCAGCATGGACGTCGACCCGAACTGCGTCGAGACGACGAGTTCCACGGCCGACAGGAACAGGTCGAGGTCGTCGCCGATGTCCTCGTCGATCTCCTTGCGCGCCGCCTGTGCCGCGGTGACGTCCTCCCGGTAGGACGGCTCGAGCTGCTTCTTGCAGTGGTCGACGATGGCGTGGATCTCGGCGTCGGTGACGTATGCGCCCTGCATGCGCGCCGGCTTCGCCGCGCCCATCGGCAGGAACAGCGCGTCGCCCTTGCCGAGCAGCTTCTCCGCGCCGTTCTGGTCGAGGATCACCCGCGAGTCGGCGAGCGACGCGGTCTTGAACCCGAGCCGCGACGGCACGTTCGCCTTGATCAGGCCGGTGACGACGTCGACGGACGGACGCTGCGTGGCAATAACGAGATGGATGCCCGCCGCGCGCGCGAGCTGGGTGATGCGCACGATCGCGTCCTCGACGTCACGCGGCGCGATCATCATCAGGTCGGCGAGCTCGTCGATGATCACCAGCAGGTACGGGTACGTGGCGTACACGCGTTCCGAACCCGGCGGTGCCTTGAGTTCGCCGCTGCGCACCTTCTTGTTGAAGTCGTCGATGTGCCGCACGCCGGAGGACTCCATGTCCTCGTAGCGCATGTCCATCTCGCGCACGACCCACTGCAGCGCGTCGGCCGCCTTCTTCGGGTTCGTGATCACCGGCGTGACGAGATGCGGAATGCCCTGGTAGGCGGTGAACTCCACCCGCTTCGGGTCGATGAGCACCATGCGCACCTGGTCGGGCGTCGAGCGGGTGAGGATCGACAAGATCATCGTGTTGACGCAGCTCGACTTGCCGGCACCGGTGGCGCCGGCGATCAGCAGGTGCGGCATGCGGGTCAGGTTGGCGACGATGAAGCCGCCTTCGACGTCCTTGCCGAGCGCGACGAGCATCGGGTGGTGATCGCGTTGGGCGACCGGCGCGCGCAGCACGTCGCCGAGCATGACGATCTCGGGATCGGCGTTCGGGATCTCGACGCCGACCGCGCTCTTGCCGGGGATCGGGCTGAGGATGCGCACCTCGGCGCTCTTCACCGCGTACGCGATGTTGCGGGTCAGGTTGGTGATGCGCTCGACCTTCACGCCGGGCCCGAGCGAGACCTCGTAGCGGGTGACGGTCGGGCCGCGGGTGAACCCCGTGACCGCGCAGTCGACATCGAACTCGGCGAAGACCTGCTGCAGTGCGGCGATGACCTCGTCGTTGGCCTTGGTGTGCGCCAGGTGCGGCGAGCCCTGCGCGAGCGTCGTCAGGCTGGGCAGCGTGTAGAGACCCGCGCCGCCGGACAGCTCGAGCTGGGTCGGGCGGTCGATGGGAGGAAGCTCGGGCTCCGCTGATTTCGGCGTGCGCGGCTTGCGCGGCTTCGGCGCCGCGGGCACATCGATGATCGCAGTCTCGCCGTCGGGGATCTGCCCGGTCTCGGCGTCCGGGTCGGCGAGCTCAGGCGTGCGGCGGCGGCGCTTCTTGGCGACCTTCTCCTCGACGACCTCGAGCTCGGGTGGGGTCCGCCGCAGCCCGAACAGCTCGCCGAGGTAGCCGGCCAGCACGCTGATCGGGGTCGCGGTGATCACGAGGATGCCGAACGCACCGACGACGGCGAGCACCGGCACGGTCAGCATCGCCGACAGCCCCGCCGTGAGCGGCTTGCCGACCGCGGTGCCGATGAGGCCGCCGCCGTGCGCGCGGCCGTGCGCGGTCGAGGGGTCGTCCGCCCAGACGTCGAACAGACCGAGCACCGAAATGACGAGCGCCGTCGAGCCGACGACGATGCGCCCGCGCGACTCGGGCTCCGGCGCCTGGCGCAGCATGTGTGCGCCGACCGCGAACAAGGCGAGCGGCAGCAGCACCGCGCCGTTGCCGACGACCGCCCGGAAGGTCGTGTCGATCGCGTGGCCGATGGGCCCGGCCGCGTGGAACCAGACGGCCATCGCGCTGATCAGCCCGAAGGCGAGCACGCCGAGCGCGGCCCCGTCGCGGCGGTGTTCGGGCGCCAGGTCGCGCGCGGTGGCCGCGTTACGGCCCGCGGCGCGTGCCGTGCCACCGATCATCGCGGCCAGGCCCCGCCAGATCGCGGCGACGGCGCGTCCGATACCGATGAACGGCAGGGCCAGCGGCGAGTGCCGCCGCTTCGGCTTCGGCTTGGCCCGGCCGCCGGAACTGCGCGCCGGCGGACGGGTGCGGGTACTCGTACTCACCCAGCAACGCTAACCCTGAACTAGAGGGTTGGTGGGGAGGCGCGTCGATTCACAACCCGGCGGCGGCGAGGTCCTGCTTGAGATGACTGAGTTCGTGGTCGGTGGCGTCGACCAGGGGCAGCCGCACCGGGCCGACGTCGAAGCCGCGCAGCCGCAGCCCGGCCTTGACCAGGATCGTGCCCTGGGTGCGGAAGATGCCGGTCAGGATCGGCAGCAGCCGGCGGTGCAGGCGCAGCGCCTCGGCGACGTCGCCGCGCTCGTGGGCCTGGATCATCGCCTTGACCTCGCGGCCGCAGAAGTGCGTGGCCGTGCCCACCACACCGACGGCGCCGATCGACAGCAGCGGCAGCGTGTCGGCGTCGTTGCCGCTGTAGAACGCGAGGTCGGTCTCGGCGAGCACCCGAGCCGTGCCGGCGAGATCGCCCTTGGCGTCCTTGACACCGACGATCCGCTCGTGCGCGGCCAGTTCGATCAGCATGTCGGTCGGGATCGCGGTGCCGGTGCGCACCGGGATGTCGTAGAGCAGGTTCGGCAGGTCGGTGGCGTCGGCGACGGCACGGAAGTGCGCGAGCAGCCCTGCCTGCGGCGGGCGCGAGTAGTACGGCGTAACGACGAGCAACGCGTGCGCGCCGGCCTTGGCCGCCTGCTGCGCCAGGTGGACCGAATGCACGGTGTCGAACGTGCCGACGCCGGCCACGATCTGCGCCCGGTCGCCGACCGCCTCGACCACTGCCGTCAGCAGGTCGGACTTCTCCGCATCGGTGGTCGTCGGCGACTCGCCACCGGTGCCGCTGATGACGAGCGCGTCGTTGCCCTGCTCGTCGACGAGATAGGTGGCCAGCTCGGCGGCCCGCTTCAGGTCGAGCGCGCCCGAGACGTCGAACGGCGTGACCATCGCGGTGAGCACGCGGCCGAACGGGCGGCCCGGCTCGGAGAGTGCGGCCATAGCCTTAAGTTACCGCTACCCCTCCGTGACGCTCAGCCTTCTGAAACGAACGGACTCGAGGCGACCTCGGTGCCGTCGGGCAGCGCGGTGATCTCGAAGTCGGCGAAGGCGTTCGGTGCGACGCGCTTGAGCTCGCGCAGGCAGGTGATCGCCAGCTCGCGGATCTCGACGTCGGCGTGCTCGGACGCGCGCATCGCGACGAAGTGCCGCCACGCGCGGTAGTTGCCGGTGACGACGATGCGGGTCTCGGTGGCGTTGGGCAGCACGGCGCGCGCGGCCTGCCGCGCCTGCTTGCGGCGCAGCGTGGCGTGCTCGACGTCGGCGAACTTCTTCTCCAGGCCCTCGAGCAGCTCGGTGTAGGCGGCCACCGCAGCCTCGGACGCGGCGACGAACTTCGCGTGCAGCTCGGGATCCTCGGCGATGACGTCGGGCTCGACCATCGCCGCGTCCTTCTCCGGCACGTAGCGCTGCGAGAGCTGCGAGTAGCTGAAGTGCCGGTGCCGGATGAGCTCGTGCGTCAGCGAGCGTGAGATGCCAGACAGGTAGAAGGTCACCGAGCCGTGTTCGAGTACGGAGAGGTGGCCCACCTCGAGGATGTGCTTCAGGTAGCCGGCGTTCGTCGCGGTGGCCGGATTCGGCTTCTTCCACGACTGGTAGCAGGCCCGGCCGGCGAACTCGGCAAGCGCCTCGCCGCCGTCGGCATCGGTATCCCAGGGCACGTCCGCAGGTGGTTCGAAATGCGTCCAGGCGATCGCCTGGACCTTCAAAGGGACAACTCGGCGACGCTTGCTAGCCGAATCATGGGCGGGGTCTGGCACGCCGTGCTCCCTGTTTTCGTCGCGATCCTCGGTGTGGGACCCGAGCGTAACCGGCACCGGCGACGACACGCGGACGGCGCGCAGACCGGGTTCCGGGATGGCCATGAACCTATGCCATTGCCATGACGGCATCAGTGCTGTCATAGTGACATCATGCAGCTCGACACCCATATCGCACAAGTCCACGAGCAACTGCGCGCCGCCGCCGCCCTCGGCGACGAGCGCACCCGCGAGATCGCCGACGCGCTCGCCACCGCGGCCACCCCGGCCGTCCGCCTTGCGGTCCTCAACGCCCTCACCGAGGCATCCGGCGAGATCACCGCGGCGCTGCTCGACTACCCCGGCTCACCTGGGGTCTCGGTCCGCCTCGACGCGGACGAGATCGCCGTCGAGGTGCACGCCGCGGTCGCCGCGGACGCACCGGCCGACGCGCGCCGCGAGGAGGGCGACCCGAGCGCGCGAATCTCGCTGCGGCTGACCGAGGCGCTCAAGGCCGACATCGACGCCGCTGCCGAACGCGACGGCGTGTCGGTGAACACCTGGCTGGTGCGCGCGGCCAACGCCGCCCTCGAACCCGGCCCGTTCAACACCTGGCTCAACGCGGGGTTCGGCCCCGGCGGGCGCGGCCGGCAGCGCCAGGGCAACACCCACCGGGTCACCGGCTGGATCAACGGCTAAGACTTCGACGGACAAGGACGGACTCCCCCATGCCTATGCACTCGTTCCCGATCAGCGGCCCGATCAAGCTGGACGTGCGCCTCGCGCACGGCTCGGTGACGGTCGAGACCGCGGACAATCTCACCGAGGCGAGCGTGCGTCTCGAGCCCGGCAAGAACGCCGGCGACCTGCTCGAGCAGACGGCCGTCGAGATGCGTGGCGACACCCTCGTGGTGCACGCCCCGCGCCAGGGCGGCATCTTCGACCTCGCGGTGTTCGGCGGCCTGCGCGGTAAGGCCGGCCTCGATCTGCACGTGGTCGTACCCACCGACACGCCCGTCAAGATCAGCACCTTCACCGCGCCGATCCGCATCCCCGGCGACGTCGGCAGCGCCGACATCGCCTTCGGTGCCGCCGAAGCTGCCGTACGCCGCATCGCCGGCGATCTGCGCGTACGTTTCGGCAGCGGCGTCGCGAAGATCGTCGAGGTCACCGGCTCGGTGCAGCTGCGGTCGGGCTCCGGCGATTGCGAGTTCGGCGAGATCGGCGGCGCGCTGTCCTCCGGCTGTGGCAGCGGCAACCTGCAGGCCCGCGTCGTGCACGGCGTCGTGCACGCGCGCTGCGGCTCGGGCAGCGCGAAGCTCGGCGCGGTGCACGGCGACGTCGACCTGGCAAGCGGATCGGGCGGTCTGGAGATCGGGCTGCCCGCGGGCGTCGCGGCCGAGCTGAACGTGACGACCGGTTCCGGCCGCGTCCGCTCGGAGCTGCCGATCGACGACGCACCGAAGCCGTCCGCGAAACCCATCCACATCAAGGCCCGCACCGGCAGCGGGGACGTGCGGCTGTTCCGCGCGGCGTGAGCGACGCCTGCGAGCGAACCATGGGTAGAGCGCCGCGCTACCTGATCAGCGCGCCGGCCAGCACCGCATAGCGGCCGCCCGAGGCGAGCAGTTCGTCGTGCGTACCGCGCTCGACGACCTGGCCGCGGTCGAGGACCACGATCTGGTCGGCGTGCCGCACCGTCGAGAGCCGGTGCGCGATCGCGATCGTGGTCCGGCCGACGGACAGCTCGCCGATCGCGGCCTGCACCGCGCGTTCGGTCTCGTTGTCGAGCGCGCTCGTCGCCTCGTCGAGCACGAGCACCCGCGGATTGCGCAGCAACATCCGCGCGATCGCGAGCCGCTGCCGTTCGCCGCCCGAGAAACGGTAGCCGCGCGCGCCGACGACCGTGTCGTAGCCCTCGGGCAGCCGCTCGAGCAGGTCGTGGATGTGCGCGGCCCGGGCGGCGGCGGCGAGCTCTTCGTCGGACGCGCCCGGCGCGGCGAAGCGCAGGTTGGCCGCGACCGTGTCGTGGAAGAGGTACGTGTCCTGCGCGACGAACCCGAAGGCGTCCGCAACCGTCGCTGTCGTGAGTTCGCGCAGATCGGCGCCGTCGAGTCGCACCGCGCCGCGATCGGGGTCGTAGAGCCGGGCCAGCAGGTAGGCCAGCGTTGTCTTCCCGGCGCCGGTCTCGCCGACGATCGCGGTCGTCGTGCCGGCCGGGACGTGCAGGTCGATGTCGCGCAGCGTCCAGTCCGTGTCTGCGTCGTAGCGGAACCAGACGTGCTCGAGCGTGACGTCGCCGCGGACCTCGGCCAACGTCCGCGCGGTAGGCGACTCGGTGACGTCGACGGGCAGGTCGAGCACCTCGAAGATCCGTTGGAAGAGCGCGAGCGACGTCGATACCTGCACCCCGATGCTCTGCAGCGCGGTCGTCGGCGCGACCAAGCGGTTGAGCATGCTCGTGAACGCGACGGCGGTGCCGATCGAGATCGGTGCGGCGCCGTGCGCCAGCGCGAGGCCGGCGATCCAGTACACGATCGCCGGCACCATGGTGAGGGTCGCGCGGCGGCTCGAGAGGATCCACTTGCCGCTCATCGCCGCGCGCATCTCGGTGTCGGACAGCTCCCGCGACTCGGCGGCGAACCGGTCGACGACGTCCTGCTGGCGGCCGAGTGTCTTGGTGAGGAGCACACCGGCGACGGAGAGCGACTCCTCGACGAGGCCGGTCATGCCGGCCAGCCGCCGCTGCCGGCCGCGGGCGATGCCACGCCGCTGCTTGCCGAGTCGCAGGGAGAACAGCAGGAACGCCGGGATGACGACGAGGCAGATGAGCGCGAGCTTCCATTCCATGATCAGTGCCGCGATCGCGACGGCGGTGCCGGCGAACACGTTCTGCACGATCGAGCTCGCGGTGTTCGTGACGACATTGTCGACGCCGCCGACATCGTTGGCGATGCGCGATTGCAACTCGCCGGCGCGGGCACGCGTGAAGAAGCGCAGTGACATCCGCTGCAGGTGTGTGTAAACCGCCACCCGCAGGTCGTGCATCACGTGCTGCCCGACGAGGTTGGACAGCCAGGTCGTCACCACGCCGAGCACCGCGCCAGCAGCCGAGGCGACCAGCATGCCGCCGGCCAGCCAGCTCACCAGCGAGGCGCTGCGCTCGGGCAGCGCGCGGTCGATGATCTCGCGCAGCAGGAACGGCGAGGCGACGTTCGCCGCTGCCTGCGCGGCGGCGACCGCGACGAGGGCCGCGATCTGCCATCGGTACGGCGTGAACAGCCCGCCGATGCGCCGCAGCGCGACGTCGTCGTGTTGGTCGTCGGCCGTCCGCAGCGTTGCCGGGAGGCTCATCGCTCGGCCATCGCGACGCCGCCGCCCCACTCGACGAGCCGCTCGATCAGTTCGGCCGCCGCGACCAGCGCCGCCCGCTCGTCCGAGGTCAGCGCCGCGTCCATCGCCCGGGCGACCCAGCGGTCGCGCGGTGCCATCTCGGCGCGCATCGCGGCGCGCCCCTCCGGCGTGACCGCGAGCAACGACTGCCGCCCGTCACCCGGATCGGGCATCCGGGCGACGTAACCGGCCGCCTCGAGCGCGGCGAACGTGCGGGTCAGCGATTGCGGCAGCATGCCGAGCCGTAGCGCGACCTCGCCCGGCGTCACCGGGCCGTCCTTGATGACCCGGCCGAGCACCGCGACCTGGTTCAGGCTCAGTTCGCCGCCACGCTCGACGCGCGCCCGCGAGGCGAGCGATGTGACGGCCCGCCGAACGGCGCCGGCCTGCCTGATCCGTTCAGGAGAAGTAGTACGCACGCGCTGACGATATCGTCAGCATCAACTTACTATCTCGCCGACCGCGGCGGCGAGCTCCTTGGCAAGGTCGCCGCGCGGCTTCACCTCGATGCTGTCGAGGGAGAGCCAGGACGCGGTGACGGCGAGTTCGGCCGCGAGCTCCGCGGCGACGTGGGCCGGGTCGTGGCCGAGCTCGATCCAGGTGCTCTGCACGCGCAGTACGCCGGCCTGCCGGTCGGCCTTGAGGTCGACGCGTCCGACGAGGGTGTCGCCGAGCAGGAACGGCAGCACGTAGTAGCCGTACACGCGCTTCGGTTCGGGCGTGTAGATCTCGATGCGGTACTGGAACCCGAACAACCGCTCGGTGCGTTGGCGGTACCAGACGAGCGAGTCGAAGGGCGACAGCAGCGCCCGGGCCGCGATACGGCGCGGGCGGCGCGCCTCGTGCCACAAGTAGGCGGGCGCGGCCCAGCCGGTCACCTCGACGGGCACCAGCTCGCCGGCCTCGACAAGTTCGGCGACGGCAACCTTGCTGGCCGCGTGCGAGACGCGGAAGTAGTCACGCAGGTCGGGCTCGGTCGCTACCCCGAGCGCGCGGGCGCTGATGCGCAAGAGCTCACGCATCGCCTCGGCGTCGCTCGGTGTCGGTGCCTCGAGCACCTCAGGCGGCAGCACCCGCTCGGTGAGGTCGTAGTAGCGCTCGAAGTTGACCCGCTTCGCGGTGCTCACGCGTCCCTCGTAGAACAGGTACTCGAGCGCGATCTTGCCGTCGTGCCAGTTCCACATGTGGCCGGGACGCGGCGCCGGGCGCGGAATGCCGGTGTCACCCGCCGTGATGGGGCCCTGCTCGGAGAGCATCGCGATGAGGTCGTCGAGCAACTGCGGATTGTCCTGCGCGATGCGCCGGATCGCGGGCCATGGCTCGATGTGCGCGCGAGCCATGCGCCAGCGCAGCAGCGGCTGGTACTCCACCGGGACCAGTGAGGCGGCGTGCGCCCAGTACTCGAACATCGCGCGTCGCTTGGGCCAGGCCGTGTAGGCGGTCAGCTGGTCGAGCACGTCGCGTGGGTACGGGCCGAGCCGCGCGAAGATCGGCAGGTAGTGCGCGCGGGAGAACACGTTCACCGAGTCGATCTGCAGGATCGCGATCTGGCCGAGCACGCGGCGGATGTGGCGCGCGGTGACGCGGCCGGTGGGCCGCGGGTCGGCGAAACCCTGCCCCGCAAGCGCGATGCGCCGCGCCTGGGCGACGGACAGCGTCGAGGTCGCGGCCATACCGAGACACTAGAGGCGGGTTCGGACAGTGACGCTCACAGCGACTCACACAGCGACGTGGGAGCATCACGGGATGTTCGAGCACCTCGTGGAGCGGGTGGGGGACGCTGTCGGGGCGTGGCTCTACGTCATCGCCGGCGCGCTTTGCTTCGGCGAGGCTGCGATCCTGGTCGGCCTGGTGCTGCCGGGCGAGACTGCGCTGCTCGTGGCCGGCGTCTTCGCGCAGCACGGCACGCTGAACCTCTGGGTGATGATCGTGGTCGCCGTCGTTGCCGCCGTCGGCGGTGACTCGGTCGGGTACGAGTTCGGCAGGCACTTCGGCCCGAGGGTGCGCCGATCGCGCCTCGGCACCTGGGTCGGCGAGCACCGCTGGGCCATGGTCGACGGGTTCCTGTTGCGGCACGGCGGAAAGGCCGTGCTCCTCGGCCGCCTGACCGCCCTGTTCCGCGCGCTCGTGCCGTCCATGGCCGGAATGAGCGGCATGCGTTACCGCACCTTTCTGGTGTGGAACGCGGCCGGCGGGCTCATCTGGGCGCCGGGCTGCGTGCTGCTCGGGTACGCGTTCTCGAAGTCGCTGGACACCGTCGGCAAGGCGCTCACCTGGGCACCGCTGGCCGTGCTGGCCGTCGTAGTGCTCGGCTACGTGTTGCTGCATCTGCGCAAGCGGCGGCGCGAGCGCGCAGAGGCCCAGGCGTTCGCAAGGGAGAGCGCCGAGCAGCAGTCCTGACGCGCGCGGGTGCACAGCCTGCACATATGACGGCCCGCACCGACCTAGGCTCTGCGGTCATGAGCGACTTCGGTGCCCCACCGCCACCGCCCGATGACGGTGGGCCCCAGTACCCGACCGGCCCGTACCAGGGCGGCCCGCCGCCACCGCCGCAGCCCGCGCGGCCCGCGTTCGCGGGCATGATCACCCGGCTCGGCGACCGCACCCGGCGCCGCCCGGAGCCGCGCTTCACCGTCGGCCTGGCCGGCACCGGCGCGGGCCTGATGCTGCTCGGCATCGTGCTGTGGGGCGCTGACTACTGGGCACACGGGTTGTCGAACGGTCTTTCGACGAACCGCAACCTGCTCGGCGGCGCGCTGGGCGCGGTCATCACCATCGTCGGCTACGTCGTCGTCGTGCGCGCCGGACGAGGCCCGCTGGCGACCGCCGGGGTCGTCGCGATCGGCCTCGGCTGGCCGCTCACCCTCGCCTTTCTGACGCTCGACGTGACCGACCGGCCGTTCCCGATCAACTTCGACGCCATCTTCTGGGTCTCGGTCATCGCGTGGCTCGCGACCTACCTGCTGGTGCCGGGCGCGCGCGGGCACACGTTCTTCGTCTTCCTCGCCGCACAGGGCTTCTACACCTACGTCCTGGTCAAGAACCTCACCAGCAGCAACTTCGGCGTCAGTGGCGTGGGCCCGGGATTCGTCCCCCGCTTCCACGGCTTGGGCACGATCGCCGCGATCGCGTTCTGCTTCGGGCTCGGGTACTACGTCATCGCGTACGCGCTCGACCGCCGCGGCAAGCACGGGCCTGCGACCGCCTTCGTCTACCCCGCCTTCGGCGCGCTGGCGAGCGGGATCGTGGCGTGGAGTCCCGACATCCACGAGGCCGGTGTCGGTGTGCTCGCGATCGTCGCCGGGCTCGCGATCTGCTGGTACGGCGGCCGGTACGGGCGGCGCATCACCTGCTTCGCCGGCGCGGCCGGCGCCGTCGCGGGCATCTTCGTGCTGATGGACAAGGCCACGACCGACTCGACGACGGCCGGCGTCTCGTTCATCTTCATCGGCGCGGCGCTCATCGTGGTCGCGGTGCTGTTGGCGCGGGCGCTGCGTGAGCCCGACGACATGGACCCGCAGGCGGTGATCTGGTCGCGGTGAGCGGTTCGTAGGGTCGGACACGTGGCAGATGTCAGCGTGCGCCCCGCGGCGGCCGATGATGCGGCCGAACTCGGCCGGATCCAGGTCGAGACCTGGCGCGCCGCGTACGCCGAGGTCGTGCCGGCGCCGGTGCTCGAGGGGCTGACCCCCGAAGCGGCGGCGGCGAGCTGGGCGGACGCGATCGGTGCGCCGCCGACGCCGCGCCATCACGTCCTCGTGGCGCTCGAGCAGCAGTGGCGGGTCGGGTTCGCCGCCATCGGCCCCGCCGACGAGCTCGAGCCCACCGATCCCGAGCCGGAGACGACGGCTGGGCTGGCGTTGCTCGTCGTCGAGCCGCGCTGGGGTCGGCGCGGGCACGGCTCCCGACTGCTCGCCGCGGCGATCGACCACGTCCGCGCCGACGGCATGACCCGCGTCGTCGCCTGGCTGCCCGAGGGCGACACCGTGACGCGCGACTTCCTCACCTCGGCCGGCTGGGCACCGGACGGGCTCGTCCGCGCACTCGACACCGGCAACGGTGAGCTGCGCGAGATCCGCGTGCACACCGAACTCGCCGACTGAGCGCCGAAGTTAGGGTGCTCGGGTGAGCTTCACGGGCATTCCCACTGCGGCGCTGGACTTCTACGAGGACCTCGAGGCCGACAACAGCAAGGCGTTCTGGACGGCGCACAAGCACGTCTACGACGCGCAGGTGAAGGCGCCGCTGGAGGCGCTGGCGGCGGCACTCGAGCCGGAGTTCGGCACGCCGAAGTACTTCCGGCCCTATCGCGATGTGCGGTTCAGCAAGGACAAGACGCCGTACAAGACGCACCAGGGCATCTGGTTCTCCGAGACGCGCATGTACCTGCACATCTCCGCAGCAGGGCTGTTCGTCGCAGGCGGGTACTGGGACACCGACTCGGCACAGGTCGACCGGTTGCGCCGCGCGGTGGCCGACGATGTCGCAGGCGCCGCGCTGGAACGCACGCTCTCCTCCGTCCGGCGCGCGAAGTTCGAACTCGGCGGCGAGCAGATCACCCGGGTGCCGTCCGGGTATCCGAAAGAGCACCCGCGCGCAGAGTTCCTGCGCTACAAGTCGCTGACCGCGCACCGCGAGCTCGGCTGCCCGGAGTGGCTGCCGACGAAGCGCGCGCAGACCGAGATCGCCAAGGCGTGGCGCAAGGTCGTCCCGCTCGTCACGTGGCTCGACACCCATGTCGGCGGACACTCCTGACCGCCAGCCCCTAGGCTTTCCCGGTGCAGCCGACGACCGTCACGGTGCAGACCCGCTTCGGCGACTTCGACGTCTTCAACCACGTCAACAACGTCGCGTTCTTCGCGCTCATGGAGAGCGCTCGGGTCGAGGTCGTACGCACGAAGCTGCCCAAGACGCTGCGCGGGCATCTGATGGTGCGCCATGCCTCCTGCGACTACGAAGGCGAGATCCGCGGCGGGGTACGCAGCGTCGACATCACCATCTGCGTGGAGAAGGTCGGCACGTCGTCGTTCACCCTGCTGCACGAGATCCGCGCCGAGGGCAACCTCGTCGGCCTGGGCCGGGTCGTGATGGTCGCACTCGACGACCAACGGCGCGCGTCGCGCCCGCTCAGCGACGACGAGCGCGTCCAGCTGTCGGCAGACGGCTGACTACAGCACCTCGAGGAAGTCGGCGAGGTCGCGCCACATCGCGATGCGCAGCGGCAACGGCATCCCGTTGTTCGCGCCGGACGGGCCGGGCAGCACGAACGCCGGACGACCGGCAGCCGTCCAGGAGAGCTCGCCGTAACCACGCGGCAGCCGCGCACCGGCCGCGCGGGCGTACGACGTCGCCGCGGTCTTGCTGACGAAGGCCACGGCTTCCGGTGCCGCGCTCGTCAGCTTCGCGTCGAGCCCGGCGAGGTCCGGTTCGCCGGACGGCGTCCACACGAGGTCGGTCAACCCGATGCCGAACGACGGCAATTGCTCGTCCTGCTCCGGCGTCAGGACGCGCGGCGTCAACCCGCTCTCGTGCAACAGCACCCAGAACGCGTTGCCGACACCGGCGTAGTAGTGGTCGCGTTCGCGCCGGTGCCGTGCCGCGATCGTTCCCACGATCACCACCCGCAGGCCGGGCGCGAGGATGTCCGGCAGCGGCAAGTCAGAGTTCCAGCAGTGATTCCAGTCCGACGGTGAGACCGGGCCGCGACGCGACGTTGCGCACCGCGAGCAGCACACCGGGCATGAACGAGACGCGGTCAAGCGAATCGTGCCGGATCGTCAGCGTCTCCCCCTCGGCGCCGAACACGATCTCCTGGTGCGCGACCATGCCTGCGATGCGCAGCGCGTGCACGTGCACCCCACCCACGTCGGCCCCACGTGATCCCTCCCGCGCCTGCGTCGTCGCGTCCGGCGGCGCGCCGAGCCCCGCCTGCTTGCGGGCATCGGCGATCAGCTCGGCGGTGCGCAGCGCGGTGCCACTCGGCGCGTCGGCCTTGTTCGGGTGGTGCAGCTCGACGACCTCGACGGATTCGTAGAAGCGCGCCGCGAGCTGGGCGAACCTCATCGACAGCACCGCGCCGATGCCGAAGTTCGGCGCGACGAGCACGCCGATGCTTGTGGGCGCCTCGGCGAGCCACTCACGAATCGTCTCGATGCGCTCCTGGGTGACGCCGGTCGTGCCGATGACGGCGTGGATGCCCTGGTCGATGGCGAAGCGGACGTTGTCCATGACGACGTCCGGATGGGTGAAGTCGACGAGTACCTGGCTGTCGGCGTCCGCGACGCTGAACAGCCAGTCGCCGGCATCGACCATCGCGACGACCTCCATGTCCGGAGCGCCGTCGACGGCCTTGCACACCTGCTGGCCCATCCGGCCGCGGGCGCCGAGGACACCCACCCGTATCGGCTCACTCATGGCCCGTCCCTCCTGTGTCAGACGGCTCCGTCGAAGTCATGTTCACCGAACGGTCCTACCACGGCGAGGCAGCGCGGCCGCTCGAGCAGCTCCGCGGCGACGGTCGCCACATCTGCCGGCGTGACCCGGTCGATGCGCGCGAGCACCTCGTCCAGCCCGATCACCTCGCCGTACGCGATCTCGCTCTTCCCGATGCGTGTCATCCGCGACCCGGCGTCCTCGAGCCCGAGGACGGTCGCACCGCGCATCTGGCCCTTGCCGCGCTCCAACTCGGCATCGCTCAGCTCGCCGCGGGCGGCAGCGTCCAGTTCGGATTCGATGAGGGCGAGCACTTCCTCCGTCTTGCCCGGCTGACAGCCCGCGTACACGCCGAACGCACCGGCGTCGGCGTAGCCACTTGCGAACGAGTACACCGAATACGCGAGGCCGCGCTCCTCGCGGACGCGCTGGAACAGCCGCGAGCTCATCCCGCCGCCCAGCGCGGCCGACATCACGCCGAGGGCGAAACGGCGCGGATCGTGACGCGACAGGGCGTGCCCGCCGAGCACCAGGTTGGCCTGCTCGGTGTCGTCGGGACGGACGGTGACGCGTCGCGACGGCGCAGCATGCACGCCGGTGCCGGCCGAGCGCGGCGGGCGGGTCCCGTCGAGGTGGCCGTCGAACGCGCGGCGCACCAGCCGCACTATGTCGGCGTGCCGGACGTTGCCGGCCACCGACACCACCATCGCGTCGACGGTGTAGCGGCGCCGGTAATAGCCGTGGATCTGGCGCCGCGTCAGTGCGTGGATGGACTCCTCGGTGCCGAGGATCGGCCGGCCCAGCGGCGCGTCGCCGAACAGCGCGGCGGCGAACTCGTCGTGCACCAGGTCGCCCGGGTCGTCGTCGCGCATCGCGATCTCTTCGAGGACGACACTGCGCTCGACGTCGATGTCCTGCGCGGTGACCGTCGCGTCGAGCACCACGTCGGCGACGATCTCGAGCGCGAGCGGAACGTCGCGGTCGAGCACGGTCGCGTAGAAGCAGGTGTGCTCCTTCTCGGTGAACGCGTTGAACTCGCCGCCGATCGCGTCCATCGCGCTCGCGATGTCGAGCGCGGAGCGGGTGGTCGTCCCCTTGAACAGCAGGTGCTCGAGAAAATGACTCGTGCCGGCCAGGCCCGGGGTCTCGTCGCGCGAACCGACGGGCACCCAGATGCCGACGCTGGCGCTGCGGACGCCGGCCATCGCCTCGGTGATGATCCGCAGCCCACCCGGCAGCACGGTGCGGGTGATCAGGCCGCCGCCGGTCGCGCGCGCGAGCCGTCGCGTGAGCGCGCGCGACGTGGTCATCCCGCGATCCTACGGATGTGCCGGATCAGGGCCGCACGCCGCAGAACGCGCGCTCGTGCGCGGTCTTCACCACCGGGAAGTGATGCGGGCGCAGGCCGAGCAGATAGCCACCCGCGGCCACGAGCAGCCCACGCAGCAAGGGAACCCGCAACAGCCAGCCGCCCAGCCCGAAGACGGGCGCCAACAACCACGCGAGCACGCCGGCGACGACGAACGCCGCGGCGAGGTGCCCCGCGCCGTGGCTGCCGAGCAGCAGCCAGACCGTCGTCAACGCGGTGGCCGCGGTGGCCAGCACCCAGGTGGCCCAGAGGGCGAGGCTCGCGTGCAGGATCTCGAACGGCAGCAGGCCCAGGGCCAGGATCAGGGCGCCGATCAGCGCAGCGCCGAGATAGGGACCGAGCCGCCGGCGCACCGACGTGCGGTAGCAGTCCAGTTCGGTGAGCGGGTGCTCGCCGAGCATCGCCGCCTCGTCCGCGTACAGCCGAGCCGACGGGTAGCGCACCGCGACCCGCTTGCGCAGCCAGTCGGGTGCCGCCGGGCTGATCCAGATCGCGTCGATGCGAGCGTGCTCGGCGCGAACCCCGCGAGTGCCTGCGACCACGCCGCCCCAGCACGACACGACCGCCTGCACATAACGGGTGTGCCGGTTCTGCGCGGCAGCAACCGCGCTGCCGTACGCGTAGAACCCGCATTCGCAGTCGTCGGCCGGCACGGCGTGCGGACCGCGCGGATGGTGGCCGGTGGGCGGCGCGCACACCGCAGTGTTGGTGCCGTCGTACCAGGCGCCGTCGGAATAGAGCGGCAGCAGTAGCCCGCAGTCGTCGATGCGGAAGGTGCGCAGTCCGACGATCTCGCCGACCAGCGGCTCGGTGCCCGAGAAATCGCCCACCGCGCGTCCCTAGGCCTCGGGCGGGCCGGAGGGCACCGGTGCCGGGTCGGGGTGCGGACCCGGCGTCGGCCCGGGGTCGGGGATGGGTGAGGGTTCCGGGCCGGGGATCGGTCCCGGCATGGGCTCGGGCGACGGCATCGGTTCGGGCATCGGCAGCGGTGGCGGAACGGTCGCTGTGTCAGTCCGAGGGTCGGCGTGCTCGACGCCGTACGCGGGCACCGGGAGCACGTCGTAGTGCTGCTGCTGCGGCCCGATGTCACCCACAGCCCGACCGTACGCCCGGACGCCGTCTATGTCAGCGCGGCAGCCACGCGTCGGGCGCGTCGTTGAGCCGGCGGACGTGGGCCGGCAGCGCACCGCTGAGCACCTGGGCGAGCGTCGTCTCGTCGAGCACCCGGCGCAGGCTGGCCCGCACCGCGACCCAGACCTCGGGCAGGTGCTCAGCGACGCCGGCGTACGTGGTCTCGTGCGGGCGCAGGCCGCGTACCTCGGCGAGCGGGCCGTCGACCGCGCGCAGCACCGAGCCGAGCGTGATCTCGCGCGCCGGGCGGGCCAGTGCGTACCCGCCGTCGGCCCCGCGCTGGCTGCGCACGATGCCGGCCCGGCGCAGCTCGCCGAGGATCGCCTCGACGAACTTGCGCGGCATGCCCTGCTCGCTGACGATCACGTCGATCTTGACGAGCTCGGGCTCACGCGCGGCCAGACTGAGCAGCGCGCGTACCGCGTAGTCGGTCTTCGCCGATATCTGCACGGGCCCATCCTTGCAAAGGCCCGCGATGCCCGCTGCCATCGGTACGACCGGCGCGCCGCCCTCAGACAGTGAGGCCGGTGCTGTTCGGCACCGGCCGCAGCCACACGGCGACGCCCTCGGTCAGATTGAGCGCCTCGCTCTGCCCGCGGGTGAGTTGGACGGTCGTCGCGGCGTCGGTGCCGGTCACCATCTCGGCGCGCACTTCGAAGCCGACTCGCTGCAGCCGGTTCACCTGCGCGCGCACCGCGTCGTCGGCCGGCACGGTGAACACCTCGATGTCGTGCGGACGGACGAGCCGGCCGGACAGTGTCGTCACCGGGCCCAGGAACGACATGACGAACTGGTTGCCCGGCTTGTCATAGAGGTCGTCCGGACTGCCCACCTGCTCGATGCGCCCGTTGTTGATCACCACGATCTCGTCGGAGACTTCGAGCGCCTCCTCCTGGTCGTGCGTGACGAACACGGTCGTCACGTGCACCTCGTCGTGCAGCCGGCGCAGCCAGTCACGCAGCTCCTTGCGCACCTTCGCGTCGAGGGCGCCGAACGGCTCGTCGAGCAGCAGCACCTTCGGTTCGACGGCGAGCGCGCGGGCCAGCGCCATGCGCTGCCGCTGGCCGCCGGACAGCTCCGCGGGCAGCCTATCGGCGAACTGCTCGAGATGGACGAGCTCGAGCAGCTCGTACACCCGACGGCGGATCTCGTCCTTCGGCCGCTTGCGGATCTCCAGGCCGAAGGCGACGTTGCGGAAGACCGAGAGGTGGGTGAACGCGGCGTAGTGCTGGAACACGAAGCCGACGTCGCGGTGCCGCGGCGCGAGCCGCGTCGCGTCCTGCCCGTCGATCTCGACCGAACCGGCGTCCGGCTTCTCCAGCCCGGCGACGATGCGGAGGAGCGTCGACTTGCCGCCACCGCTCGGCCCGAGCAGCGCGGTGAGTGCCCCGGACTGCACGCGCAGGTCGACGTCGTCGAGCGCGACGAAGTCGCCGAAACGCTTCGCGATGCCCCGTACCTCGATGCCCATGTCAATTGCCTCGTCTCTGCCTGCGTCGGATGTAGGCGCCCAGCAGGATCGCGGCGAATGCGATCAGCATCAGCACCAGGGCGATCGCGTAGGCACCGTCGTCGTTGAAGTTCTCGAGTTCGGTGTTGATGTGCGTCGGGCCTGTCTCGGTCTGGCCGATGATGTTGCCCGACACGACGAGCACCGCGCCGTACTCGCCGATGCAGCGCGCCAGCGCGAGCACGACGCCGTAGGCGAGCGCGATGCGGATCGTCGGCAGCGTGATGCGCACGAACCGGGCGAAGGCGTTCGCACCGAGCGACGCGGCGGCCTGGTCCTGGTCGAGCCCGGCCTGTTCGAGCACCGGAATGATCGCGCGGGCCACGAGCGGCAGCGACACGAACACCGTCGCGAGCACCATGCCCGGTTTCGCGGTGATCACGTGGTCCTGGGTGAGCGTGCCGAACCAACCGGTGGGGCTGTACACGAGCAGCAGCGCGAGGCCGACGACGATGGGCGACACCGCGATCGGCAGGTCGATGAACGCACTGAGCAGCCGCCGGCCCGGGAAGCGGTAGCGGACGAGCAGGATCGCGACGGCCACGCCGAAGACGGTGTCGATGACGACGGCGCTGCCGGCCACGATCGCGGTCACCTGGAACGCATGCTGCGTCTCCACGTCGTCGAGCGAGTTCAGCACGCTGCCGAGCCCGGGCTTCAGCGCGCGGTAGAGCAGCACCGCGATCGGTGCGAGCACGATGAGCGACACGTACCCGATGCCGATCGTGCGCAGCCCGATCGAGGCGCCGGTCACCCGCTCCCGGCGAGGAGTGACGGGGGCAGGGGCGATCGGGACGATGGTCGACTCAGCCACGGCGGGCGATCCTTCGCTGGAGCAGATCGAGTGCCACGAGGACGAGCGCGCTCACGACGAGCAGCACGGTGGCGATCGCGGCGGCCTGTTGCGTGGCGTGCGAACTGGTGTCCTGGAGCTTGCCGTAGATGAGCGAGGACACGATCAGGTTGTGGTGCGGCAGGTTGCTCGAGATCAGCACGAGCGAGCCGTACTCGCCCAATGCGCGCGCGAACGACAGCGTCGCGCCGGAGGCGACGGCGGGCACGATCTGCGGCAGCACGATGCGCCGGAACACCGTCGCCGGACGCGCACCGAGTGAGGCCGCGGCCTGCTCGGCGTCCTTGTCGAGGTCGAGCAGCACCGGCTGCACGGTGCGCACGGTGAACGGCAACGTGACGAAGAGCAGCGTGATGAACAGCCCTAGCCAGGTGCCGAACAGCGTCGGCCCCACCCCGTTGCTGCCGTAGAGGGCCAGCATGACGACGCCGGCGACGATCGTCGGCAACGCGAACGGGATGTCGATGACGAGCTCGAACGCACCGCCGCCGCGCGGGCGGTCGCGCACGAGCACCCACGCGACCAGGGTGCCGAGCAATGCGTTGACCAGCGCGGCGGCGAGCGCGAGCCCGATCGACAGCTTGAGCGCATCCGCGGTCACCGAGTTCGTGATCGCCGACCAGAACCCGTGCCACCCGGAACCGAAGGCCTTGCCCACGACCGCGGCCAGCGGCAGCAGTACGAGCAGGCTGAGCCACAGGACGACGAGCCCGAGGCTGAGGCCCGACGGGGCGCGCAGCGGCAGGCCGGTGCGCGACCGCCGGCGACGGCCGGGCGTGGCGAAGGTGCCGGCGGGTTGCGCCGGCACCTTCTCCAGGGTCGCGGTCATGTCAGCTCGACGACTCGATCTTGGTCACGATGCCGTTGTCGCCGAAGAACTCGTCATTGACCTTCGACCAGCCCCCGAGCTGGTCGATCGTGACGAGGGTGGTCGGCGTCGGGAACGGGTTGCTCGGGTCGTTCGCGCCCTCGACGGTGCCCACCTGCACCCCGTCCAGCACCGGCCGGAAGCCCTTGCTGATGAAGATCTGCTGGCCCTGCGCGCTCTCGGCGAAGGTCAGGAAGTCCTTCGCGGCCTGCGATGCCCCCTTGGTGACCGCCGCCGGGTTCTGGATGAGGATCGTCTGGTCCGGGACGACGTAGTCCACCGACTCCCCCGCCTGACGCGCGGCGATGGCCTCGTCCTCGTAGGAGATGAGCACGTTGCCCGTGCCGGCGAGGAACTGCTTCATGGCGTCCGAACCGCTCGACGCACGGCTCACGACATGGCCGAAGAAGCTCTTCAGGTAGGTCTGGGCGGCGGACTGCGTGCCGCCGGTCGCGGTCACGTGCGAGTAGGCGGCGAGGATGTTCCACTTCGCCGAGCCGGACGAGGCCGGGTCGGGCGTCACGATCTTGACGCCGTCCTTCGTGAGGTCGTCCCATCCGGTGATGTGCAGCGGGTTGCCCTTGCGTACCACGATCACCACGACGGAATCGGACACGAGGCCCTTGGTCGGGCCGGAGTTCCAGCTCGCGTCGACCTTGGACGGGACGAGTTTGGTCAGGTCCGGCTCGGTCGAGAAGGCGACGTAGTCGGCCGTCTGCCCTGCTGCGACCGCCTTGCTCTGCGAGCCGCTGGGCCCGTACGAGGCCTGGACGGAGACACCCTTGCCGGCGGCGGTCTTCGCGAACGCCGTCCCGAGCGCGTCATACGCAGGCTTGGGCACCGAGTAGGCGACGAGATCGATCGTCTTGCTTCCACCGCCCGCGCCGTTCGAGGAGCTGGCGCAGGCAGCGACCCCGACCGCAGCGGCGAGCGTCGCGACGGTGACCGCGACAACTCTGCGCGTACGCGTGAGGGACGTCGTCATGGGTGACCTTCCTGTAGTTATCCAAGCGTGTCTAGTATTTCCATCGTTCCCATAGACAATATTAGCAAGGCGGGAAGGCTGCTCCCCACGCGGGAGAGTCGGGTTCGTCACCTCCCGAATTCGGGCAAGGCGGCTAGGTGACGTCCGATTTCGCGGTCGCCAGTGCCTCCGACGACGTGCGGCGCAACGTCTCGGGCGCCGCGGCGACGATGAGCGCCGGGGCGGCACACACCGCGGCGCTCAGCGCAAAGGTCGCCGAGTAGCCGGCCCCGTCCGCGATCCATCCGGCCACGACCGGGCCGAGCACCGCACCCAGGTCGCCCGACATCTGGAACACCGCGACCACCGTGCCGCCGCGTCCGGAGACGACGTCGCCCATCACCGCGCCAGGGCCAACCGAGTCGGCGGCGCCGGCCACACCCAGCAGCACCGCGGCGGCGATGAGCCCGCCGGCCACCTGGGCACTGTCGAGCAGCACGAAGCCGCCCCCACCGATCAAGAGGCCCACGATGATGACCGGCCGCCGGCCGCGGGTGTCCGCGAACCGGCCCACCGGCAGCAACAGCATGCCGGTGACGATGCTCACCACGAGGAACGAGGCGTACGCCCAGCCGGGGCCGAGGTGCAGGCTGTCGTGCACGTACTGCGGCAGGATGGCCGAACGCGCGCCGACCAGGGCGAAGTCGCCGGCGAACGAGGCCGCGAGCGCGGCGAGGTAGGCGCGGTTGCGCAGCGCGACGCCCAACTCGAGCGGCTCGGTGCGCACCGAGTTGCGGGCGGCCAGTTCGCTGTGCCGCAGCGCGCCGAGCCCGAGCAGGCCGGCGACCACGAGCGTGCCGGCGTAGATGAAGAACGGCGCGCGCAGCGAGAACGAGGCGATCGTCCCGACCGCGGGACCGGCGATCATGCCGAGCAGGAACGAGCCCGCCCAGACGCCCTGCGCCCGGCCGCGCAGGTGGTCCGGGGTGACTCGCACGAGCAGGCTGGCCGCGCTGACGCTGAACATGATCGAGCCGATGCCGCCCGCGCCGCGCAGCACGAGCAGCTGCCAGTAGCTCTGCGCCAGACCCGCGAGCAGGCTCGACACGGCCACCACGCCGATGCCGGTCGCGAGCAGCACCCGCTCGCCGAGCGCGTTGACGAGCCGGCCCACGAACGGCGCCATCACCCGCCGCATCAGGGCGAACGCGCTGACGACCGCGCCGGCCGCGAACTTGCTTACCCCGAACTCCCGGGCGAACAGCGGCAGCGCGGGCGCCACGAGGCCGAAGCCGAGCGCGACCATGAAGGCCACGCCGGTGAGCGCTCGCACCTCGTTGGGTAGCCCGCGCAGCAATCGCACGCCGGTCTCCCCTCTTAACGGAAGTTGTCCGCCCCTCGAGACGTCACAACGTCACGAGGGGCGGACAACTTTCAGTGTTACGCCTCGCTCGATGCCTCGGCGGGCGCCTCGGCGTCGACCGGAGTCTCTGCCTTGGGCGTCGCCGCATCGTCGTCGACGAGGCCGAGGCTGATCTTGCCGCGCTGGTCGATCTCGAGGATCTCGACCTGCAACTTGTCGCCGACGTTCACGACGTCCTCGACCTTGCCGATGCGCTTGCCCCGGCCCAACTTGCTGATGTGCACCAGGCCGTCCTTGCCGGGCAGCAGCGAGACGAACGCGCCGAACGCGGCGGTCTTGACCACCGTGCCCAGGAAGCGCTCCCCCACCTTCGGCATCTGCGGGTTGGCGATCGCGTTGATGCGGTCGACGGCAGCCGCGGCG
>JAICKR010000118.1 GCA_025927835.1 Jatrophihabitans sp. | reverse complement strand
GCCTGCGGCACCGTCATGTCGACGAAGCGCTGGCGCAGCTCGTCGTTGGTGTGCCGTTTGATGCCCCACGCCATGGAACGTTCGGTGTTGGGCGAGCGATCGTCGGGCGGGCCGAACATCATCAGCGACGGCCACCAGAACCGGTTCGTCGCGTCCTGCACCATCGCGCGCTGCGCATCCGTGCCGCGCATCATGGTCATCAGCAGCTCGTAGCCCTGGCGCTGATGGAACGACTCCTCCTTGCAGATCCGGATCATCGCGCGCGCGTAGGGCCCGTAGGAGGAGCGGCACAACGGCACCTGATTGCAGATCGCCGCGCCGTCGACGAGCCAGCCGATCACGCCGACGTCTGCATAGGTCAGCGTCGGGTAATTGAAGATCGAGGAGTACTTCTGCCGTCCGCTGATCAGCTTCTCGGTCATATCGGTGCGGTCGGCGCCCAGCGTCTCGGCGGCGCTGTAGAGGTACATGCCGTGCCCGGCCTCGTCCTGCACCTTCGCGAGCAGGATCGCCTTGCGCCGCAGCGACGGTGCGCGGGTGATCCAGTTGCCCTCCGGCTGCATGCCGATGATCTCGGAGTGCGCGTGCTGCGCGATCTGGCGGATCATCGTCTCGCGGTACGGGTCGGGCACCCAGTCGCGTGGCTCGATGCGCCGGTCGTGCGCGATCGTGTCGGCGAAGTGCTCCACCAGCGGGTCGGTCACGGCCATGTTCTCGCCACCATCGTCAGCACGTCGTACTGCGCGGCCACCGAGCCATCGTGCTTGGTGACCTCGGCGTCCCACCTGACCTCGCCGTGCGCGCTGTCGCCGCGCGGTGTGATCGCCTTGCAGGTGAGCGTCACCGTCAGCTCGTCGCCGGGATAGACCGGGGTGAGGAAGCGCAGGTTGTCGATGCCGTAGTTCGCGAGCACTGGCCCTGGGTCGGGGTCGACGAACAGCCCGGCGGCCAGCGACAGGACGAGATAGCCGTGGGCGACGATGCCGTCGAAGAACGGGTTGGCCGCGGCCGCTGCCGCGTCGGTGTGCGCGTAGAACGTGTCGCCGGTGAACTCGGCGAAGTGCGCCACGTCTTCGTCCGTGACGCGCCGGGGCCCCGCGGTGACCGAGTCGCCGACCCGCAGCGCGGCCAGCGACTTGCGGAACGGATGCGTGCCGTCGTCGGCACGTGCGGCGCCATGCACCCAGCGCCCGGTGACCGCGCCCAGCACCCGCGGTGAGGCCTGCACGGCGGTGCGCTGCATGTGGTGCGCCACGCCGCGCAGGCCGCCCATCTCCTCGCCGCCGCCGGCGCGTCCGGGCCCGCCGTGGACGAGCATCGGCAGCGGCGAGCCGTGCCCGGTCGATTCCGGCGCATCGTCGCGGTCGAGGACGAGCAGCCGGCCGTGCCACGGCGCGATGCCCAGGACGACCTCGCGGGCGAACGCCGCGTCGTTCGTGACGACGGAACCGGCGAGACTGCCCAACCCCCGCGCGGCCAGCTCGATCGCGTGCGCGGCGTCGCGATAGCCGATGAGCGTGCTCACCGGTCCGAACGCCTCGACCTCGTGGGGCTCGGCGCGGTCGGCGTCGTCGGCCTTGACAAGGACGGGCGAGATGAACGCACCGCGCGCGGCGTCGGCACCGACGACCTCGACCCGATCCGGGTCGCCGAACACCGCGGTGCCGACCGAGAGCAGCGCCTTGAGCGAGCGGCGGACCTCTTCGCGCTGGTCGAGGCTGGCGAGCGCGCCCATGCGCACGGACTCGTCGGCTGGGTTACCGACGGTGACCTTCGCAAGCCTGGCCGCGGCCGCCTCGGCGACCGCGTCGACGAGCGGCTCGGGAACGAGAGCGCGGCGGATCGCGGTGCACTTCTGGCCGGCCTTGACGGTCATCTCGGTGACGAGCTGCTTGACGTAGAGGTCGAACTCCGGGGTGTCCGGTGTTGCGTCGGGGCCGAGCATCGAGCAGTTCAGCGAGTCGGCCTCGGCATTGAACCGCACCGCGCGCGCGACGACGGTCGGATGCGTGCGCAGCCGCTGCGCGGTCGATGCCGAGCCGGTGAAGGACAGCAGATCCTGCTCGGTGAGGTGGTCGAACAGGTCACCCACGCCCCCGCACAGGAGCTGTAACGCCCCGTCGGGCAGCAGCCCGGACTCGACGACCAGCTCGACCATGCGATGCGTGAGGAAGGCGGTGGTCGTGGCGGGCTTGATGACGGACGGCACGCCGGCGAGGAACGCCGGCGCGAACTTCTCCAGCGGCCCCCATACCGGGAAGTTGAACGCGTTGACCTGCACCGCGACGCCGCGCAGCGGGGTGAGGATGTGCTGGCCGACGAACTGGCCGCCGCGGCCCAGCTGCTCGGCCTCGCCCTCGATGATGACTGTGTCGGCGGGCAGTTCGCGCTTGCCCTTCGACGCGTAGGTCAGCAGCACGCCCATGCCGCCGTCGATGTCGAACTTCGAGTCGCCGAGCGTTGCGCCGGTGCGCTTGGACACCTCGTACAGGTCGTCGCGATGCTCGCGCAGGTAGCCGCCGAGCGACTTCAGGATCGCCGCCCGCTCGTGGAAGTTCAGCTCGCGAAGTGCCGCCCCGCCGACGCGCCGGCCGTGGTCGAGGACGGCGGACATGTCGATGCCTTCGGACGAGACCGTGCCGAGCTGCTCGCCGGTGACCGCGTCGTGGACGGGAACGCCCTCGTCCGTCGGCGTGACCCACGTGCCTTCGACGTAACTGCGCAGCGCCATCGACCTCTCCCACCATTTCCTGACCGATCGGTCGGTTATCCATGCTAGCGACAAACGGTGCCCGCATACCAGAGCGACACGGTGGTCGCTATGAAGTCAGCCGACCAGGCTTCGGCGGCGCTGGGCATCGAACTCGTCGAGCACGGGCCGGGCCGGGCGCGCACCCGGATGACGGTGCGCGCCGACATGGTCAACGGCCACGGCCTCGCGCACGGCGGGCTGATCTTCGCCCTGGCCGACACCGCCTTCGCCTGTGCCTGCAACAGCTGGGGTCCGGTGACGGTCGCAGCGGGTGCCGAGATCTCCTTCCTCGCGCCGGCGCGGCCCGGCGACGTCCTCGACGCCGACGCGCAGGTCCGCGCGCAGCAGGGCCGCGCCGGCATCTACGACGTGACGGTGCGCCGCGGCGACGAGGTGATCGCGGAGTTCCGCGGCCGCAGCGCCCAACTGCGCCGATGACCGCCGTCCCGCGCCGGCGTGGGCGTCCCGGCCTCGATCTCGCCGCGGTGCTCGAACGCAGTGTCGAGCTGTTCAACACGCAGGGTTTCGACGCGACGAGCATGGAGGACCTCGCCAGGCATCTCGGCATCACGAAATCGGCGATCTACCACCACGTGCAGAGCAAGGACGCGCTGCTCGGGCTCGCCCTCGACCACGCGCTGTCCGGTCTCGAGACGGCGGCCCGCGACGTGCGGACGATGGACGGGCGCGCGCTCGACCGGCTGGAGTCACTCGTGCGGCGCAGCGTCGACGTGCTCGTCGAGCGGCTCCCCTACGTCACCCTGCTGCTGCGCGTGCACGGCAACAGCGTCGTCGAACGCCAGGCGCTCACCCGCCGGCGCCGCCTCGACCGCTTCACCGCCGAGCTGGTCGAGGAGGCAGTTGCCGACGGCGACCTGCGTCCCGACGTCGACCCGGCCGTCACCGCGCGGCTGCTGTTCGGCACGGTCAACTCGCTGACCGAATGGCTGCGGCCCGCGACCACACACACCCCCGACGAGCTCGCGAACGCGGTGACCAAGGTGGCCTTCGACGGCTTGCGCACACGCGTCGGCCGCCCTAGCGGCGGCGGAACCAGAGCAGCGCCATGAGCACCGCAACGACCGCAAGCACGACGAGGATCCTTCGATCCGCGACGAAGTAGTTCGCTGTCCACCACGGACCGAAGCGTAGGACGCCCGCGGCTGCAGTTACGGCGTGAGTCCGAGTTGGGCTATGCGGCTCCCGACGCCGGCATCCCCAGAGTGACCTCGACCCTCTTGAGATTGATTCCGCACAGATCACCGATACGGCCTGATCCTCGAGGAGCTGCTTGAGGCGCCGGAGATCCTTCTCGTTCGCACGCCGCATCGCGCGCTGCATCGCCGGCGCGGCGATACGCGCGAAACCAGTGGGTCACCACGGTTGCGCAAGGTCATCCGGGTCGCATCGTCGCCGGCAGCCACCCATTCGTAGGTCGTTTCCATCGCGAACGGCCCGTCGGCAGCCGCCATCACAAACCTGCTCCCGGGGACGTACTCGCGGATGACGTACGTGTAGGCCAGCGTGCGGCCGAGGAACTGCGCGCTGAATCGCATCCGGCCGCCGACGGCCAGGTTCGCCGGGCCGTCCCACCCCGCACTCTTGATGTTGACCTACCAGGCCGGCGCGTTCACCGGATCGGCCGCGAACGCGGCGACCTCATCGCAGGGCCGGTGAATCTCGATTTCGGTCACGACGTCGACGAACACGTGCGGTCCTTCGCTATCCGGGACGCTCGTCGACGATGCGGCGCATCTTGCCCATCGAGCGCTCGACGCTGCCGGGCTCGACGACGTCCACCTGCACCGAGACTCCGATCGTGTTCTTGACCAGCGTCCGCAGCGCCTGGCCGGCCGCGACACCGTCCGCGTCGGTCGCGTCCACGCGCCGTTCGACGCGGACGGTCAACTCGTCCAACCTGCCGGGACGTGTCAGCACGCACTGGAAGTGCGGGGACAAGGCCGGGGTGCGCAGGATCAGCTCCTCCAGCTGTGTCGGGAAGAGGTTCACGCCGCGCAGGATGATCATGTCGTCCGAACGGCCGGTGATCTTCTCCATCCGGCGCATCGGCCGGGCAGTACCGGGCAGCAGCCGGGTGAGGTCGCGGGTGCGGTAACGGATCACCGGCATCGCCTGCTTGCTCAGCGAGGTGAAGACCAGCTCGCCCTCCGACCCGTCGGGCAGCACCGCACCGGTCACCGGGTCGATGACCTCCGGGAAGAAGTGGTCCTCCCAGATGTGCAGGCCGTCCTTGGTCTCGACGCACTCCTGCGCGACGCCGGGTCCCATCACCTCGGACAGGCCGTAGATGTACACGGCGTGCATGTCGAGGCTCTGCTCCAACTCGAGCCGCATGTCGTCGGTCCACGGCTCGGCGCCGAAGATGCCCACGGCCAGCGAGCACGACCGCGGCTCGATCCCCTGCCGCTGCATCTCGTCGACGATCGCGAGCATGTAGGACGGGGTCACCATGATCACGTCCGGCTCGAAGTCGCGGATCAGCGTCACCTGCCGCTCGGTCATCCCGCCCGACACCGGGATAACGGTGCAGCCGAGCGCCTCGGCGCCGTAATGCGCGCCGAGCCCGCCGGTGAACAGCCCGTAGCCGTAGGCAACGTGCACCTTGTCACCGCGACGTCCGCCCGCCGCACGGATCGAGCGTGCCATCAGCTGCGCCCAGGTGCGGACGTCGTCGGCGGTATAGCCGACGACCGTCGGGCGGCCGGTCGTGCCCGACGACGCGTGGACGCGCGCGACCTGAGCCTGCGGCACCGCGAACATGCCGAACGGGTAGTTGTCGCGCAGGTCGGCCTTCGTGGTGAACGGCAGCCGCGCCAGGTCGGCGAGCTCGCGGATCTCGGACGGGTGTGCCCCCGCGGCATCGAACGCTGCCCGGTAGTGCGGGACGTTCTCGTACGCGTGCCGCACCGACCACTGCAGCCGCTCGAGTTGAAGCGCGCGCAGCTCGTCGAGCGACGCGCGCTCGATCGCGTCGAGATCAGTGGCCGACGGTGCACGATCCTGCACGCTTCACATCCTGCCCGCGAACGCCAGGATCTCCGCAGCGACCAGCTCAGGGCACTGCAGCTGCACGAAGTGACCCGCGCCGGGCACCATGACCGCGCGGCTGCCCGGTGCGAGGTCAGGCTCCACCTGCGCGCCGACCTCAGGCAGCAGGGCGGCATCCAACTCGCCGTGCAGGTAGAGCGTGGGCACCGACGGCACGCCGAGGCTGGCCCGCTGCTGTGCCGCGTACGTGCGCGAGCGCCGCCACGGTTGGGCGAGCGCACGGTAGTAGCCGAGCGCGGCTGCGCGCCGCTCGCGGCCGGGCAGTGCGGCGGCGAGATGCTCGAGGTCCTCGCGCGCGTCGTAGCCCGGCGCCCAGTCCTTCCACAACCTGCGCACCAACGGCTCGAACGCCCGCTCGGAGACCCCTGGCAGCTGGTTGGCCAGGATGTACCAGCTCGCACGCGACTGGCGCAGCCCGAGCCGCGCCGCGGCACGACCTCGATAGGCGCGTTCCAGCGTCGGCATCGGCGGGATCGACATCGCCACGATGCGCGCAAAGAGTTCCGGCGCGAACACACCGACGCCGTAGGTCGTCATCGCGCCCCAGTCGTGCCCGACGAGCAGTGCGCGCTCGTCACCGCCCAGCGCCGCGTGCAGGTCGACGACGTCCTGGACGAGCGCGCCGACCTGGTAGTTGCCGTCCGGGGCGAGATCGGTCGGCGCGTAGCCACGCGAGAAGGGCGCGACGACCCGCCAACCGGCCGCGGCGAGCACCGGCGCGGTGCGCCGCCAGGTCCACGCGGTGTCCGGGAACCCGTGCAGCAGCAGGGCCAACGGGCCGTCGTCCGGCCCCCACGTCAGGGCCGCGACGGTCCGTCCCGGCAACTCCACGCTGAGCACGCGTCCGATGCTCGCAGACGCGCCACGTGGCCTATCGTTCGCGGCATGGCAGAGCGCCGACATCTGCCGTCGCCGGTGAGCCTCATCCGGCGCCGGCCACGTCGCAGACCGGGCGACGTCGTCGAGCTCCCCACCCCGGCGGCGAGCGCGCGTTCCGGCCTGATCGACGCCGCCGTCTATTGCGCCGGCATGCGCGAGTGCTCGCCCCAGTCACTGACCGAGACGTTCCACGCGCTGCGCGAGCGCGCCGACGGCATGGCCTGGATCGGGCTGTACCGCCCGGACGTCGGCGAGCTCAACACGCTCGCCGGCGAGTTCGACCTGCACCCGCTCGCCGTCGAGGACGCGATCACCGCGCACCAGCGGCCCAAGCTCGAGCGTTACGGCCGCACGCTGTTCGTCGTGCTGCGCGCCGCGCGCTACCTGGACGACGTCGAGGAGGTCGAGTTCGGCGAGCTGCACGTGTTCATCGGCCCAGCCTTCGTGGTGACGGTGCGGCACGCCGAGTCGCCCGACCTCTCGGTGGTGCGCAAGCGGCTCGAGAACGATCCCGGCCTGCTCGCTCGCGGCACCGAGGCCGTGCTGTACGCGATCCTCGACGCGGTCGTCGACGGCTACCTGCCCGTCGTCGCCGGCATCGAGACCGATGTCGACGAGATCGAGACGCAGGTGTTCGACGGCGACCCCGCGGTGTCGCGGCGGATCTACCTGCTCAACCGCGAGGTCATCGACTTCCAGCGCGCCGCGGTGCCGCTCACCTCGATGCTCAGCGCGCTGGCCGCCGGCTTCGACAAGTACGGCGTGGACGAGGAGTTGCGCCGTTCGCTGCGCGACGTCGCCGACCACGTCGTCCAGGTGAACGAGCGCCTCGACAGCCTGCGGGTGTTGCTGCGCGACATCCTGCAGGTGAACTCGATCCTCGTCGCGCAGAAGCAGAACGAGGAGATGACCGCGCTGAGCCGCACCAGCAACGCGC
This sequence comes from Jatrophihabitans sp., assembly GCA_025927835.1. Classification (GTDB taxonomy): domain Bacteria; phylum Actinomycetota; class Actinomycetes; order Mycobacteriales; family Jatrophihabitantaceae; genus Jatrophihabitans. The sequence continues at coordinate 3,130 of JAICKR010000118.1, read as the reverse complement.
AGAACGACGAGGTCAAGAAGATCTCGGCCTGGGCCGCCATCGGCTTCGCGCCGACGACCGTCGCGTCGATCTACGGGATGAACTTCCGCAACATGCCCGAGCTGCACTGGTACCTCGGCTACCCGTTCGCGATCGGGCTGATGGTCGTCATCGCGGGCGGGCTCTACTACGCCTTCAAGCGCCGCGGCTGGCTGTAGGCACGTCCTAATTGGCAGGCTGCCAACAGAGTGCTAGCGTCGCGCCCATGAGCGACGAATGCCCCATCGTCCTCGACGGCATCGGCGGCTTCCTCGCCGGACCGGCGAACGTCATCATGCAGCTCGCCCTGGCCCCCGTCGGCTACGGCGTGATCGAGAGCAAGGTCGACAGCGGCAAAGCCATGTTGCACCCGGTGAAGCGGTTGCGCACCACGTTCACGTATCTCTCCGTGGCCATGTACGGCTCCCCCGACGAGCGGCGGCGCTATCGCGACGCGGTGAACGGATCACACCGCTTCGTCCGCTCCGACGCCGACAGCCCGGTGGCCTACAACGCGTTCGACAAGGACCTGCAGCTCTGGGTGGCGGCCTGCCTGTACTACGGCGCCGTCGACTTCGTGCAGCGGCTGCACGGCCCGCTGGACGAGCCCACCGCAGACGCGTTCTACCGCTTCGGCGCGCGCTTCGGCACCACGTTGCAGGTCACCCAGGACATGTGGCCGGCCGACCGCGTCGAGTTCGCGCACTACTGGGACGTGATGACCGACAAGATCGCCATCGATCCGCCGGTGCGCGCGTACCTGCGCTCGCTGCTCGCACTGGAGAACCTGCCGCGCCCGCTGCGCCTCGGCGCCCGGTTCACCACCTGGGTGAGCACCGGCTTCCTGCCGCCGAAGTTCCGCGAGGAGATGCAGCTGCGCTGGACCGAACGCGACGAACGGCGCTTCGTCCGGCTGATGCGACGCCTCGGCGCGGTGCAACGCCGACTGCCCGGGCCGGTACGCCGGTTCCCGTTCAACTTCTTCCTGTGGGACATGCGGCTGCGCATCCGGTTCGGCCGCCGCCTCGTGTGACGCGCGTCCGACCGTGCTTGCCTAATTACTACAGCGCTGTATATTCAGTTCGTGACTGCGAAGCATGCGGTGACCCCGCACGAGGACTACGGCTTCTTCGGCCCCGACTCCGTGACGTGGCGGGTGTGGAGCTACCCGACCTCGCTCACCGTCGGTTTCCAGCGATCCGTGGTCGTCGAAGAGCTCGACCCGGCACTGGTCGCCGCCGTCGACGCGACCAAGGCGATCCGCGACCGGCCCCGCACCCGGTATGACCGCACACTGCGGTACTTCGCGCTCGTCGCGTTCGGCGACAGCCGCACCACGAGCAAGGCCGCGGACGTGCTGGTCAAGGTGCACTCCAAGGCGATCGGCATCGAGCCGGGCAGCGGCGCGCCCTACGATGCGAACGACCCGCATTCGCAGCTGTGGATCCACCTCACCGCGTGGCACTCGATCCTCTACGCCTACGAGAAGTACGGACCGGGCAAGCTCAGCACGGCCGACGAAGAGCGCTATTGGGCCGAGTGCGCACTCGCCGCCGAGTTGCAGACCTGCGATCCCGCGGACGTGCCGCGCGATCGAGAGGGCGTCCGCCGGTACTTCGAGCAGATGCGCCCGCAGCTCGTGGGGTCGGAGGTCGCCCGCTCGACGATGGATCACCTGCTGCACGCCGAGGTGATGCTCCCGCCGATGCCGCTCGTCCTGCGTCCGGCGGCCTGGGTCGTATCCCGGTTCCTGCGCGCGGCCACGATCGCGTCGATGCCCCGGTGGATGCGGGAGATGAGCGGGCTGCACCAGTGGCGCAGCACGGACGTGCTCATCACGCCGGTCATGCGCATCGCGTTCACACTCGCGAACCTGCACCCGCGGCTGAAGCTGGCGCTGCTCAAGCAGCTCTCCCCCGCCACGGTGCCGGTGGTCGCGCCGATCCTGCTGCGCGTGCCGCCCTCACAGCCCGCGGTCGTCACGCCGGCGCAGGCCCGTGAGCGCTACGGGTACGCGCGACCGGCTGAGGCGCACCTCGAGTGGCGCGCCAAGCAGCAGGCGCGGGTGTTCGACCAGCACACCGCACCCAGTGACGACGGGCTCGTCGAGTCCGAGGCCATCCTCGGCTCCATGGCGTGACCGCGGCGCGCCGCACCCGCCGGCCGTACACGCCGCGGCTGCCCGCCGCAGCCCGCCGCGACCAGCTGCTCGACACGGCACTGGAGATCATCGCCCGCGACGGCTACGGCGCGGTGTCGATCGAGGGCATCGCGCGCGAGCTCGAGGTAACCCGACCGGTGATCTACAACCAGTTCACCGACCTGGACGAGCTGCTGCGCACGCTGCTCGACCGGCAGGAACAGCGCGCGCTCGCACAGCTGGCCACCGCGCTCGACGCGCCAGGCCCGGACGAGGCGCTGCCCGACTACCTCGAACGGACGATCCGCGCGTTCGCCGGCATGGTGGCCGCCGACCCGCCGACCTGGCGGCTCATATTCCTGGCGTTCGCCGGCACGCCGGCCGCGGTGAGAGACCGCGTCGAGCGCGACCGCGAGTTGGTGCGCGGCCAGATCCGCGGCTTCATCGGCGCCGCACTCGCGCGGCGCGCCGCCCCGGGCGTCGATGCCGACGTCATGTCGCACCTCGTGATCGCGGGCGGCGAATACGTCGGCAGGATGCTGCTCGACCGGCCCGAGTCGATGCCGCTGGATGCACTGGTGGCTACTGTCAACGGTCTGGTCGCTCAAAGGATCTGAACGTGCTCATCGATTACCTGCTGTCGAAAGACGGCATGCGGCTCGACCACGTGGACATCACGCTGCGCGGTGTCCGCCTCGGCCGCAACGGCTCCGGCTTCGTGGCCGAGACCGCCGACGAGATCTCCGGCACGCTGAAGGTCGGGCTGGCCGGCCTGTCCGCGGCGATCGCGCGTCCTGAGATCGTCAACCAACTGCTGCTCGGCATGCCCGGCATCGCCCGGCCGGAGCTCGCGTTCGTCAACGGCGACGACGGCGGCGTGAAGATCGTGGGCAGCGTGGAGGCGCTCGGGCGGCGCATCCCGATCACCGTCTCGACGCGCGTCCGCACCGCCAAACGCAAGCTCGTCGTCTC
>JAICKR010000125.1 GCA_025927835.1 Jatrophihabitans sp. | reverse complement strand
TCGTCGCCCTGTTCGCGAGCGCGTGGGAGTCGGCCGACCTCGACGCACTGGTGGCCCTGCTGACCGACGACGTCTTCATCGCGATGCCCCCGGAGCCGTTCGGATACGAGGGCCGAGAACTCGTGGCCCGCTACTGCGCCCGCCAGTTCGCCGCAGGTCGCAGGTTCGACGTCGTGCCGGCCCGAGCCAACGGCCAGCCCGCGTTCGGGGCCTACCTGCGCGGCCCTGCCGGAGTCCGCCACGCGACCGCGTTCTACGTGCTCACGCTTGCCGGCAGCCGGATCTGCGGCATGACCCGCTTCGACGCCGGCGTGCTGCCGTGGTTCGGGCTACCGCGATCGCTCCCGCCCCGGTGACCAACCCCGGGACGCCAGCTCGACATCGACTGACGAAGCTCCACCCGCGAGGGCACTATGCATCCAGACATTCTGCGGCAGCTCGCCGCCGAGCACGTCCAGGATCTGACTACCGAGGCCGGTCACGCGCGGCGGGTCCGTGAAGCCCGCCGCACCCAGCGGCGTCGGTTGGCAGCTCGCCTGAGGCGGCTGGCCCCGTTGCCGGCGCAGCAGCGCGGGTCCCGCCACGCATGTCGAGAATGTGGGTTCGGCTCCGTCCCAGGTGTAGCTGCGGCCGCCACGGGTCGCGGAGCCGTCCAACGTTCTTGGAGGTATGACATGAATCCGGCACGTCTCACCGGGATCCTGACCGACCCCGTCACACTCGATCTGGTCGGGCGACAGCCGATCGCGCAGATCGCCTATGCCGGACTCGACGAAAGCCCGCGAGCCGTCCCGGTCGGATATCTGCTGCGCGAGGGCACGTTCGTCTTCTTCACCATTCCCAGCTCGGACAAGGTCGCGGCGTTGCGCCGCGACCCCCGGATCGCCCTCACGATCGACGTCTACCCGCCGCCGTGCTGCCTGCTGGTGCGCGGCAGCGCCGAGTTGCGCGAGGAGGACGGCGTCCCCGACGAATACCTGGAGGCGTCGTTCCGGACCATGCCAGAAGATCAGCACGCCGGATTCGAGCAAGGGGTGCGTGCGCTGTACGACTCGATGGTGCGCGTCGTGATCACTCCGACCTGGGCGCGGCTCAACGACTTCCAACGCACCGCACCGCGCGCGGTCGAACGCCTCGTCCAAGCCAAGCAGGGTTGACCGCCGGCGGCCTCGAACGCCGAACGCGCGTAGCCGTCGATCTGCGCGCGGCGTTGCCTTCCGTCGGCCGCACGCTCATGTGGATCCTTCGCGAGCACACGACGCCTTCCCGCCTACAGGGTCAAATTTCGGCGCGAAAATCAACCAGTTCGGGCGGGGAGCTGCACCCAAGCGCACTGCCATGCCGCTGTCGTGAGCGTCGCCGCAACCGTCAAGTCATCGTTGAGGTGCGTTCAGCTGAACGCACCCTCGCGCCGCTGTCATGTGCGCTCGAGAGCCGTGGATCTGCGCGACCCTCCAACGCGATGATCTCGGCATGAGCAGCGGAATTCCGAGGCGATCGCCGAGATCATCAGAGCCTTCTGGACGCGCTTAGTCGTTCTGGGCGCCTCGTCCGTTGCTTACGGCTCACCTGGTGCGGGTGGGGGCGATCGCGGCGGCGGACAGGCCGAGGGCGGCGACGTCGGACGGCACCGACTCGCCGCGCACGAGCGCGGCACCGGTGCGGGCGAGGGCGGGGGCGAGCTGGATGCCGTAGCCGCCCTGGCCGGCGAACCAGAAGAACCCAGGCTGCGTGTCGTCGAAGCCGACGACGGGGGAGCGGTCGGCGGCGAAGGTGCGCAGGCCCGCCCAGCGCGACCGCACGTGCTGCACGTCCAGCGTGGTGACCTCGTTGATGACCTCGATCGCGCGCGCGATCTCGAGCTCGTCGGCACGCGCGTCGCCGGGCGGCTGCGGCGTCTCGTCCGCGGGGGAGCAGAGCACGCGGCCGCGCTCGGGCTTGACGTAGAACGCGTCGTCGACGTCCGCGATCAGCGGCCCGCTCACACCCGGCGGCGCATCGGCGATGAACGCGGTGCGCCGGAGCGCCTGCAGGCCGACCGGCCGGGCACCGAACACGGCGGCGACGTCGTCGGCCCACGCGCCGGCGGCATTGACTACGACCGGCGCCGTCCACGTCTCGTCTGCGGCGCTGACCTGCCACTCGCCCGAACGCAGTCGCGCCGACTCGACGGCAGCCGTCGTCCGCACCGACCCGCCGCGCTCGCGCAGCCCGCGCAGGTAGTGCTGGTGCAGCGCGTGGACGTCGATCTCCTCGGCGTCCGGCTCGAGCAGTGCCGCCTCGACCGCACCGTGCTGCAACAGCGGCTGCACCCGCTCTGCCTGCGCGCCGTCGAGCAGCTGCACCGTGGGCGCGAGCGTGCACACCGCGTCGTGCAGCGCGCGCACCGCCGGGCCGCGCCCGGCCCGGCCGATATAGAGCATCGGCAGCGGGGCGAGCACGTCCAACGATTCGAGGAAGCTCCGGCTGGCCACCGTCAGCGCACGCACCGCCGGCCCGCCGTAGCTCTCCAGGAACATCGCCGCGGAACGTCCGGTCGTGTGAAACGCGAGCGTCTGCTCCATCTCGAGCAGCAACACCCGCCGGTCGGCGGCGAGCTCGTAACCGATCGACACGCCGGCCATGCCGCCGCCGATGACGATCACGTCGAAGCCGGCCACGCGCCGATTCTCGTCGGCGCGTGGCGCGGCGGCCTATGCGGGCTGCGGTACCGGCTCGAAGGACGCCAGCATCGCCTCGAGCGCCACTTGGTCCGGTCCCACGAACTCGGGCACGTCCGGCGCGCCGCGCAGGGTCTGCATCATCGGGTCGAGCGAGCCCTGGATCGGCGGCAGGTGCACGCTGAACGTCCACGACGGGTCGAACGCGCGGAACGGTTCGAAGCCGGCCTCGTACTTGGCCTGGTCGACCTTGTGCACCCACGAGCTGTCGACGCTGGCCCACAGCAGCTGAGCGCCCGCGACCTCGTCGGGGGAGACCGCGGCGATGTTCTCGCTCGCCGCGTTCTCGGAGCTCGACAGCGGCGCGCCGAAGCAGTCCGAGCTGAAGCACACGCCCGACTTGCTGTCGTACACACCGACGGTCGCCGGGTTGTCGAACAGCGGAGGCCGAAAGCCCGTGAGCGTGCGGTCGCCGACGTCGAGCGACTGTCCCGCATTGAGCAGATAGACCCGGTCGAGCGGCAGCGGACGCTCGGTGCCCAGGATGCCGACGCCGACGAACGTGGTGACGATCTTGGCGTTCGGGGCGGCCTCGAGCATGTCGTAGATGCCGCCGGTGTGATCGCGGTCGGGGTGGGTGAGCCAGATCCAGCGCACGTCGGCCGGGTCCATGACCTCGGACAGCGACTGGACGAAGTTGCGGTCGGGCAGGCTGAGGCCGGTGTCGACGACGACGGGCTGCTCGGCGTGCAGGACGAACGCGTTGACGGGCAGGAAGCCCAGTCCCGGGATCTCGGCCTGGTCGTGCAGGACGGTGACCTCTGCGTGCGGTTTGTAGATGTGCATGGTGTCTCCCCGTTTCGGTTTGTTGGGTCAGAACGGAACTTCGACGTCGAGCAGGCCGTCGCCGGACGCGCGGCGGGACAAGATGCGACAGAACTCGACGGCGTCCAGCTCGAGCTCGGGACCGCCGGTGCCGCGGGTCCACGACCCGCCGGCCGGGCCGGTGAGCCGCAGCGTGAACGGCTGCCCGTGCCGGCGCGCCCACTCGCCGACGACGTCGGCGACGAGCACGCCGTCGTGCTCCGCGGTCAGCACGAGCTCGGCGCCGGTGGCGCGGGTGAGGTCGAGGCGGTGCATCCACGGGTCGCGGGTCAGGATCACGTCGATCAGGAAACCGAGCGTCCACGACTCGTCGCGGCCGCCGATCCGCTGCGGCACGGGCAGGCGACGATTGCGCACGAAGCCGGGCGCCCGCCGCCGTGCCCGCGCCGCCTTCGGTGCCCGGGCGGCGAAGCGGTCGATGATCTGCTGCGGCGTCCACGCCGCCCGCTCGTCCACCTGGAGCCCGGTCAGCGCGTCGATGTGCAGCCCCCCGTGCTGCTCGACGCGCGCTTTGGCGGCCTTGTTCTGCCGGCCCTGCTCCCGGATGGAGGCGGCCATCTCGACCATGCCGAGCACATGCGCGGCGATCGCCCGGGCGTCCCACGCCTCGCACTCGGTCTGCTTCGACCAGTCTTCGGGCCGCAGCGAGCGCAGCAGGTCGAGGAAGCGTCGGTACTCGGCCGCGGCGAGCCGCATCGCGATGTCGCGGTCGAGCGCCGGCCGGATTGGCTGGGTGAGCGTGCTGGTCATGGTCACTTCGTCCTCCGCAATGGTGGTCCGGGAATGCCGACCTCGTCGCAGAACATGTCGACGAGGCGGGGCAGCTGGCGACGCCAGCGCTTGCCGTACAGGTCGTTGGCGAGTTGCTGGTTGACCGCGCCGGCGAGCAGCGCCGTCCACAGGTCCAGGTCGGCCTGCTTGCGCACACCCATCTCGTGCATCGAGGTGCTCAGCCGCTCGTAGTTCGCGACCGACTCGGCGTAGGCCTCGGCACTGGGTTCGAAGTCGGGCAGCGCACGCTGGTTCATCAGCTGGTGGCGGGCCAAGTCCGCCGTGGCGAAGTCGAACCAGACCTCGGCCTGTGCGAGCAGCGCCTCCCGCGGCGCAGCGGGCCAAACCTCCCGCTCGTCGAAGGTGCGCTGAACCTCGCGCCACGACTCGGCGAACATCGCGTCGTAGATCGCGTTCTTCGAGGCGAAGTGCGAGTACAGGGACGGGGCGCGCATTCCGACCAGCTCGCCCACCTCGCGCAGCGTGACCGCGTTGATGCCGTCGCGACGGGCAATCACCCAGGCCGCGTCGAGGATCTCCCGACGGGTGGCCTCACGTCGTTCGGCGCGCCTATCGCGATTAGGTAAAGCTGTCATGGTTAGGAAGAGTCGGCCATGGACGCCGACTTGTCAAGAGGAACTAGTTCAGCCGGGCAGCCGGCCGGCCAGCAGCGCGGGCAGCGCCTCGCGCACTACATGCCAGCTCGCGTCGTGCGGGTCGATCACCGTGAAGTGGTCGCCCGGCACTTCGTGCAGCACGGCGCGCCCGGGCGCGGCGGCGACGTAGGCGCGGCTCTGCGCGACCGGCACCGTGTCGTCTGCGGGCGCGTGCACGCACAGCACCGGTGCAGCCGGCGGTGCGGCGGCCAACGGGTCGGCCTCGCGGTAACGCCGGGGCACGTCCTCGGGCGTGCCCCCGAGGAACTCGGCGACCGCGCCGTTGCTCAGCCGCTCGCGGAACGCGGCGTTCAGGTCGAGGACGCCGGCCTGCGACACGGCCGCGGCCAGTGGCACCCGCGCGTCGGCCCGGCCGGCTGCCCAGACCGCCAGCTGGCCGCCGGCGGAGTGCCCGACGGCGACGGCGCGCGTGCTGTCGACGTCGAGCTCGGCAAGGTGGTCGATCGCCGCGGCGACGTCGTCCGACGTGGCCGGCCAGCCGCCGCCGTCGCCGACGCGCCGGTACTCGATGTTCCAGGCGGTGAACCCGTGCCCGGCGAGGTCGGCGGCGAGCGGACGGCCCAGGTCGAGGTCGTAGGCCGCGCGCCAGAACCCGCCGTGGACGACGACGACGACGCCGTCGTGGCGCGCGTCGCGCGGACGGTACAGCTCGCCGAACTGGGCGGCGTGCGACCCGTACGCGGCCCGCACCGGCTCAGGCGTCACGGCGCCCATCGTGGCACCCAATCCCGTGCACCGGTGGTGGGAGGATGACCGCATGACGACGCGGTCCGGCTTCTGCTGCTTCGTCGGCCGCCCGAACGCAGGAAAGTCGACGCTCACCAACGCGCTCGTCGGCGACAAGATCGTCATCACCAGCGACAAGCCGCAGACCACCCGGCACGCGGTGCGCGGCATCCTCACCCGCCCGGACGCCCAGCTGATCCTCGTCGACACCCCCGGACTGCACCGGCCGCGCACGCTGCTCGGCGAGCGGCTCAACGACGTCGTGCGCAGCACGCTCGCCGAGGTCGACGTCGTCGGGTTCTGCGTCCCCGCCGACCAGCGCATCGGGCCCGGTGACCGCTACATCGCCGAGGAGCTCAAGCAGATCAGTGCGCCGGTGGTCGCCATCGTCACCAAGCTCGACACGGTGGCCAAGACGAAGGTCGCCGAGCAGCTCATCGCCATCTCGCAGCTTGGCGAGTTCGCCGACATCGTGCCGGTGTCGGCCGCGAAGGGCGAGCAGGTGGACGTACTCGCGGACGTCCTCATCGGCCATCTGCCCGAGGGTCCGATGCTGTACCCGCAGGACGTGATCACCGACAACGATGTCGAGACGCGCGTGGCGGAGCTGGTGCGCGAGGCGGCGCTGGAGGGCGTGCGCGACGAGCTGCCGCACTCGATCGCGGTCACGATCGACGAGATCCGGCGCCGCGAGTCCGGGTTGCAGGAGGTGTTCGCCACCATCCATCTCGAACGCGACAGCCAGAAGGGCATCGTGATCGGGCCGGGGGGCGCGCGTCTGAAGAAGATCGGGACGACGGCGCGCGGCGGCATCGAGGCGCTGCTCGGCGAGCGGGTGCACCTCGCGTTGCACGTCGCGGTCGAGCGTGACTGGCAGCGTGACCCGAAGAAGCTGGACCGTCTGGGCTTCTGATGTTGGACCGGTACCGGACCGTCTTCCGGCTGCCCGGCGCAGCCGCGTTCTGCTCTGCCTCGTTCGTCATGCGGATGCCGCTGGCGATGTACGCGCTCGGCATCGTGCTCGTCATCTCGGCCCGCGAGGGCAAGTACGGCTTCGCCGGGCTGCTCAGCGCGTGTTACGTGTTCGGCAACGCGGTGGGCACGCCGGTGCTGTCCGTGCTGGTCGACCGGATGGGGCAGCGACGGCTCATCGTGCCGCTCGGGGTGCTGCATGCCGGCTCGGGCATCGCGTTCGCGGTCATGCTCAAGACCGGCACTCCGGACTGGACGCTCGTCCCGCCGGCGATGGTGTTCGGCTTCTCGTACCTGCCGGTGGGCTCGCTGGTGCGCGCGAGGTGGTCGAACCTGCTCGACGGACGTCCGGAACTGGCGACCGCGCTCTCGGTCGAGTCGGTGCTCGACGAGATCATCTTCGTCCTCGGCCCGCTCATCGCGACCCTGCTCGCCACACGGTCCGACCCCGTGTTCGTGCTCTACCTGGGCATCGCGCTGGTGAGCAGCGGCGGGCTGTGGCTCGCCTCGCTGCGCGCGACGGAACCGCCGGTGCATCCGCGCGATGCCGGCGTGCCGCACGTGTCGGCGCTGCGCGCGCGGGGGATGGCCGTGCTGACGCTGTCCTCGGTGGCGATGGGCGCGGTGTTCGCCAGCGCCGAGGTGTCCATGGTCGCGTTCTGCGGGCAGCACGGGAAGCGAGGGCTGAGCGGGCTGGTGCTCGCCGCGATCGCGATCGGCAGCGCGACCTCGGGCTTCGTCTACGGCGCGGTCGACTGGCGCTCGGCCGTGCTGCGCCGCTTCCGGCTCCAGTCGGTGCTGTTCGCGCTGCTGCCGTGCGTGCTGCTCGTCGCCACCGGGGTGCCGGTGCTGGCGGTGTGCGCGTTCGTCCTCGGCCTGGGCATCGCGCCCGCGTTGATCACCATGTTCGGGTTGGTGCAGCAGGTCGTGCCGGCCCGGTCGTTGACGGAGGGTTTGTCCTGGATCGGGACGGGTCTCAACATCGGTTACGGCGCGGGCGCGGCAATGGTCGGTGGCATCGCCGACCATCACGGCGCGCGAGCCGCATTCCTCGTCGTGGTCGGGTCGTCGCTCCCCGTGGGCGTGCTCGGGCTCGTGCTCCGGCTGAGACAACGCAGCGCGCTGACCGAGGATCGTCGGCCCGCAGTGGCACGATGACCGGATGCCGCTGTATCGCGATGACGCGGTCGTGCTGCGCGTCCACAAGCTGGGCGAGGCCGACCGCATCGTCACGTTGCTGACGCGCCGGCACGGCCGGGTGCGCGCGGTGGGAAAGGGTGTACGGCGCACGACGTCGCGGTTCGGGGCCCGGCTCGAGCCGGGCAGCCACGTCGACGTGCAGTTGTACTCGCGGCTGCCCGAGGGCCAGGCCGCGCCCGGCGGGCGGCGCGCGCTCGACGTGGTGCAGCAGGCCGAGTCCCTTGACGCGTTCGGGGCGCAGCTGGCCAATGACTATCCGGGCTGGACCTCCGCCTCGGCGATCTGCGAGACGGCCGAGCGGCTCACCGAGGAGGGCGAGCCGGCGCTGCGGCTCTACCTGCTCGTGGTCGGGGCGCTGCGCGCGCTCGTGTTGCGCGAGCACGACGCCGGGCTCGTCCTCGACGCCTTCCTCGTCCGGGCGATGTCGAACGCGGGCTGGGAGCCGGCGCTGCGCGAGTGCGCGAAATGCTCGCGGCCCGGCCCGCACGCAGCGTTCAACGTCGCGGCCGGCGGGGCGGTCTGCGACGACTGCCGCCCGCCCGGTTCGGCGCGGCCGCAGCCGGCCACGACAACGCTGATGGCGGCGCTGCTCGACGGCGACTGGGCCGTCGCCGACGCGAGTGACGCCGCGACGCGGCGCGAGAGCAGCGGACTGGTCGCCGCGCACCTGCAATGGCACCTCGAACGCGGCCTGCGTTCGTTGCCGCTCGTCGATCGAGCCCGGTGACGGGTCTGGTGCGTTGACGGCGGCGAATCTCGTGCGCGCGCTGCGCTTCGTCCCGGCCGCGCTGTGGGTCGTCGGCCTCGCGTTGTACTGCGTCTTCCTCGGCCTGCCGCTCGACCGCGGCACCATGCTCGCCTGGCTCGCGCTGGGATTGATCGCGGCGAGCATCGCGCGGCGGCGGGTGCGCTCGGCGGTGTTCGACTTCCTGCCGTTCGTGGTCGTCATCGTCGGCTACGACAACCTGCGTGGCCTGGCCGACTCGCTCGGCAGGCCGACGTACTGGTACTACCCGCTCAACATCGACAAGTGGATGTTCGACGGGAACCTGCCCACGGTGTGGATCCAGGAGCATCTGCGCTACCAGCACGTGCAGTGGTGGGAGACGCTCGTCGGCCTCACCTACATCTCCTACTTCGTCCTGCCGCTCGGCACGGCTGCGGTGCTGTGGCTGCGCAGCCGGCGCGACTACTTCCGCTGGGCGCTGCGCTACGTCGCGCTCGAGTTCACCGGCTTCATCTGCTTCGCGCTGATACCCACCGCCCCGCCGTGGGCCGCCGCGCGCTGCCTGCCCGCCGAGGTCGCCGACCACCCGTCCCACCCGGTGTGCATGGATCAACCGCCCGCGCTGGCCGGCGGCGGGCTCACCGGGCTGCTGCACAACGTGCACGAGGGCGTGCACCCCTACGTCACGCGCGACTCGGTGCGGGCGCTGAACTACTTCCACATCACCCGCGCCGACACGCTCGTGCGCGAGGGACAGAACGTCTCCGACCTCGTCGCCGCAGTCCCGTCGCTGCACTCCGGCGGCATCCTGCTCTTCTCCATCTTCATGTGGCGACGGGTGAGTTGGTGGTGGCGGCCATTGCTGGTCGTCTACCCGCTGGCGATGACGTTCACCGTGGTCTACACCGGCGAGCACTACATCTTCGACGTGCTCACCGGCTGGGCGGGCGCCGCGCTGGTCAGCATCGCCGCCGCCTGGATCGAGCGCCGGCTCGCCCGCCGCAGCATGCGGCGTGCCCTGGCCGCGGCGGTGCGCCGCCCGGCGCCGCGCCGCCCGTCGCCGGTGCCGACCGCCTAGCTCTCGCCGGGCGTCACGAGTCCGGCCTCGTAGGCCAGCACGACGAGCTGCACCCGGTCGCGGCAGCCCAGCTTGTTGAGCAGGCTGCTCACGTGTGTCTTGACGGTGGCCTCGCCGATGAACAGCTGCCCGGCGAGCTCGGCGTTGCTGAGCCCGCGCGCCACCCCGACGAGCACCTCGCGTTCGCGCTCCGAGATCGGCGGCAGCGTTCGCACCGTCGGACGTGCCGATCGCGCGGTGAACTCGGTGATGAGCCGGCGGGTGACCGACGGGGCGATGAGCGCGTCGCCGCGGGCGACGACGCGGATCGCGGAGACGAGCTCGCCGGGCGGGCAGTCCTTGAGCAGGAAGCCGCTCGCGCCCGCCGACAACGCGGTGAACACGTACTCGTCGAGGTCGTAGGTCGTGAGGACGAGCACCGCCGTGTCGGGGTGCCGCGTCGTGATGCGCCGCGTGGCCTCGATGCCGTCGAGCACCGGCATCCGGATGTCCATCAGCACGACGTGCGGGCGCAACTCCCCGACGACGCGCACCGCCTCCT
>JAICKR010000225.1 GCA_025927835.1 Jatrophihabitans sp. | reverse complement strand
GCGAGAGCACCACGTTGTTGCGCGAGCGGTTGAGCTCGATGACCTTGCAGGGGATCTTCTGGCCGAGGAACTCGTCGAGGTTCTGCACACGGCGGATGTCGACGAGCGACGCGGGCAGGAAGCCGCGCACGCCGAGGTCGATGATCAGGCCACCCTTGACGACCTCTATGACGGTGCCCTCGACCGGCTCGCCGGACTCGGCGGCGGCCTCGATCCTGCGCCATGCCTTCTCGAAGCGGGCGCGTTTCTTGGACAGGATCAGGCGGCCGTCCTGATCCTCCTTGGTCAGGACGAGCGCGTCGACCTCCTCGCCCATCTCGACCTCGTCGAAGGGGTTGGCCGACTTCCTGATCGAAAGCTCGTTGGCGAGGATGACGCCCTCGCTCTTGTAACCGATGTCGACGAGGACCTCGTCCTTGTCGATCCGCACCACCTTCCCGGTGACGACGTCGCCCTCGTCGAAGGGAACGATCGTGGCGTCGTAGTTGGGGACTATCTGGCCGTCGACCTCGAGCAGCAGGCCGTCTGAGCCCTCTACGAGGGTTGCGTTGGGAGGCAGTGTTGAAGTTTCCATGAGGGGCGAAGAGTAGCGGCAGCCCGCAGCACGCAGCCCGCAGAATGGCGGCCTTCGTCGCGGGCTGCGGACTGCCGGCTGCTCACTCCCCGATACGCTGACGCGAATGCCGACGCGGAGAACCAAACGCGGCGCCGAGCGCACTCCCATCGCCGGTGACTACGACGTCCTGATCTGCGGCGCGTCGTTCGCGGGACTCGCGGTTGCGCGCGAGCTCGCGGGCTCGCGCGCGCGCGTGATGCTGATCGACCGCTACGAGGTCGGCGAGCGCCAGACGTCGGCGTGCGCGGCGCCCACTGAGTGGCTCGTGAACATGGGCGTGCAGGACTCGATGCGCCAGACGTTCGACGAGCTGGTCATCCACACGCCGCACGGCACGTCGCGCTACAAGCTGCCGTTCACGTTCACGACCTTCGACTACCGCACTCTGTGCGAGCTGCTCGACGACCAGAACGACGCCTCGTTCGAGACCGCGAAGGTGAACGGCCGCACCGGCACGACGGTGCACACCGACCGCGGCGACCTCTCGGCGCCACTGGTGGTGGACGCGCTCGGCTGGCGCCGCGTGCTCGGCAACGGCTACCAGCCGCCGGACGCGCCGCTGTCGCGCGGCCTCGAGGTGCACCCGCACGGCTCGTCCTCGGACCTCGAGATCTGGATCGACCGCAGGTACGTTCCGGCCGGCTACGGCTGGTCGTTCCCCGCGCGCGACGAGGTGCGGGTGGGCGTGGGCTCGTTCGACCCGCGCTTCCATGTGAAGGACACGACCGTGCTGCTCGCCGGGGACCTCGAGCGCGACGCCGTGCGCTACCAGGGCAACTGGATCCCGCACAAGCTGCGCGACGCCACCGAGGACGGCATCTTCTTCGCGGGCGACTCGGCGGGACACTGCCTGCCCTTGACCGCCGAGGGCATCCGTACGGCGTTCTACTTCGGCATCGCTCTCGGGCGCGAGCTGCGGGCGGTCGTCGAGGGGCAGCAGACGAAGGCCGCCGCGCTCGCTCGCTACCACGCCTTCTCGGCCGAGCACGAGTGGAAGTTCCGCTGGCTGCTCCGCACGCAGAAGGCGGTGCCGCGGGTTCCGCCGCGGGTTCTCAGGCCGATGATCCGCGCGATGGGGACGCAGGCGTTCGTGGACTGGTCGTTCAGCCACTACCTGCAGATCGCGCCGCCGGCGTTCGCGGCGAGCGGGCCGCCGGCGCCGGTGCGCGCTGACGAGACGCTGGCCGCCTAGCGCCTAAAACCCGCGGCGCTCGCGGTCGTGCTTCGCGGTGCGCTGCGCGTCCTCGTCCACGTCGAGCGAGCGACGGCGGTACAGCAGGCCGGCCAGCCAGACGGCGGCCAGCACCACCGCCACCACCGTCGCGGCGACGGCGTTCGTCACGTCGATCGCGCCCAGTGCCCAGAAGAAGACGAACAGGATCGCGAGGCCGCCGCAGATGGCCATCGCAGCTGACGCCGCGACGCGGATGAACTCGGCGCGGTCCTCCGCGCGGCGGTCGTATGAGCGCCGCTCCGGCGCGCGGCGGTCGGCTACAGGCCCGGGTGGCTGTACGGTCATCGACTTCCTCCTCCCCTCCAGGCAATCCTAATCCCGCCCATGGCCGATCGCTACCCGCAGAGACGCTTCATGCCGCCACCCGGTGCGACCGAGCTGATCCTCGTCCGCCACGGCGCGTCCATGGCCGCGGTCCCCGGCGAGCCGTTCGACCTGCTCGACGGCCATGCCGACCCGCCGCTCGCGCCCGACGGCGAGGAGCAGGCGGTGGCGGTGGCACGGCAGCTGGAGACCGAGTCGCTGGGCAAGCTGTTCGTCACGCCGCTCCAGCGGACGCAGCAGACCGCCGCCCCGCTCGCGACCGCCACCGGCCTCGAGCCCCACGTGATGCCCGAGCTGCGGGAGGTCCGGCTGGGCGACTGGGAGGGCGGCATGCTGCGAATCCGCGCGGCCCAGGGCGACCCGCTGTTCTTCGAGATCATCGAGAAGGAGCGCTGGGACCTGATCCCGAACGCCGAGCCGGCCGACGAGTTCGCCGAGCGCGTGCGGCGGGGCGTCGAGGCGATGGTCGCGGCCACCGGTCCCGACGCCCTCGGCGCCGCCGTGCTGCACGGCGGCGTGATCGGCGAGATCTGCCGTCAGGCCACGCGCAGCCGGCCGTTCGCGTTCGTGCACGCGGACAACGGCTCGATCTCCCGGCTGGTCGTCATGCCCGGCGGTCGCCAGCTCCTACGGAGCTTCAACAGCACCGCCCACCTCGGCCCCTAAGGAAATGGAGGTGTCGGTGCCGCAACGCCGGGAGCGGCGCGGGAGGCCGCCGACACCGAACATTTCCTTCTAAGCCAGGCGCTGCTCGAGCGCGTCGACCTGCTTCCGCAGCTCGTCCGGCAGGTCGTCGCCGAAGGTCTTGTAGTGCTCGCGGATGAGCTCGACCTCCTGCTTCCACTCTTCCGGATCCACGGCCACGAGCTTTGCGAGGTCGTCCTCCGACAGGTCGAGCCCCTCGGTCGGGAGCGCGCCCGCAGCCGGGACGCGGCCGATCGGGGTGTCCTCGTACTCGGCGGCGTCGTCGCAGCGCCGGAAGACCCACGCGAGCACGCGGCTGTTCTCGCCGAAGCCCGGCCAGATGAACTTGCCCTCCTGATCCTTGCGGAACCAGTTGACGTAGAAGATCCGCGGCAGCTTCGCACCCTCGCGGCGGCCGATCTCGAGCCAGTGGGCGAAGTAGTCGCCCATGTTGTAGCCGCAGAACGGGAGCATCGCGAACGGGTCGCGGCGCAGCTTGCCGACGGCGCCGGTGGCCGCGGCGGTGGTCTCCGAGCCCATGATCGAGCCGAGGAACACACCGTGCTCCCAGTCGAACGCCTCGTGGATCAGCGGCACCACGGTGGAGCGGCGGCCGCCGAACAGCATCGCGTCGATCGGGACGCCGGCGGGGTCGGTCCACTCCGGCGCGATCGCCGGGGTCTGATCGCAGCGCACGGTGAAGCGCGCGTTCGGGTGCGCGGCCGGGTTCTCGGATGCCGGCGTCCAGTCGTCACCGCGCCAGTCGACCAGGTGGGCCGGCGGCTCCCTCGTCAGGCCCTCCCACCAGACGTCGCCGTCGTCGGTCTTCGCGCAGTT
>JAICKR010000033.1 GCA_025927835.1 Jatrophihabitans sp. | reverse complement strand
ATCATCACGGGCACCCGGCTGATGTCGGGCTCGCTCGCGATCAGCTTGACGAAACGGTCCATCGCCGCGACGCCGTCGATCATGCCCTCGTCCATGTTGATGTCGATGATCTGCGCGCCGTTCTCGACCTGCTGACGCGCGACCGACAGCGCGGCGTTGTAGTCGCCGTCGCGGATCAGGTTGCGGAACTTGGCCGAGCCGGTGATGTTCGTGCGCTCGCCGACGTTGACGAACAGCGATTCGTCGGTGATCGAGAGCGGCTCGAGGCCCGAGAGCCGGCATGCGGTCGGCTGCGGCTGCGGTTCGCGCGGCGCCAACCCGTCGACCGCGGCAGCGACCGCCGCGATGTGTTCGGGAGTGGTGCCGCAGCAGCCGCCGAGGACGTTGACGAGCCCGCTGCCCGCGAACTCCTGCACGATCGCCGCGGTCTGGTCGGGCAGCTCGTCGTACTCGCCGAACGCGTTGGGCAGTCCGGCGTTCGGGTAGCAGGAGATGAAGCAGTCGGCGACGCGGGCGAGGTCGGCCAGGTAGGGGCGCATCTCGGCCGCACCGAGCGCGCAGTTGAGGCCGACGAGCAGCGGCCTGGCGTGTCGTACCGAGTGCCAGAACGCCTCGGTGACCTGTCCGGAGAGCGTGCGCCCGCTCGCGTCGGTGATGGTGCCGGAGATCAGCAGCGGCCAGCGCCGGCCGCGCTCCTCGAACAGCGTTTCGACGGCGAAGATCGCGGCCTTGGCATTGAGCGTGTCGAAGATGGTCTCGATGACGAGCACGTCCGCGCCGCCGTCGACGAGCCCGTTCGCCTGCTCGAGATAGGCGGCGGCGAGCTCTTCGTAGGTGACGTTGCGCGCGCCGGGATCGTTCACGTCGGGCGAGATGGACGCGGTCTTGTTCGTGGGGCCGAGCGCACCGGCCACGAAGCGGGGCCGGTCGGGCGTCTCGGCCGTCTTCTCGTCGCACGCCGCGCGGGCGAGTCGGGCGGACTCGAGGTTGAGCTCGTAGGCGAGCGATTCCATGCCGTAGTCGGCAAGTGAGATGCGCTGCGCATTGAACGTGTTGGTCTCGACGATGTCCGCCCCGGCGTCGAGGTACTCGCGGTGGATGCCGCTGATCGTGTCGGGCTGGGTGAGGCTGAGCAGGTCGTTGTTGCCGCGCACGTCCTGCGCCCAGTCGGCGAACCGCGCACCGCGGTAGTCGGCCTCGCTGAACCCGTTGCGCTGGATGAGGGTGCCCATGGCGCCGTCGAGCAGCAGGATGCGGGAACGGAGCAACTCGGTCAGGGCTGCGGTGCAGTCCGGGCGCAACGACGGCGTATCTGGCAAGGGGATGTCCTCAATCGAAGCCAACACGCTGGGAAGCCAGCAAAACCCAGCATACGGGCGTACAACGAGGCGATTCGGTATGCGCTACGCCTTCAGCGCGGATATCACGTCCTTGCGACCCAGCACCTTCGCACGTGCCGCAACCGCCGCGCGCACCCGTTCCGGCATCTCGTCGCGAACCTCGACCAGCGCCTCCCACACGACGTCTGCGGTGTCCTTCTCCAGCAACGCGGTGAACTCCTCGAGGTCGTCATGGGACATCGTGTCGACCATCGGCAGCAGGGCCTGCCACAGGTCGTGCTGGGTTGCCGTGTCGATCACCGACCGCAGCACCTCGGGCTGCGTCAGCGCGGGCATCGCCGCGAAGCGGCGCAGGCTCTCCGGCGACATGGCCGCGGTGACCGGCAGCACGATGTCCCACGCGTCCAGCTCCTGCGCGGCCCGCACCAGACCGTTCAGCAGGTCGTCGTCCTCCGCCGCGGCGATGTCGGCGAGCTCGGCGCGCCGGTCGAGGCTCAGGTGCCCGATGAGGTCGAGCGCTTCGGCCCACAGCTGCTGCTCGTATGCGGTGCGCACCAGACCGGGCAGCCGGTCGCGCGCAACGTCGATGAGCTCGTTGAGCTTGTTCTTGCCCTCCATCACGAACGCGACGCGCAGGATGTCCGCGTCGTCGGGGATCTCGGCCACCGCCGCACGGAGGGTCGCCGTGCTGAGGTAGCTGACGAAGCGGCCCATCGTGACGTGCTCGTCGCGGACCAGCAGCTCCTTCGCGACCGCGACGACGAGCGGCGTGGGCACTGCGGCGATCACCTCGGGTGCGCGCCTCGGGTCGAGGTTGATCGTGATGTCGGCCAGGAAGTCGGTCGGGCACTTGGACGCGACCTTGACCGCGTGCGGCGGGTCGAGCAGCCCCGCGGTCGCGGCGCACAGCAGCGGCCCGAACGCGAGCTGCGCGATCTTCACGGTGAGCGGTACCGGAAGCAGCTTGCTCGCGCCGGCCACGCGGCGCAGCCGGGCCGCGTCGCCGGAGAAGAGACGGTCGGTGACCTGTTCGCGCAGGCCGCGCAGCGCGGGCGCCGGCACCCGCTCGAGATAGACGAGTTCCTTGAGCTCGACGCCCAGCAGCCGGGCCAGCTTGGTGATCTCGGCGCTGCGCTCGAGGGTCTCCGCCATCGCTACACCCCGAGGGCGCGCTTCACGGTCCCGCGCAGCAGTGCCGGGATGTGTCGCAGCGAGTCGTCGATCGCGCGATCCAGCAGTTCCGAGCGTTGCTGCGCGGCCCGCTCGACGAGTGCGGCGAGGGCCTCGCGCTCGTCCGCGGACAGCGCGTCGAACTCCTGCGGTGGCGGTGCGCCAATGACATCGGCGAGCTCGGTCATCGGTGATCCTCCCTGGTCTTGTCGCAACACCTTAGGGTGGAGGTATGGACGAGCGGCAGCCTTCCGACTGGCCCCGCCTGGTCGACCCGGTTCTCGTCGCCGCATTCGAAGGGTGGAACGACGCCGGCGACGCGGCCAGCGGCGCGGTCGAGCACCTCGAGCTGGTGTGGGACGCGCAGCCGCTGACCGAGCTCGACCCGGACGACTACTACGACTTCCAGGTCAACCGTCCGTCCGTATCCCTGGTCGACGGCATCTCGCGCCGGATCACCTGGCCGACGACCCGCTTCTCCTACTGCCGCCCGCCCGGTGCGGAGTTCGACCTGGTGCTGGTGCACGGCATCGAGCCCAACATGCGTTGGCGCACCTTCTGCGGCGAGCTGCTGGGCGTGATCCGCGAGCTCGACATCCGGGTGGTCGTCACGCTGGGCGCGCTGCTCTCCGACACCCCGCACACGCGTCCCACCCAGGTGACCGGGACGGCCTACGACCCCGAGTCCGCGGCGCGGTTCGGGCTGGAACGCTCGCGCTACGAGGGCCCGACCGGCATCGTCGGCGTGCTGCAGGACGCGTGCGTGGCCACCGGTATCCCGGCGATCTCGTTCTGGGCCGGCGTCCCGCACTATGTCTCCCAGCCGCCGAATCCGAAGGCGACGCTCGCGCTGCTGCACGGGGTCGAGGAGGTCCTCGACGTCCCGATCCCGCTCGCCGAGCTGCCGCAGCAGTCCGACGAGTGGCAGAAGCTGGTCGACGAGATGGCCGCCGAGGACGACGAGGTCATCGAGTACATCCGCAACCTCGAAGAGCGCGACGACGAGATCGACCGCACCGAGATGCACGAAGCGTCCGGGGACGCGATCGCGCGCGAGTTCGAGCGCTACCTGCGCCGGCGCGACCGCGGAGGCGGTCACGCCGGCGGACCCTCACTGGGCTGAGTCAGCCCTCGCGCTGCGGCGGCGGCGGCGGCGCGGACGCGTAGGTCGGGTACTGCGTCGTCGGCTGGTCACCGCCCGGTTGTACGCCCTGGGGCCCGGTCCGCTCCGCTGCCGCGGCGCGGCCCTGCTGGCCGTTCTGCTCGGGCGCGGCGTGCTGCGGGGCGGGCGGAGGCTGCTGGGGCCGGTAGGCCGGCCCGTTCGCCGGGTCGTGCTCGAGGGAGCCCGGCCGGGCCGCCGCGGCCGCTTCCTGCTCGGCCGAAAGTCGCCGCTCGGCGGCCCGCGCGTCGCGCATGCTGTTCACGGTGAGGCGGCCGAGCGCGATGCCGGCCACGAACACGATCAGCGCGCCGATGCCGTAGAAGAACACCAACTGCTCCAGTGTCTGCACGCTGCGCCGCGACGCCGGGTCAGGTGTGCCCAGGTCGATCTTGAGCGGGCTCGCGCAGGCCGGCCCGACCACCAGCCACGCGCCGGCTGCGGCAGCCAGCCACGCACTGAACACGGTGAGGACGCGGCTGGTGCTCATGATGAGCAACAGACCGGCGAGGAAGGCCACCGCGCCCGGGACGACTTCGAGCCACGCGCGCGCCTCGGTCCAGTGCCAGGCGGTGTCCGGCTGGGGGGTGTAGGCGACGTTGAGGTACGGCCCGATGAACGAGACGATGCCCGCCCACGCGCCGAGGAGCAGGAGCACCGTGCCGCTTGCCGCGCCGCGGGTGCGGGCCACCCGGAACCGGCTCGCGCGCAGGGACGTGGTGGTTTCAGCCGTCATGACGACCTCCGAGTTGGTCAGGCGCCTGACAACCGTTATGCCCGCCTCAGCCGCCGTTCATGCGAGGTTGCCGCGCGGAGGTCACAGGGAGATGCCCAGCAAGGCGTCCACCGTGCGGGCGAAGAGGCCCGGACCGGTGCCGTCCTCGGCCGTCGCCGGTGCTTCGAGAGCACCGGCGACCCAGCGGTCGGTCGCGTCCAGCGCCGCGGAGGTGTCCAGGTCAGCGGCCAGCGCCGCGCGCACCTCGGCCAGCAGCGGGGCGGCATCCGGGCCTGCCGGCAGTGCCGCGGCCGCCCGCCAGCGCGCCAGCCGGGCCTCGGCGGCAGGAAGCCGGCCACCCGTCCACTCCCGGTCGGCGCGGTAGTGCCCGTCGAGCAGGGCGAGCCGCACCGCCATCGGGTCGACCCCGGCCGCGCGCAGCTTGGACACCAGGACGAGGTTGCCGCGCGACTTGCTCATCTTCTCCCCGTCCAGCCCGATCATTCCGGCGTGGACGTAGCTGCGGGCGAACGGCGCCGTGCCGGTGAGCGCCTCGGCATGCGCCGCCGAGTGCTCGTGGTGCGGGAAGATCAAGTCCGATCCGCCGCCCTGCACGTCGAAGCCCATGCCGAGCCGGTTCAGGGCGATCACGGAGCACTCGATGTGCCAGCCGGGCCGGCCGGGCCCGAGCGCGGTGTCCCAGTACGGCTCCCCCGGCCGCCGGCCCTGCCACAGCACCGAGTCGAGCGGGTCGCGCTTGCCGGTGCGGGCGGGGTCGCCGCCGCGCTCGGCGAAGAGCGTGAGCATCGTGTCGCGGTCGTAGTGGGACTCGCCGCCGAAGCCGGGGGCGGCGCTGACCGGAAAGTAGACGTCGTCATCGACGCGGTAGGCGCGCTCGTCGGCCAGCAGCAGTTCGATGGCGTCGGTGATCTCCGGGATCGCCTCGACCGCGCCGATGTACTCGTCCGGCGGCAGCACCCGCAGCGCGGTCATGTCGTCGCGGAAGAGCTGGATCTCGCGCTCGGCGAGGCTCATCCAGTTCTCGCCGATGTGCGCGGCACGTTCGAGCAGCGGGTCGTCGACGTCGGTGACGTTCTGGACGTAGCGCACCTCATGCCCGGCATCGCGCCAGACCCGCTGCACCAGGTCGAAGGCCAGGTAGGTGGCGGCGTGGCCGAGGTGGGTGGCGTCGTAGGGGGTGATGCCGCAGACATACATGCCTGCCGTGCCCTGCGGGGCTGTCGGTCGCACCTCGCCGGCCGCCGTGTCGTAGAGCCGCAGTGGCTCCCCCTCGCCGGGCAGTTCCGGCACCGCGTTCGACGGCCAGGCATCCACGCTCGAACCGTATCGGGACGCCGCGATCAGATCGGCGGCCAGGGCACCGCCGGCCAGTCGTCGCTGGGCTCCGGATGCCGGCCGGTCGCCAGCAGTCGGTCGACCCTGGACCGCGTCCGCGACACCTCACGCTTGGTGAGCAGTTGGGACAGCCGCTTGCCGAGGTCGCGATCGAGATCGGCGCGCAGGGCGGTGAGCACCTCGCACGCGCCGTCGGGCAGCCGGGCGCCCCCCCACTGCCACAGAACGGTGCGCAGCTTGTCCTCGATGCTGAACGTCACGCCGTGGTCGACGCCGTACACGTGCCCGGTGGACGTGGGCAGCAGATGCCCGCCCTTGCGGTCGGCGTTGTTGACCACCGCGTCGAAGATCGCGATGCGGCGCAGCAGCTGCACGTCGCGGCGGCGCATGAAGCGGGCGATGTCGACGGTCTCGTCGGTGTCGATCCAGAGTTGCACCATGCCCGGCCCGGCCGGCCCGTCGCGAAGGACGGTCGGCGGCACGATCGGCCAGCCCATCGCGACCGCGACCTCGTAGGCGGCGACCTCACGCTCGGCGAGTGTGCCGTCGGGGAAGTCCCACAGCGGCCGCTCGCCGGCGATCGGCTTGTACACGCACGCCGCGCTGCGCCCGTCGGCCTCGACCGCGCAGTAGAACGTCGCGTTGGACGCGTCGATGACCCGGCCCTCGATGGTGAGCTCGCCGCCGTGCAGCAGCTCTATCGCCTCGTCGGCCGTCAAACCCGGCCCGCCGTCGACGGCGAGCGCAAGCGGCGGGGTCAGCTCGTCGGAGGTCACGGGTCGGTCAGCGTCACGTCACGGTGGTAGCCGTTGAGCCGCACGCACACGTGCCCGGCGGGATCGAGCGGCTGGGCGCACAACGGGCACGGCGGCCGGCCCGCGGACACGAGCTTGCGCGCGCGGTCGACGAACGAGCGGGCATCGGCGGGCTCGATGAGCACGCGCAGCGCGTCCGGCCCGTCCTCGACGTCCTCGAGCAGCGTCTCCTCCGCCTCGGCGATGCTCTCGACGGGCGCCTGCGCCTCGATCACCACCAGCCCCGTGTCGCCGTCCCACTTGAGCCCCATCGCGGCGACCCGGAACTCCTCGTCGACGGGTTGCTGAAGCGCGTCGTTGTCCGGCTCGCCGGCTGGCAGCGCCGTGCCGGTGCGTGCGACGACCTCGTCGAGCAACTGCTCGAGCCGGTCGGCCAGCACTGCGACCTGCTGCTTCTCGAGTGCGACCGACACGACCCGCGGCCCGTCGACGGCCTGCAGGTAGAAGGAGCGGTCGCCGGGCGTGCCGACCGTGCCCGCGATGAAGCGATGGGGACGGTCGAACAGGAAGAGCTGACGCATGATGCTTCGAGGGTAGTCAATCGGTGCAGGTCACACGGCCCCGCCGCCGACCCCCCCGCCGGGCGTCGCGTCGTGGCTGGCAGGCTTGCGTCCGCGCCGTTTCGGCGGGGCGAACCCGGCCAGGTCACCGCCGGTGTCGTTGACCCGCAGCACGTACGGCCGCACCGATGTGTAGCGGATCACCGACACCGAGCAAGGGTCGGGCACGATGCGCTGGTACTGGTCCAGGTGCAGCCCGAGCGCGTCCGCGACGACGGCCTTGATGATGTCGCCGTGGGTGCAGGCGACCCAGACCGCGTCCTCGCCGAGCCGCGCGTCCCAGTCCCGCACCGCAACGACCGCGCGCACGGCCATGTCGGCCAGCCCCTCGCCGCCCGGAAAGCGCACCGCCGAGGGCTGGGCCTGCACGACCTTCCACAGCGGGTCCTTCATCAACTCCTTGAGCGGCTTGCCCGTCCAGTCGCCGTAGCCGGCTTCGATGAGCCGCTCGTCGACATGCCACGTCGGCTCGCCGCCCTGCGCGTCGCGGAGTTGCTGCGCGGTCTCGACGCAGCGCTCGAGCGGGCTGGTGACGATCGCGGTCAGCGGCAGCTTCGCGACGCGTTCGGCCAGCGCGGTGGCCTGCTTCTGGCCGCGCTCGTCGAGGTGCACGCCCGGTGTGCGGCCGGCCAGCACCGGGCCGGTCATCGCGGTCAGGCCGTGCCGGACGAGTAGCAGCGTGGACATCGTTACTTCGTGGCGTCGATGGTGCCGAGCGAGAGCAGCACGATGAGCAGCACGCCGAGCCCGATGCGGTAGTAGATGAAGACGAAGGTCGAGTGGTTGCTGAGCCAGCGCATCAACCAGTGGATCGCAGCGAGCCCGACGATGAAGGCGAACACCACCGCGATGCCGGTGAGCCCGGCGCCGGGCTTGCCGCCCTTGCCGGGGTTGATCGCCTCGTACGCGCCGGAGAGTACGACGGCGGGGATCGAGAGCAGGAACGAGAAGCGGGCGGCGGCCTCGCGGGTGAGGCCGCGGAACAGGCCGGCGGTGATCGTGGTGCCCGAACGGGACGCGCCGGGGATCAGCGCCAGCGCCTGCGCGGTGCCGACAACGGCCGCGTCCTTCGCGTTGAGCTCCTCCTCCACGCGGTCGCGACTGCCGACCCGCTCGGCCCACCAGAGCACGACGGCCAGCGCGATGAGGGTGCTGGCGATGAGCCACAGGTTGCGCGCACCGGTGGTGATCTGGTCGCTGAAGATGAGCCCGAACACGCCCACCGGGATGGTCGCGAGGATGAGGTACCAGCCGAGCTTGTACTCGAGCGTGCCGCGCACGCTGCTGTCGACGATGCCGCGGAACCATGCGACGGTCACGTGCAGCAGTTCACGCCAGAAGTAGAGGACGAGCGCTGCGGTGGTGCCGAGCTGCACGACCGCGGTGAACGGTGCACCCGGGTCGTTGGTGGTGCCGTGGTAGAAGTGCCAGTCGGCCAGCGCGGGCACGATGCGCAGGTGCGCGGTGGACGAGATCGGCAAGAACTCGGTGAGGCCTTGGACGATGCCGAGGATGATGGCCTGCAACAAGCTCATGCGGCGACGCCGGCCTTGTCGAGGGCCTGCGCGGCGGTGCGCAGCACCTCGACGCACTGCTCGGCGCTCGTCCCGTAGGGCGCGAGCGACAGCGTCGTGACGCCCGCGTCGGCGTAGGCCTGCATCCGGTCGGCGATGCGCTCGACCGGGCCGAGCAGCGCGGTGCCGTCGACGAACTCGAACGGGACGGCAGCCGCGGCCTGGTCGTACTTGCGGGCGAGGTAGAGCTCCTGCACCTGCGCGGCGGGCCGGCCGTAGCCCATCCGTCCGGCCAGCGCGTTGTAGAAGTTCTGTTCCTTGCTGCCCATCCCGCCGAGGTAGAGCGCGGAGTAGGGACGGATCGGGTCGGCGCAGGCCCGCGGGTCGTCACCGACGCTGATCGGGACGGTGGCCGAGATGTCGAACCCGTCGAGTTCCTTGCCCGCCTTCTGCCGTCCGGCGCGCAGCGCCGCGAAATGGTCGGACGCGTGCTCGGGCGCGAAGAACACCGGCTGCCAGCCGTCGGCGATCTCCCCGGCGAGTTCGACGTTCTTGGGCCCGATGGCGGCCAGATAGACGGGGATGTGCTCGCGCACCGGGTGCAGCATCAGGTGCAGCGCCTTGCCCGGTCCGTCGGGCAGCGGCAGCTGGTAGGTGTCGCCGGTGTACTGCACCCGCCGCCGCGACAGCGCGAGGTTCACGATGTCGACATACTCGCGGGTACGGGCCAGCGGCTTCGCGAACCGCACCCCGTGCCAGCCCTCGGACACCTGGGGGCCGGACACCCCGAGCCCGAGCCGGAACCGGCCGCCGGAGAGGGTGTCGAGCGTCGCCGCGGTCATCGCGGTCATCGCGGGCGTGCGCGCCGGGATCTGGAACACCGCGCTGCCCAGGTCGATGGTCGAGGTGCGCGCCGCGAGGTAGGCCAACACGCTCACCGCGTCCGAACCGTAGGCCTCGGCGGCCCAGGCGACCGAGAAGCCCAGCCGCTCGGCCTCGAGCACCAGAGCAAGATCGTCGGCGCCGCCGCCGCGCATGCCCCAATAGCCCACGTTCAGTCCCAGACGCACCGCGCAACCTTATCGAGCGCCCTGCGCCGGGCCCGGACGCCGAGCCGGTAGCTTTCCGGCTGTGAAGCAGCGTGCAGCCGGGCGGAGCGGACTCAAGGTGTCGCATCTCGGCCTCGGGACCATGACGTGGGGTGTCGAGACCGACCCGGACGAGGCGGCCGCCCAACTGGTGGCCTTCCACGACGCCGGCGGCACGCTCGTCGACACCGCGGCCTCCTACGGCTACGGCGAGGCCGAGGAGATCCTGGGGCACCTCGTCGCGGACGTCGTGCCGCGCGCCGACCTGATCATCGCGAGCAAGGCCGGCATCCTGCGCACCCCGGATTCACGCACCGTCGACGCCTCGCGCGGCGCGCTGCTGCGCGGCCTGGACGCCTCGCTGCGCAAGATCGGCACCGACTACCTCGACCTGTGGTACGTCCACTACATCGACGACTCCGTCCCGTTCGAGGAGACGCTGGCCGCGCTCGACCACGCGGTCTCCAGCGGCCGGGTGCGCTATGCGGGTGTGTCGAACTATTGCGGGTGGCGCATCGCGCGGGCCGTGACGTGGCAGCAGGCGGTGCCGGGGCGGGCGCCGATCGTGGCGAACCAGATGCGCTACTCGCTCATCGACCGCGGCATCGAACGCGAAGTCGTGCCGGCCTGCGCCGAGCTCGGCGTCGGCATCTTCCCCTGGTCGCCGCTCGGCGGCGGCGTGCTGACCGGCAAGTACCGCACGGGCATCCCGTCCGACTCGCGCGCGGCGGCAGGGCACCGTCCCGATCTCGTCGCGGCCGACGCGGCAGCGGGCATCGTCGAAGCGGTGGCCACCGCGGCCGAGGGGCTGGCCACCTCGCCGGTCGCCGTGTCGCTCGCCTGGCTGCGCGACCGGCCCGGCGTCACCGCACCGATCCTCGGCGCCCGCACTCTCGGCCAGCTCACCGGAGCACTGGCCAGCGAGACGCTCGAGCTGCCGCACGAGATCCGCGATGCGCTCGACGACGTGTCGGCGCCCGCGATCGGCTATCCCGAGGACGTGCGCTGACGCAACCCACCGATCCGGTCTTCACCGCGTTCTGCGAAGCCGGGCTCTGGCCGGGGCTCGGCAAGCGGCTCGCCGCGGCACTCGTGGACGCGGGCATCACCGGCCCCGAGGACGTCACGTCCGAAGCGCTGCGGCTGCTGCCGAAGGTCGGCGCGCAGCGGGCCGGGCGGCTGCTTTCGTCGTGGATCGCGGCCACGCCGGTGTACGAGGTGGCGCTGCTCGTCGTGCCGGCCGGACTGGACGCGCGGGTGGCGGGACGGATCGTCGACCTGCTCGGCCCGCCGGCGTCGCGGCTGCTGCGCGACGACCCGTGGCAGCTGCTGTCGGTCTACGGCGTCTCCCCCTCCGATGCCGACCGGGTCGCCCGCGCGGCGCTGCCCGGCGTATCCCGCGACGACCCGCGCCGGGCGCGGGCGCTGGTCGGCTGGGCGCTGGCGGCACAGGCGCGTGACGGGCACACCGTCGCACCGCGCGACGTCGTGGCCGGTGCGCTCACCGAGTTCGGCGCCGGCGATGCGCAGGCCGCGATCGCCGCGGCGCTCGATTCCGGCTCGGTGCTGGAGGCCGAGGACGACCAGATCGGGCTGGCCCGCTACGCCGAGGCCGAGGACGGCATCGCGCAGGGCGTCGCGCGGCTGATCGCCACCGCGGAACCGATTACCGCGCCGAAGCGCAAGACTGCCTCGCTCGACGACGCGCAACAGGCCGCGGTCGCCGCCGCGCTGCACGGCGGGGTCACCGTCCTCACCGGCGGGCCGGGCACCGGCAAGAGCCGCACCGTCGCCACCTTGGTGACGCTCGCAGAGGCGGCCGGGCGCACGGTCGCACTCGCCGCGCCGACCGGCCGCGCCGCCAAGCGGCTTGAGGAACTGTGTGACGCGCCCGCGTCGACGCTGCACCGGCTGCTCGGCGCGCAGGCGCGGCAGTCCGAGGACGGCGTGCGCTTCGACGGCGGGTTCGCGCGCAACGAGGAGTCGCCGCTCGAGCAGGACGTCGTGGTCGTTGACGAGACCTCGATGCTCGACGTCGAGTTGGCCGAGGCGTTGCTGTCTGCGTGCGCGGACGGGACGCACCTCGTGTTCGTCGGCGACGCCGCACAGCTGCCCTCGATCGGGCCGGGCCGGGTCCTCGGCGACCTCATCGATTCCGGCGCGGTGCCGGTCACCGAGCTCAAGACGCTGTACCGGCAGGCCGAGGGCGGCACCATCGCGCGGCTCGCGATCGCGGTGCGCGAGGGCGAGCTGCCGGCGGTCGACGACCCGAGCCGCGAGGTGGTGATCGTGCCGGCGCGCGGGTCGGGCGACGCCGCGCATCGTGTCGTGCAGTTGGTCACCGACTCGATCCCGCGCGTGCTCGGCATCCCGGTGGAGCAGGTGCAGGTCGTCACGCCGGTGCACCGCGGCCCGGCCGGCACCCAGGAGCTGAACCGGGCGCTCAAGGCCGCGCTCAATCCCGGCTCCGGACGGCGCCGCTTCGACCCGGGCGATCGCATCGTGGCCACCGCGAACCATCTGGAGGCCGAGCCGTTCGGCTATGCGAACGGCGAGGTCGGAGTCGTCGACGAGGTCGACCCGGACGGCACGGTCGTCGCCGGGTTCGCGTCCGGCCCGGCCGAGATCAAGGGCAAGGCGCTGGCCGACGTGCTGCACGGCTGGGCGATCACCGTGCACCGGGCGCAGGGGTCGGAGTTCCCGGCCGTGGTGGTCGTGCTGCCGCCCGAGGCGGGCGGGTTGATGTCGCGCCCGCTCGTCTACACCGCGCTCACCCGCGCGCAGCGGCACCTGTCCATCGTGCATGCGGCCGGCCCTGCCGTGACGCGGGCGGTGCGTCAGGTCGGTGCGCTGCCCCGCCGGACCCGGCTGATCGCGCTGCTTCGCGAATACGTCCCGAGCTGAGCGGCGGCACCGACAGTCAGAGCGCGCGGGTCATGAAGGTGCTGTTCGGGTCGGTCGTGTACGCGCCGAACGGTGGGCACGAGACGAAGCCTGCCTTGCGGTACAGAGCCCTTGCGGGCGCAAAGAAATCCACGCTGCCGGTCTCCAACGAGATGCGCCGGACTCCGCGGGCGCGCGCATCGGCGATGAGGTGATCGAGCATGCGAGAGGCGATGCCTTCGCCGCGTCTGGCCGGGTCGGTGCGCATGCTCTTGAGCTCTTCGTGGCCGGGCTCCAGGCCCGCGAGCGCCGCGGTGCCGACGATGACCGAACCCTCGCGCGCGACCCAGAGCCGGACCGTGGGCAGCTGCAAGGCCGCGATGTCGAGGGCGTGCCGGCTCTCGGCGGGCGTGGTCGGCGCGAGGTCGTCGAGGTGGTCCTGCAGGAAGCCGCCCAGCGCCGGTTCCTCGAAGTCGGCGCGCTCGATCGAGACCGTCATCGCGG
The DNA here is from genome assembly GCA_025927835.1 of Jatrophihabitans sp. Classification (GTDB taxonomy): domain Bacteria; phylum Actinomycetota; class Actinomycetes; order Mycobacteriales; family Jatrophihabitantaceae; genus Jatrophihabitans. The sequence continues at coordinate 10,425 of JAICKR010000033.1, read as the reverse complement.
CAGCATGTCACCGCCGCGTTTCACGCACGTGACAACGCGCGCCGCGCGCAGGAGCCGCGTCGATCAAGCGACCGACGAGGTCGCTGCCGGAGCGCTGGTCGCTCGCAGCGCGCGCGTCTGGCCGCTGCGCTTCGCGCCGGCGGCGCGCTCCTTCTCCAGTTCGGCGAAGTGCTCGAGGAAGTCGACCTGGATGGTGTGCCGCTTCGACTTCACGTAGCGCGTCTCCAGCGCGCGGTGATAGTCGGCGATCTCGCGGCGCATCTCGGCGTCGGAAGGCAGGGTGGCGACGCCTTCGAGCAGGTCCGCGACCCACGCCGACTGTGCCTCGGCGAGCGGCATGATCGCGCCGAGCGGTTGCACCAGTCCGATGAAGTACAGGCCAGGATGTGCCGGGTCGACGACGCGGTGGAACAACGAGATCTCGTTGTCCTTCGCATCGATCAACGACGGGTCGAGGAACGGGAAGGTGATCTTGTAGCCGGTGCAGTAGACGATGACGTCGATCTGCTCGGACGTGCCGTCCACGAAGTGCACGGTGTCGCCGTCGAGCCGCTCGATGTTCGGCTTGACCGTGATGTCGCCGTGGCCGAGACGAACGAGCAGGTCGTCGGAGATCGTCGGGTGCGCCTGGCCGAGGCTGTGGTCAGGCTTGGGGAGGCCGTACTTCGTCACGTCGCCGCGGGCCAGGCGCATGATCACCTCGGCGATGCCGCGCTGCACGCGGCTGTAGCGCATGTGCCCGAGCGGCGAGGTCGTGAGATGGTCGGTAGGGATGCCGAACAGGTACTTCGGGACGACGTGCGCGCCGCGGCGCATGGCGAGGAACGTCCGTTCGGAGACCTTCGACGTCTCGACCGCGATGTCGCACGCCGAGTTGCCGATACCCAGCACGAGCACGCGCTTGTCGATGTAGTCGTCGAACGTCTTGTAGAAGTGCGAGTGCGTCTGTACGCCGGAGAACGTGTCCGCGCCGGGGAAGGCCGGCTCGGGCCAGCGGGCGTCCCAGTGGTGCCCGTTGGCGACGAGCACCGCGCGGTAGTGGCGAGTGGTCGCCCGCTTCTGGCCGCGCTTGCGCACGCCGACGTCCCACCCGCCGTCGTCGGTGCGGGTGACCGCGACGACCTCGGTCTTGAACTGGATGCGGTCGCGGAATCCGAAGTGGTCGACGAACCGGTCGAAGTACTGCGCGATCTGAACGTGGTTGGGATACGTCGGGTAGTCGTGCCGCATCGGGAACGACTTGTACTCCATGATCTCGCGCGAGGTGTTGATGTGCAGCGACTTGTACGCCGAGGACATCTTGTTGTCGTTGAGGTAGCGCCAGTTGCCGCCGACCGCGGAGCCGGTTTCGTAGCAGTCGAAGTCGATCCCGCGCGCGTGCAGAACCTGACACGCGGCGATCCCCGAGCTACCGGCTCCGATGATGCAGACTTCGGCTGTCATGTGATCGTCCCGTCGGCTGGCTTGCGCTATGTGACCAGGTGGTCATAATGACACCCGGGAGAGAGGATTGGCAAATGCCGCGCCCGACCTGGGCCAACCTGGAGGCAGCACGCCGCGAGCGGGTGCTGCATGCGGCCATGGCCGAGTTCGGCCGGCACGGGTATTCCGGCGGCAGCCTGAACGTGATCGCACGCGAGGCGGGGGTCGCGAAGGGCTCGCTGTTCCAGTACTTCGACGACAAGTTCGACTTCTTCGCGCATGTGGCCGAACAGGCGTCGTTGCGTGTCTACGACGCGATGCTGCCGAGCCTGCAGCAGCCGGCGCCGGGCGAGTCGTTCGTCGACCATTTCGTGGGTCTCGTCGACGTCTGGATCGCCTACATGGCCGAACATCCGCTGGAACGTGCGGTCACTGCGGCCACCACGATGGAACTCGATCCCGAGGTGCGCCGTGCGGTGCGCGAACCCGTCCACCGGCTCTATGCCCAGGGGTTGCGGCCCATCCTCGAAGCCGGGGTCAACAACGGTGAGTTCCGCGACGATGCCGATCTCGACGCACTGCTGTCACTGCTCGTGCTGGTGCTCCCCCACCTGGCGCTCGCGCCGTTCGAGCCGGGCCTGGACGCCGCCCTCGAGTTGTACGGGACGACCGGCGCGACACGCTCGCAACACGCCCGGCGGTTCGTCCACGCCGTGCTCTCGGGTGTCTTGGCCAAATGAGGTCAGCTACGGGTGGTGGACTTGCCCCGAGGAGCGTTGAATGGCGCTTGATGACGGACGGTGCCGATCCCGACTGGGAGTACGCGCCGCTGCGGATCCCGGCAGACGTCAGTCGGAACAACGCAGCGGCGCAACTCACGCTGCACGCCGAGTTCGGCGGCTGGGAACTCGCGCGCGTGGTCCGCTACGTGGACGGCAGCCGCCGGGTGACATTGCGGCGCAGACGGCGCGTTACCGCCGTCCCACTCCCCGGCTTGTCGGTCTGAGGCTGCCGCAGATCCGTCGCGAATCCGCTCGTCAGGGCTTGTAGAGCACCTTCATGTCCGCGGCCAGCTTGCGCCACTTCGGGAGTTCCTTCGTGATCAGCCGCCGCGCCTCGGCCTGGATCTGAGTGGTATTCCAGAACTCGCCGGAGCCCCGGGTGAACTTGCCGTACTTGGCCTTCCAGTAGTCCGAGTTCTTCTGCAGCGCTACCTCCCTGATGCCGTCCGGACCGGCGGCGGCGTACATCTTGAGCAGCTTGCCGTACCACTCTTCCTTGCCGTACTTCTCACCCATCTTCTTCATCATCTGCTGTGTGGTGCCCAGCGTGCGGAATGCGGCGCCGTTGCTGAACGCCGCCATGAGCGTGTCCTCGGTCGGCTTGTTCAGAAACTTCTTCACGTTGGCTTCGGCGTCGTCGCAGGCCTTGCGGATCCGCAGATGGAAGTCCTCGAGAACCCGTTGGTGCTCCTTGGCCGCGGTGTCGGCCTGGCCGCGCGCCCGGGCGACCTTCACCTCGATCGCCTTGAGGTCGAGCTTCATCGAGTTCGAGGCAGCGTCCATCTCCTTGGACAGGATGTCCATCGGCCGGAGGAAATTCTGCTTGGCCGGGCCGTCGAGTCGCAGTTGCTCGCCCTTGGCAACGCCGGCCTTGAGGATGCCGCGGAAGCGCTTGAGGTAGACGTTGAAGTCCGCGTAGGCCGCCTCGGCTTCCTTCCACGTCTTGTCGAGTACGGCCGGATCCAGCTTGTCCGCGCGCATGGAGAGCTTGTCCTCGGCCGTGTCGAAGGTCTTGGCCTTCTGCCTGGATTCGGCCTCCAGCTTGGCGATCTGGGCCATGATCGCGAGGATCTTGTCATTCACGCCGGAACCCTTGGCGCCGCTGACCCCGTCGTTGAAAGCCTTGAATCCGTCTGCGATCTTCTGCTCGACAGCCATGACGAATCGTCTCCCTTTGTCGGCTTGGTGGCCGCTGTGACGCTACGGTCGCCGAACGGCCGTGAGACAGATCCGAAAGACCCTTGTTTCGCCTAGTGCCGGCCGGTGGGGTGCGACGTGTTGCCGGGGTGCGCGGACTTGTCCGGGTGCGCCGGCTTGTTCGGGTGCCCGGACGCGGACGGCTCGTCCGTGTCGCTGGACTCGTCACTCGGCTGATCGGCGAGCCGAGCGGTGCAGAACGCGGCGACGCTCTGGGTACCGCCCGCGGTGCTGACCAGGTAGCTGAACGCCGGATTGCTGCGCGCCTTGCCGTGCTCGGCTCCCGCGCCGGCCAGCCACGCGTGACACAGACCGTTGAGGTTGGGGTGCGGGCTGCCGTGCGGAGCCGGGTGCGTCTTGTCGGCGCCGTTGCCGTGCGTCGGCCGCGCGGCCAGCACCGCACCGGCGTGCTCTTGCGCCTGGCTGGCCGCCGAACTCGGCAGCGCACGACCGGGCTCGGCCGGGCCGCCAGAACTGACAGCAGCCATCGCGATTCCGCCCGTCACGGCGGTCGCTGCGGCGCTGAGGGCGGCCAGTTGAAGTACACGCATGATGAATCCTTCGCATTTCCGGCGTCGGCGTTCCTAATGTGCAGCGTTACGGGGCGCGAAAACGTCACACCTGACGACGGCTGTCAGCGCTCGTAGAAGGCGCGGACGGTGTCGATGGTGTCGGCTTCGTCGGGCCGCTTGTCGTCGCGGTAGCGCAGCACGCGGGCGAAGCGCAGCGCCATGCCGCCCGGGTACCGGGTCGAGCCCTGGACGCCGTCGAACGCGATCTCGACGACCTGTTCAGGACGCACTGTCACGACGTAGCCGTCGGTCGGGCCGTCGGCGAGTTCGGTGAAGCGCTGCGTCTGCCACTCGAGCATCGCGTCGGTCATGCCCTTGAACGTCTTGCCGAGCATGACGAAGCCACCGGTGTCGGGATCGAGGGCGCCGAGGTGGATGTTCGACAGCTTGCCGGTGCGCCGCCCGGACCCCCACTCGACGGCGAGCACGACGAGATCGAGCGTGTGGACGGGCTTGATCTTGAGCCAGCCTGCGCCGCGCCGGCCGGCCTCGTAGGGAGCGGTGAGCGACTTCGCCATCACTCCCTCGTGCCCGGCCGCGAGTGTGCGGTCGAGGAACTCCTGCGCGGCATCGGCATCGGAGGTCACGAGCCGGTCGACGCGGTAGTCGGCCGGCACGATCTCGGCCAGCAGCGCGGCGCGATCCGCACCCGGCAGGTCGAGCAGATCGACGCCGTCGCGGTGCAGCACGTCGAAGAAGAACACCGACAGTGGCAGCGATCCGCGGGCCGCAGCGATGTCGACGCTGCGGCCGAAGCGCGACGCGGTGACCTGGAACTTGTGCGGGCGCTTGTCGGGACGCAGCGCGATGGCCTCGCCGTCGGCGATCAGCGACCTGACCGGCAGGGCGAGCGTCGCCTCGACGACCTCGGGCAGCCGCGCGGTGACGTCGTCGAGACTTCGGGTGTAGATCGAGACGTCGTCGTCGTTGCGGTGGATCTGCACCCGGGCGCCGTCGAGCTTGGCCTCGAAGACGGCGCGACCGCCGAGTCGCTCGAGCGCGTCGGTCACGCCGCTCGCGGTCTGCGCGAGCATCGGCCCGATCGGGCGTCCCACTTGCAGCCGGAACTCGGCGAGGCCGCCGGCGCCGCGGGTCAGGGCCGCCGCTGCCACCGTCGGCAGGTCGCCGCCGAGCATCGCGGCGCGGCGCACCTCGGTCGCGGGCAGCTCGGCTGCCCGCGCGACGGCGTCGGCCATCACGCCGAGCAGCGCGCCCTGGCGCAGTTCGCCGCCGAGCAGTCGCCGCAGGAAGGTCTGCTCGGTCGCGGTGGCGGCGCCGAACAGTTCGTCGAGAAGTGCCGCGCGGCGTGCCTGCGAGCCCTTGCCGGTCACCGCCTTGATCTCGGTGAACGTGGCATCGACGCCGACGACCGTCAGCGCGGGCTCGTCCGCCGGTGCGGGCAGGGAGCGCAGCGACGCCCAGCCGACCCCGATCTGGCGCTGCGGCAACTCACCGGACAGCCACGACACGACGATCGCGACCTCGTCCGCGCCGGCACTCTCGAGCAACGCGGCCAGCCGTGCGGTCTTCGCCAGTCGCGACGACGTAGCGCCGACCTCGGCCGAGGCAGCGGCTACCTCGGCGACCAGCACCCGCTCAGCGTCGCATGCGGCACCGACAGCTTCAGCAGTTGGAGAGGAAGCGGTCGAGCACGCGCACCCCGAACTTGAGTGCGTCGACCGGAACCCGCTCGTCGATGCCGTGGAACAGCGACATGAAGTTGAGGTCGGCGGGCAGCAGCAGCGGCGAGAAGCCGAAGCAGCGCATGCCGAGCGTCGAGAACGACTTCGCGTCGGTGCCACCGCTCATCAGGTACGGCAGCACGTGCGCGTTCGGGTCCTCGGCCTTGAGCGCGGCACTCATCGCGTCGACGAGCGCGCCCTCGAACGGCGTCTCGACGGCGATGTCGCGCACGAGGAACTCGCGCTGCACACCCTCGCCGAGCAAGGTGTCGAGCGTCTCGAGCAGCGCGTCCTCCTGGCCCGGCAGGAACCGCGCGTCGATCGTCGCCTCGGCCTTGGACGGGATGACGTTCGACTTGTAGCCGGCCTCGAGCATCGTCGGGTTCGTGGTGTTGCGGATCGTCGCGCCGATCATGCGTGCGGCCTCGCCGAGCAGCGGCAGCCACGAGTCGACGTCGTCGGGATCGAGGTCCATGCCGGTGACCTCGGCGAGCCCGGCGATGGTGGCCCGCACTGTGTCGGTGACCACGACCGGCCACTCGTGCCGGCCGACGCGCGACACCGCTTCGGCGAGGCGGGTCACCGCGTTGTCCTCGTGCAGCAGCGAGCCATGGCCCGGTGCGCCGCTCGCCTTGAGCCGCAGCCAGTTGATGCCCTTCTCGGCCGTCTGGATCAGGTACAGGCGGGTCGCCTCGTTGAGCGAGAGGCTGAAGCCGCCGACCTCGCTGATCGCTTCGGTGCAGTCGGCGAACAGGTCGCGATGCTTGTCGACGAGAAAGTGCGCGCCTTGCACCCCACCGGCCTCCTCGTCGGACACGAAGGCGAGCACGACGTCGCGCGGGGGCTTGCGCCCGTTGCGGGTCCATTCGCGCACGACGGCGAGCGTCATCGCGTCCATGTCCTTCATGTCGATCGCGCCGCGACCCCACACGTAGTCGTCCTGCACCTCGCCGGCGAACGGGTCGACCGACCATTCACTCGCGTCGGCGGGCACGACGTCGAGGTGGCCGTGGATGAGCAGCGGCGGACGTGCGCTGTCGCTGCCCTCGATCCGCGCGATCGTGGACGCACGGCCGGGCGCGGCCTCGATGATCTGCGAGTCGATGCCGACCTCGTCCAGCTTGGCGGCCACCCACTCGGCGGCAGGACGTTCGGGATGCGTCGGGTTCGACGTGTCGATGCGAAGCAGTTCGACGAGGAGATCGGTGACCTCGTCCTGGGCGGTGACGGTTTCGTGGACCGAGGTGCTCATGCCCTCGTTCCTACCAGGACTCAGGTCCGTTGACCCCCGTGGCGGCCGCCCATCCGTACCACGAGCCCGACTCCGACCGCGGTGATGACCAGCAACGCGACGAGGATGACCGTGTCGTTGCTCGGCTGAACCCGCCGGGACAGGATCGCGCCGGCCTTCGCGGTCGTCGTCGGTGCCTGAGACGACGTGGGGGTGGCGGTCGGTGTCGACGGGTGTTGCGACCGCGGCCGGCTGCTGCTCAGCGACGGGCCGGGCTGTCCGCCGCCACCGCCCGTGAATGAGGGCGTCGTCGTCGCGGTGCTCGTCGTGGGGTGCGGGGTGGGCGTGGCGGGGTGCGTGGACGTGGGTGGCGGAGTCGACGGCGGCGGGCTGGACGGTGGCGGACTCGAACCTGGCGGCGTCGTCGTATCCGTCGGGGCCTGGTTCAGCAGGCCGTTGAGCGTGAGCGGGACGTCGACCGAGACGCCGACGAGACCGAGCAGGTTGAGCTTGATCGGCAGGTGCGGAGCGGTGGATGTGGCTGTCGGTGACGGCCCGGCGATCGCCGCCGTCGAGGCCCCGGAGGCGCCGGACGGGATGAGCGTGATGACGGTGGCGATGATCGCTATGAGGCCGGCCAGCGCGAACGCGAACAGGCGGCTGAACGCCGCCCGAGCCGCTCGCGCGATACGCATGTCCCCGCCCCTTCTCGTCGGCCCCCCGGCACGCTCGGACCTACGCACAAGTAGGTTAGCTTCTTGTGAGTTTTTACGAAAGTCATACGCGAGAATTTGTCGCCGACAGGGTGCGTCATGATCGGGTTCGCGCGGCGAGGGCGCGCCGCAGGGTCGGCTAGACTCGTCGGCGCACTCGTCCGGGTGGCGGAATGGCAGACGCGCTAGCTTGAGGTGCTAGTGCCCTTTATCGGGCGTGGGGGTTCAAGTCCCCCCTCGGACACTCACGGAGGCCCCGAATTTCGGGGCCTTCAGTCGCTGTCAGAGGCGAACTGTCTCCTATTGGGGCACCGTTGGGGCACCGATGATCTTGGAGGCAGTCAGGGCCTACATCGAGGAGAACGTCCGGGCGGACGGGTGCTCGGCGAGACACTCGGTAACTGCGGCTGCCCACCGGTGTCATTGGTGTGGCTCTCTCACGGCTTGCGCCCTCGCCGGTGCCGTGCAGGGAGAGGCTGGAAAGGGGTTTGCTGAGCTCGAAGTAGCGGTGCGCTCCTTGCTGCATTCATCGGTGCAAGAGCGAGGAGACGCGGGTGGGCGTGATCATTGGAATGGATCCACACAAACGATCAGCGACGAACGAGGCGATTGACGAGCGCGGCACGGTGCTGACCAAAGCCAGGTTCAACACCGACAAGGACGGCTACCGCGCAATGCTCGCGGCGGGTCGCCGTTTCGCCGATCGGGTGTGGGCGGTGGAGGGCTGCAACGGCATCGGCAAGCACTTGGCGCACCGGCTGGTGCATTACGGGGAGACGGTGTTTGACGTGCCGACCAAGTTGTCGGCGCAGGTGCGGGTGTTCGCCACCGGCAACGGCCGCAAGACCGACCCTGTCGATGCGCACTCGGTTGCGCTTGCCGCGCTGCACGCTCCGAACCTGCGTCGTGTTGAGGTCGATGACGACCTGCTGGTGATGGGCATGCTCGCCGACCGGCGTGAGGAGCTGGGCCGGGCCCGCACCCAGACGCTGAACCGGCTGCACCGGTTGTTGTTGGTGCTGATTCCCGGTGGCGCGAAGCCGTTCCTGTCCGCAGCACAAGGCCGCGCGATGGTCGCGAAGGTCAAGCCGCGGGACCTGCCGGGCAAGACCCGGCGCCGGCTGGTGGTCGAGCTGATCGGTGAGCTCGAGGCGATCGACCGCAAGATCAAAGCGTTGAAGAAGGAACTCACCGCAGTCGTTCAGGACCGCGGATCGACACTGCTCGAGCTGCCCGGCATCGGCCCGACCAACGCCGCCCGGCTGCTCGCCGACGTCGGTGACATCCGCCGCTTCGGCAACCGCGACCGGTTCACCTCCGGGAACGGCACCGCGCCCCTGGACGCCTCCTCCGGACAGCAGCAACGCCACCGCTTATCGCGCGCCGGCAACCGGCGCATCAACCGCGCACTGCACATCATGGCCGTCGTCCAACTCCGCCGACCCGGCGAAGGACGCACCTACTTCGATGCGCGAAAGAACGCCGGTATGGCGTCGATGATGGCGATGCGGGTGCTGAAACGACGACTGTCCAACGTGGTCTACGCACGCATGCTCGCCGACCAGCTACGACGCGAGACGGCGAGCCCGGGAGGGCACCTCGGGAACGACTCTGACTCCAGCGCGGCCGACTCACACCCGAACATCGACTCTTCGGACAAGCCACTTCCCGGACCCGCCACCACCAAGCCTAGAACCGACCTCGCTGCCGTGTCTTGACACAAAGGGGAGCCGTGACCGTGCGTTCCGACCCTCCGACTTGGGACACTTTCGGCGTGAGTGCAGTGGATACGCCGACGTTGGCGGGGCTCCCGGGCCATATGGATGACGTGTAATGGTCGTTGTCGATCACCTCATGATGGGCGTATCGAACTTTGAGGAGACCGCTCAGCGCTGGCGTGATCGCTATGGCTGGGCGGCGCTGTATGGCAGCAGCTTTGACAGCATGCCGGGATGGGGCAACTGGATCGTTCCGCTTGGTGACACCTGGATCGAGTGGATCGGACTTCTTGACCCGACGCTCGCGACGGATCCGATGGCGCCGTTGTTCCAGGCGGCGGTCGCATCCGGCGAGCAGCTGATGGGATGGGCAATCGAGGCCCCCGATCTCGCCGGCGTTGCTGCTCGACTCGAAGTGCCGATTGATACCCATCGAGCGACCGGTCCGGCCGGCGTCACGTCCTGGCGGCAGGCGGGCTTCACGGAGAGTCGCACCAGGCCTTATTTGCCGTTCTTCCTGGAATGGACCGACGGCGCCCTTCGCGAACGCTCGCAGCGGTTGTCGGGTGAGGTCGGAAATCCAATGGTCAACCGTACGGGCGTATCGATGCGGCTCAGCGGAGACCAACGCGCCTACGAGGCCTGGATAGGTGAAGAGACAATGCCTGCCGAATTCAGCCCCGGCCCACCGTCGCTGCAGGCCCTCCTGCAGGCAGGTGATCAGACCATCGCCATCGGCTAGGCGCCGCACGGTCCGTCACACATCCACACACAAAGGCAGCCGGATCGGTGTGACGCCGACGTCTGCGACGATCTTCTGCCCCTCAGAGCCGCCGCCTGGCGCCCTGCACTGCGCAGCCCGCGCACCCGCTGTTGTCGGCAGTACGAAGCAATGTCGGCACCTGACGGTGCGAACGGTAAGCACCATGTCGGCGGCGTGAGTGCGCGTCCAGCCGCGAAACCCGCGGCTAGCTTTCACCTGGGCTGTCAATCTTGATCTTGGGCGTGCTTGCGCGCACCGGTTGTCAAGTGCCGGTGCTGTTGGGGATGGCGCTGGTGTCGTGGCAGTGGGGCCGCTGTGGTCGGCTGGCTGATCAGTCGCCCTCGT
>JAICKR010000241.1 GCA_025927835.1 Jatrophihabitans sp. | reverse complement strand
TGTGATCCTCCGGCGCCTCGACTGGATCGAAGGCTGACCGACAGTTCGGACGAAGTACCCTGCGGCGCATGAGCCCGGACGCGCTACGAGGTCTCGAGGCCTCGCGCGCGAAGGTGGGCCTGTCGACCGCATCGGTGTACCCGGAGGGCACTCCGGTGGCCTTCGAACTCGCGGCCAAGCTCGGCTACGACGGCGTCGAGGTCATGGTGTGGACGGATCCGGTGAGCCAGGATCCGTACGCGCTGTTGCGGCTGTCGCAGCACTACGGCGTGGCGATCCTCGCGGTGCACGCACCCTGCCTCGTGATCACGCAACGCGTCTGGACGACCGATCCGTGGACGAAGCTGCAGAAGGCCCAGTTCGCGGCCGAGCTGCTCGGCGCCGACACCGTCGTCGTCCACCCGCCGTTCCGTTGGCAGCGGGACTACGCGCGCACCTTCCAGCAGGGCATCCAGCGGATGGCCGGCGAGACCGACGTCCGGTTCGCGGTGGAGAACATGTTCCCGCTGCGGGTGCGCGGCCGCGAGGTGTCGGCGTACCAGCCGACGTGGGACGTCGCCGCGGGCGAGCCGTACCGCCACTACACGCTCGACCTGTCGCACACCGCGGTCTCGCACTCGGATGCGTTGGCGATGCTGGCGGCGATGGACGACCGGTTGGCCCACCTGCACGTCGCGGACGGGACGGGGGTGCCGAAGGACGAGCACCTCGTGCCCGGGCGGGGAACGCAGCCGTGTGCGGAGGTGCTCGAGCGGTTGGCTCTTACCGCGTTCGAAGGAAACGTCATCGTCGAGATCAACACGCGGCGTGCCCTCGATCGCGCAGAGCGCGAGGCGGACCTCGCCGAGGCGCTCGCGTACTGCCGGCTGCATCTCGTGGCATCGGCCGACGAGGCGCGGACACTACCGTGACCACTGTGCTCAGGTCCTCCATCCTCGCCGCCGCGCGCAGCCGCCATCTCGAAGAGCTGATCACGCATGCGCCGGTGTCGCGCAGCGTCGTGCGCCGCTTCGTCGGCGGCCCGGACACCGCGTCGGCGGTCGCGGTCACCGAGGCGCTGCTGGGCCAAGGGCTGACCGTCACGCTCGACCACCTCGGCGAGGACACCACCGAGCGGCACCAGGCCGACGGCGTGGCCACGGCCTACCTCGAACTGCTGCGCGCACTCGAGGCGAAGGGCCTGACCGAGCGGCTCGCCCTGCTCACGGCCCGCTCGGAGGTGAGCGTCAAGCTGAGCGCGGTCGGCCAGGCGCTGCCCGGCGACGGGGAGAAGATCGCACTCGAGCACGCCCGCACGATCTGCGCCGAGGCGCGCCGGGTCGGCGCGACCGTCACGCTCGACATGGAGGACCACACGACGACCGACTCGACGCTGGAGATCCTGCGCCAGCTGCGCGTCGACTTCCCGGAGACGGGTGCGGTGCTGCAGGCCTATCTGCGGCGTACCGAGAGCGACTGCCGTGACCTGTCCTACGGCGGCAGCCGGGTGCGGTTGTGCAAAGGCGCCTACCGGGAGCCCGCGTCGGTCGCCTACCAGCGCAAGCGCGACGTCGATCTGTCCTACGTTCGCTGCGCGAACGTCCTGCTCGCCGGCGCCGGCTACCCGATGTTCGCCACACACGACCCGACGCTCGTCGCGATCGCGGCCGATCGGGCGACGGCGCTCGGCAAGCAGGCGTTCGAGTTCCAGATGCTCTACGGCATCCGGCCCGACGAGCAGCGCCGGCTGGCGGCGGCGGGCAACACGGTGCGTGTCTACGTCCCCTACGGGGCCGAGTGGTACGGGTATTTGATGCGGCGCCTGGCCGAACGGCCTGCGAACCTTGCCTTTTTCGGACGTGCACTCTTCTCGAAGGGCTGAGCTCCATGACCGGCCAGACGATTGCCATCCTCGGCGGCGGCAAGATCGGCGAGGCGCTGCTGTCCGGGCTGCTGCGCGGTGACCGCACCACGGCCGACATCGTGGTCAGCGAGAAGCACCCGGAGCGGGCGACCTACCTCGCCGACACGTTCGGGGTGCAGGTCACCGACGTCGCCGGCGCCGTCAAGCAGGCCGGGACGCTGCTGATCGCGGTCAAGCCGCAGGACATCGACACGCTGCTCGCCGAGATGACACCCGCGGTCGAGTCACGCCACCTCGTGGTGTCCGTGGCCGCCGGGGTCACCACCAAGCACATCGAGCGGGGCCTGCCCGACGGGGTGCCGGTCGTGCGCTGCATGCCCAACACCCCGGCACTCGTCGACCAGGCGATCACCGCGGTCGCCGCGGGTGCGCACGCCGACGACGAGCACCTCGGCGTGGCCGAGAACCTGCTCGGGGCGGTGGGGCGCGTCGTCCGGGTGCCCGAGCACCAGCTGGACGCGGTCACCGCGCTGTCCGGTTCCGGGCCTGCCTACTTCTTCTATCTCGTCGAGGCGATGATCGACGCGGGCATCCTGCTCGGGCTGCCGCGCGCGCTCGCCGCCGAGCTCATCGTGCAGACCGCGGTGGGTTCGGCCATGATGCTGCGGGACAGCGGGGAGCACCCGGTGCAGCTGCGTGAGGCGGTGACGAGCCCCGGTGGGACCACGATCGCAGCGATCCGCGAACTCGAGGTGCACGGCGTCCGGGCCGCGTTGCTGGCCGCGATCGAGGCCGCAGCGCGGCGAAGTAGGGAATTGGGTGCCGATGATTGAGGGCAAACCGGGGCAAACCCGGGCCGGGGTGGCGACCGAGGTGGGGTTCAGCTATCGCATTCGCCCCACCCGTACCGCTAGTCTCATTCCAGCACGTGCGTGTCCCGATCGTCGGTGGGGAAGCCGACGACCCGACACGTGCCGAAGGTGTCGGTGAGACATGCCTGCAGCACGGGGAGATGGCGAACAGAAGGAACCGACCGTCCGTCCGGCCGATCCTGCGCTCGCC
>JAICKR010000228.1 GCA_025927835.1 Jatrophihabitans sp. | reverse complement strand
GGCCGATTTCGTGCGCGGCCAGCTCGCCGGGCTCGACGCGACCTGGACGCTGGCCCGCACCGACCACCCCGACGCGGCGGCGCAGGAAGAGGCCGCCGCGCTGCTGCACTGCGTGGTGCGCGGCCCCGACGCCAAGGCGCTCGGCCGGGCGTTCTCCGGTGCCGCGATCGAGCTCGCGCTCGCGTCGTATCCCGGCTTCCACGTCACCGCGCCGCCCGGCGAGGCGTCGCCGTACGGCGTGTTCAGCGCGGCGTACGTGCCGGCGAGCGAGGTGGCACACGTCGCGGTGCACGCCGACGGCACGCAGGTGCGCATCGAGCCCGCCGACGAGACGCAGGAACCCACCGACGTCCCGGCCTCCGAACTCCCCGCCACGCCGCCGTCCGGTCCGGTCAAGCGACTTCCGCTCGGCACGATCGCCGGCGCGCGCAGCGGCGACAAGGGCGGTTCGGCGAACGTCGGCGTGTGGGCGCGCTCGGACGACGCGTTCACCTGGCTGGCGACCGAACTCGACGTGGCGCGCTTCCGGCAGCTGCTGCCCGAGACCGCGGGGCTGCCGGTGACGCGGCACGCGCTGCCGAACCTGCGTGCGCTGAACTTCGTCGTGGACGGCATCCTCGGCGACGGCGTCGCGTCCAATGTGCGGCACGACCCGCAGGCGAAGGCGCTCGGCGAGTGGCTGCGCTCGCGGCACGTCGACATCCCGGAGGCCCTCCTGTGAACGGGTTCGAGAGCCCCGAGCGGCAGGCGCTGCGCGAGACGGTGCGCGCCTTCGTCATGCGCGACGTGCTGCCCTACCAGGACGAGTGGGAGCGCGAGGGTGAACTGCCCCGCTGGCTGCACGAGCGCGCCGCGGACGCCGGGCTGATCGGCCTCGCGTACCCCGCGGCCGTCGGTGGTGGCGACGGCGACGCCATCGACGCGCTCGTGCTTGCCGAGGAGTTCCACTACGCCGGCGGATCGAGCGGCGTGTTCGCGTCGCTGTTCACGTCGGGCATCTCGCTGCCGCACATCGTGACGGCCGGCGACGCCGACCAGATCGAGCGGTGGGTCCGGCCGACGATCGAGGGCGAGAAGATCGGTTCGCTGGCGATCACCGAACCCGACGGCGGCTCGGACGTCGCGAACATCCGCACCACCGCCAAGCGCGACGGCGCCGACTACGTCGTCAACGGGGCGAAGACCTACATCACCTCCGGGGTGCGTGCCGACTTCGTCGTCACCGCGGTGCGCACCGGAGACCCCGGCGCGCACGGCATCTCGCTGCTCGTCGTCGAGAAGGGCACACCCGGCTTCACGGTCTCGCGCAAGCTCGCCAAGATGGGCTGGCTCGCGTCCGACACCGCGGAGCTGTCGTACGCGGACGTGCGGGTACCGGCCACCAACCTCGTGGGCGTGGAGAACTCCGGTTTCATCCAGATCGCGCAGAACTTCGTAGCCGAACGCATCGGGCTGGCCGTCCAGTCCTACGCCTGCGCGCAACGCTGCCTGGACGTCACCGTCGAGTGGTGCCGGCTGCGCGAGACGTTCGGCCGGCCGCTGATCTCGCGCCAGCCGGTGCAGAGCACGCTCGCCGAGATGGCGCGCCGCATCGAGGTCGCGCGGGTGTACGCGCGCTCGGTCGCACAGCGCGCGGCGCAGGGCGAGACGAACCTGATCCGCGAGGCGTGCTTCGCGAAGAACACGGCGGTCGAGGCCGGCATGTGGGCGGTCGACCAGGCGGTGCAACTGCACGGCGGGATGGGGTACATGCGCGAGTCCGAGGTCGAACGGCAGTACCGCGACATGCGGATCATGGGCATCGGCGGCGGCACCAACGAGATCCTCACCGGACTCGCCGCCAAGACGCTGGGATACCACGCATGACGATCCTGAAGTCGGCCGTCGACCCGGCGGACCCGGAGTACGCGGCGAATCGCGCGGCGCTGCTCGAGCAGCTCGCCGCGATCGACGTCGAGCACGCGAAGGCGGTGGCCGGCGGCGGCGAGAAGTACGTCGAGCGCCACCACAAGCGCGGCAAGCTGCTGGTCCGCGAGCGTGTCGAGCTGCTGCTCGACCCGGGCTCGCCGTTCCTCGAGCTGTCCCCGCTCGCGGCGTGGGGCACCGACTACACGGTCGGCGCGAGCGTCGTGTGCGGCATCGGTGTCGTCGAGGGTGTCGAGTGCCTGATCAGCGGCAGCGACCCGACGATCCGCGGCGGCGCGTCCAACCCGTACACGCTGAAGAAGACGCTGCGGGCCGGCGAGATCGCGCTGGAGAACCGGCTGCCGACGATCGGGCTCACCGAGTCCGGCGGCGCCGACCTGCCCACGCAGAAGGACATCTTCATCCCGGGCGGGCAGATCTTCCGCGACATCACCCGGCAGTCGGCGGCGGGCATCCCGTCCATCTCGCTGGTGTTCGGCAACTCGACCGCGGGCGGCGCGTACATCCCCGGCATGAGCGATTTCGTCGTGATGATCAAGGAGCGCTCGAAGGTGTTCCTGGCCGGCCCGCCGCTGGTGAAGATGGCGACCGGTGAGGAGTCCGACGACGAGTCGCTGGGCGGCGCCGAGTTGCACGCCCGGCACTCGGGGCTCGCCGACTACTTCGCGCTCGACGAGCAGGACGCGATCCGCATCGGCCGCCAGATCGTGAAGCGGCTGAACTGGCGCAAGCAGGGCCCCTCCCCGAAGCCCGAGTTCGCCGAGCCGGTGCACGACATCGAGGACCTGCTCGGCATCGTGCCCACCGACCTGAAGGTGCCCTTCGACCCGCGTGAGGTCATCGCGCGCATCGTCGACGGGTCCGACTTCGACGAGTTCAAACCGCTCTACGGCTCGTCGCTGGTGACCGGCTGGGCGCAGCTGCACGGCTATCCGATCGGCATCCTTGCGAACGCGCGCGGCATCCTGTTCAGCGAAGAGGCGCAGAAGGCCGCGCAGTTCATCCAGCTCAGCAACCGCGCGGACACGCCGCTGCTGTTCCTGCAGAACACGACCGGCTACATGGTCGGGGCCGAGTACGAGCGCCGCGGCATGATCAAGCACGGCGCGCAGATGATCAACGCGGTGTCGAACTCGCGGGTGCCGCACCTGACCGTGACGATGGGCGCGTCCTACGGCGCCGGCAACTACGGCATGTGCGGACGCGCCTACGGCCCGCGTTTCCTGTTCACCTGGCCGAACGCCAAGTCGGCGGTGATGGGGCCGGCGCAGCTCGCCGGTGTGCTGTCGATCGTCGCGCGGCAGGCTGCCGAGGCTCGCGGGCAGGCGTACGACGAGGCGGGCGACACCCAGATGCGCGCCTACGTGGAGGGGCAGATCGAGGAGCAGTCGCTGGCCCCGTTCCTGTCCGGGATGCTCTACGACGACGCGATCATCGACCCCCGCGACACCCGGACCGTGCTCGGCATCGCGCTGTCGGCCGCGCACTCGGCGCCGGTCGTCGGGGCCGGCGCGTCCGGCGACGGCTACGGAGTGTTCCGGTTATGAGGGGGGCGCTTCGAGTTGACCTTCCTGCGCCGGTGGCGCCGGGACGCACCAGGCGCAGGAAGATCGCGCCGGCGAATGG
>JAICKR010000069.1 GCA_025927835.1 Jatrophihabitans sp. | reverse complement strand
GCAGGTCCAGGCGCTGCGCGTGGCTCAGGCCCCGGGGATCGGAGTAACTGCCGGCCTGCTCGCTCATACGTATGATTCTAGAACAGACGACCGACAGAACCGGGCTTGTCCACAGCACCTGGACCAAAGAATTTCGAAGATGTTTTCCCGTGCTGCCGAGCCGAGCGCAACCGTCAGCCAGCGACGAAACCCAACCGAACAACCAACCCCTCGTCGCCGCGCTGTCGAACAACCCACGCAGCTGGACCTAGCCCGGGCACACCTGCTTCCACGGCGAGGAGCTCGGGGTCGGGCCGAGCACAAGGGTCACGACGTCGAGGAAGCCGAAGATCCGGATCACCACCGCCACCGGCACGTCCGGGAACCGGCTCGCCGCGCGATCCACCTGCGTGCAGTCGACGCGCAGCCGGACGTGCAGGACCAGGTGTCCGTCCTTCTGGATGCCATCGCCGGGCGCCATGCGCACGCCGTTCTCGAGCAGCTGCACGCTCAACACGCGGGCGAACAGGCCAGGCGCGACATGCACGTGGATCGGCCCGGACACCTGAAGCGGAACCCCGTATTCGTTGACGAGTTCGTCGCTCCAGGTCAGTGTGCCATCCGGGTTGCGGTGGCTCGTCGGCACGGACGCCTGCAGCGCATAGGTGACGGAGTCACCGTCGAACGTCTGCTCCGGCGTCGGGTTCACCGCCACGACCTCGTTGTCGACGACGGCGAGCGCGGTGCCGGTCGGCGACGGCGCGGCACTGCGGATGGCCGGGGCGCGGTGCGTCGTCGGCGCGGGGCGGCGGGCCGCGCTCTGCCGGGTCGTCGCGTAGAGCAGCCCGCCGGCCGCGAGGGCCGCGACGAGGACGGCGACGCCGAGGCGGACGCCCGCCGGCGCGGGGCGCTGCGCGCGCTGCCGCCGCCCGCCCAGCGCCTCCTCGTCGCCGAACTCGCTGTCGCTCATGCCGTTACGCCGCCTCCGAGAGCCGCTCGAGCACCGGTGCCAACTCGTCGATGTCACCCAGTAGGACGTTGGTGATGCCGAGTTCGTCGCGTAGCTGCTGGAACTTTTCCACCAGGCGATCGACCGACCCGATGAAGAAGTGCGGCGAGTCGATGACGTCCTGCTCGCTGAGTTCTGCGCCGGTGCGCTTGCGGATGTGGTCGATGACGCGTCGCGCCTCGCCACGCAGGTCGTCGGTCACGGTCGTCGGCCAGCCCGACGGATAGATGTTGAACTCGAGCTCGTCGAAGCGCGCGCCGGCGGCCGCGCGCACCCAGTCGATCTTCTCCCGCGCTGCGGCCAGCGTCAGCGATGCCGCGTCCACGTTGCCGCCCGTCGCGATGCGTGGCGCCAGCCCGACGATGTTCGCCTCGCGAGCCGCCAGCTCGAGAGTGCGCCGGCCGCCGCCGCCGACGAAGAACGGCGGGTGCGGGCGCTGCATCGGCACGGGTTCGGCGGTGTAGTCGGTGATCGTGTAGTACTCACCGGCGAAGCTGAACGGCGCGCCGCTGAACAGTCCCTTCAGCACTGTGATCGACTCGGCCAGCCGCGCCTGCCGCACCGGCGTGCGGTCGAACGGCAGCCCGATCGCGTCGTACTCGGGCTTGTTCCAGCCCGCGCCGATGGCGACGTCGAGCCGCCCGTCGGACAGTACGTCGATGCTGGCGAGATCCTGGGCGAGCACGGCAGGGTGCCGCAGATCGTTGTTCAGCACGAACGCCGCCACCCGCAGCGTCGACGTCGCCGCGGCCACCGTCGCCATCGTGACAACCGGCGAGAGCTGCTTGATCAGGTGGTCGGGCAGCACGAGCGTGTCGTAACCCATGTCCTCCGCGCGGCGCGCGTACGCGGCGAGTTCGGGACCGGACAGGATCGAGCCGACATCGGCGAGGAAGCGGAACGGACGCATGCGGGTCAGTATGTTCGGTAGAACTTGTGTGTGACGACAGCGCATGGCACGCACGACCACCCGGACGATCCGCGCAACGAGCAGATCGTCATCAACGTCAACGGGCAGCTCGTCCCCCGCACGCAGGCGATGGTGAGCGTGTTCGACGCGGGGTTCGTCCTCGGCGACGGCGTCTGGGAAGGCCTGCGCGTCAGCGCGGGGCACCCCGCCTTCCTCGAGCAGCACCTCGACCGGCTGTGGGAGGGCGCGGCCGCGATCATGCTCGACATCGGCCGGACGCGTGCCGAACTCACGACCGAGATCTACCGGACGCTGGTCGCCAACGACATGACCGGCGACGGCGTGCACATCCGCCTGATGGTCACCCGGGGGCCGAAGTCGACGCCCTACCAGGATCCGCGGATGTCGGCCGGACCGGCCACGGTGGTGATCATCGCCGAGCACAAGGATCCGCTGCCGGCCACCGTGGAGCGTGGCCTGTCACTGTTCACGGTGCACGTGCGGCGCGCGCAGCCCGACACGCTCGACCCGAAGCTGAATGCGCACAGCAAGTTGAACGACATCACCGCGTGCATCCAGGCCTATACCGCCGGTGCCGACGAGGCCCTGATGCTCGACCCGCACGGCTTCGTCGCGACCTGCAACTCGACACACTTCTTCATCGTGCGCGGTGAGCAGGTGTGGACGTCGACGGGCATGTACTGCCTGGGCGGCATCACCCGCTCGAACGTGCTGCGCATCTGCCGCGAGGCCGGCATCCCGGCGCAGGAGCGCAGCTTCAGCCTCACCGAGGTATACAGCGCGGACGAGGCATTCGTGACCGGCACGTTCGCCGGGCTGGTGCCGGTCCACACGGTCGACGGGCGGCGCATCGGCAGCGGCGCGCGCGGGCCGATGGTCGAACGGCTGCAGGGGCTCTACCGCGAGCTCGTGCGCGCCGACGTCGCGCCGCGGCAGGCGCCGTGACGGCGGGCGTGCGCCTGGCGATGTGGTCGGGGCCGCGCAACATCTCCACCGCGCTCATGCGCTCCTGGGAGAACCGGCCCGACACCCGCGTCGTCGACGAGCCGCTGTACGCCTACTACCTGAACGAGACGCGCTTGAACCATCCCGGCCGCGACGAGGTGATCGCCGCCGGGGACACGTCGTGGCAGCAGGTGGTCGCCGAGCTCACCGCGCCGGTCGACGGCGTCTACTACCAGAAGCACATGACCCACCATTTGATCCCGCAGCTGCCGCGCGACTGGATCCCGTCGCTGACGAACGTGCTGCTCATCCGTGACCCGGCCGAGGTGATCGCGTCCTACGTGCGCTCTCGCGCGGACGTCGTTGCCGAGGACATCGGGCTGGTGCAGCAGACCGAGCTCTACGACCAGCTCGGCACCGACGTCCCCGTCATCGACGCCGCCGACTTCCTGCGCGACCCGACGGGGTACCTGCGCTGGCTGTGCGACTACGTAGGCGTCGAGTTCGACGAGCGCATGCTGCGCTGGCCGCCCGGGCCGCGTGACTCGGACGGCGTCTGGGCGCCGTATTGGTACGACGCGGTGCTCGCGTCCACCGGCTTCGAGCCGTACCGGCCGCGCCCGGTGGAACTGAGCGGCGCTGCGCTCGACGCCGCCCAGCGCAGCCGTCCGCACTACGAGCGGTTGCACGCCGCCCGCCTGCTGCTCTAGTCAACCGCCCGTCTCGGCGAGCCGCTTGAGGTTGAGCAGCTGCCGGCGGGCCATGACCAGGTCACCCAGCGAGAGCGCGGGTGCGGTGATCCGACCGCCCGCCGTGACGATCTTGAGCAGCAACCGGGTCGAGTCCGCCGCCGGCGCGAGGACATAGGACATGACCGCACCCATGATCGTCGCGGTCAGCGACTCCCCCGGCTGCACGTCCAGGATGCGGCCCAACGGCCGGCCGCCCACCGCGGTGAAGTGTTCGCCCGGCTTCGGCTCGGGCAGGTCGCGCAGCTCGCGCGGTGAGCGCCGACCCAGGTTGTCGATCCAGTCGTAGGAGTACGGCGCGAGCCGGATCTGCCCGACCCACGGCCAGACACGATCCGGCGGCGCGTGCACGGTGACGCCACGCCAGGCCTGCAGCACCGGCGCGGGCACCAGGTCGTCACACGGGTAGTGCCGCTCGATTTCGGCTGCGGTCACGCCCCACCGGTCGCCGATCACCTCTTGACGCTAACGCCACCGTCCGCCACTGCAGATGCCCGGTCTCGCGAGCCGGAGAGCAGCAACCACCCGGCTGCGGCCGCGACGGCGGCGAGAACGAACGGGGCGCGCGGGTCGAGCGCAGAGGCGAGGACGCCGGCCACCGGGCCACCGACGGGGGTGCTGCCGATGAGCAGGACGGCGAACAGCGACATCACCCGGCCGAGGTAGCGCGGGTCGGCGCCCTGGAGCACCGCGATCGTGGCGGTGAGATACACCGACCAGGACGCGCCGACGAGCGCGAGGCAGCCCAATGCGGCAATGAACGTTGGCGCGACGGCCACGACCGCGCAGCATGTCGCGAGCGCCGCGGCGGCAGGAGCGGCGATCGACCGCTGCGGCGGACGAACCGCCACCCACACCGCGCCGGCCAACGACCCGCCCGAGACGGCCGCGAAAGCCTCGCCGACACGGCCCGCTCCGGCATCGAACGTGTCGGTGATGAGCAGCGGGATCGAGACCTGGAAGGTGATCGCGAAGGTGCCGATGACGGCCAGAGCCACGATCGGAGCCCGCAGCCCCGGCGTCTCGATCACGTAGCGGATGCCGTCGCGCACCTGTCGCGGCGCGCGCGGCACGGACGGTGAGCCCGAGACCAGTCGGCCGAGCAGGTACAGGATCGCGACGTCGGCGGCGAACGACGACGCGTTCACCGCGAACACCCACCCGGGCCCGCTCGTCGCTGTCAGCCAACCGCCGAGCGCCGAGCCCGTCGTCATGCCGGTGAGCAGCACGACGCCCGACAACGCCGCCGATCGCGCGGGTGCGTTCGGCATGAGCGCGGGAATCAACGCGCGCCGCGCCGGCGTGTCGAGGGCGTTCAGGACGCCCCACGCTGCGGCGAGCACGAAGAGCACAGGCAGCGTCAGGCCACCGGTGAAGGACGCGAGGGCGTAGCCCGCCGCGACCAGACCGAGCCCGGCCTCGGCCGCGAGCAGCAGCACGCGCCGGTCGTGCCGATCGGCCACGACTCCGAAGTACGGGCCGAGCAGCAGGCTGGGCAGGAACTGCACCGCGACGACCCAGCCGAGCAACGCCGCATCGAGTCGCAACGTCACGACCGTCACCGCGACGACCTGTGCCCACGAACAGACGACCGACGGCAGCTGACCAGCCAGGTAGAGTCGGAAGGCTCGGGTCACAGCGTCGCCAGCACCGTGCCCGCAAGCGCGAGCCCGAACAGGTAGGTCCCCAACGCGCCGGCGTTGCGCAACGGCGTCGGCTTGCCCAGGGTCCGCGCCGTGAGCATGCCCGCCGCGTGCACGATCCGTGCCGCCGTGGCACCCACGACGAACGCGAGCGTCCAGTCGGGCGCGCGGGCATCGACGAGCAGGAACAGCACCATCATCGTGGGGATGTATTCGATCGCGTTGCCGTGTGCGCGAATGGCCTTAAGCAATGGGTCGCTCGGGTCGGCCGGGAACTGGTTTCCGTCATGCTTGCCCCTCAACGCGCGCAGTCGGGTGACGTTCGCGCCGAGTCCGAACACCAGGACGGCGAGAACTGCGATGCAGACGAGCGAAAGTGTCATGCCAACCTCCGTCGGGAAGGGGTTACGCCGAGAGCGTGATCGAGCAGGTCACCGCACAGCGACCAGCCGAGCAGGGCGTCCGCCTTGCGCAGCGCACCCGGACTCGTGATGTTCACTTCGATCAGGTGGTCGCCGATCACGTCGATGCCGGCGACGCGGAGCCCGTTCGCCGCGAGGATCGGCGCGAGCTGCGCGCAGATGTGGTGATCGCGGGCAGTGATCGGCGCCTCCGCACTGGGCTGACCGATGCGAAAGTCGCCGGCTGCCGGATACCGGTAGACGCCCCCGACCGGCGTCCCCTCCACCAGGAAGATGCGCTTGTTCCCGCACTCGACCTCGGGCAGATACTGCTGGGCGATCACCAACTCCGTCCCACGCACGGTCGCGGTGTCCAGCAGCGACTGCAGGTTCGGATCGCCGTCGGTCAACCGGTACACACCCTGTCCGGAGAATCCGTCCACCGGCTTGAGCACAGCGAACTTGTGCAGTGCCACGAACTCGCGCAACGTCGCGACATCCGCGGACACGACCGTAGGCGGGATCAGCGCCGGAACCTGCAGCGGAAGCAGGTGCTCGGAGCACGCGCGCAGCCCGCGTGGGTCGTTGATCACCGCTGCGCGTTCGACGAGCTCGAGCACGAAGGTCGCAGCGAGATACGCGCCGTCGAGCGGCGGTTCGACCCACATGAAGATCACATCGACGTCGTCGAGACGGATGCGTTCCGGCGCCCCGACCCGGATCCAGGGGTCGGCGACCGTCCAGTTGCAGCCACCCGCCGGGCGCGCCGGAGCAAGCCACACGGTGCGTGCGGTCGCGCACGGACGACCGTCGATCACCGACAGCTCGGCGGGCGTCGTGATCCAGGCGGTCGCACCTCGATCCTGCGCGGCGTGCAGCAGCCCGACGCTCGTGTCCGTCACCGGGTTGAGGCGGTCGACCGCGTCGATGACGACGACCACATTCACGGGGCGACCCGGACCGAGCGCAGGTAGCCACGCGGCAGCCGCCGCATCCCTGCGGACGCGATGTCGAGCAGGTCCGCGGTCTCGGCGACGTCGCCTCGCGCAGCTGCCGACCACCTCTGCGGGAGGCACTCGATAGTAGGCAGTAGCAGCTCCAGCGCCGCACGGCGTGCCTTCGCGTCGAACATCAACGCCGCCAGCGTGTTCACCGCGACCTCGACCCGCGTCTCCGGTTGCGCGTCGAGGTAGCGCACCTCGAGGTAGCCGCCGCGCGGGCGCACCGGCGGGAACAGCGTGTTCAGGTGGTAACCGGAGGCGGCCGCCTCAGGAATGGCGAGGCGCGGCGCAGCAGCGGCGAACGCGAGGTACGCGCCGACGGGGTCGACCGCGTCCAGATGCCGACCGTCGTAGCCGGTGCGGGCCAGCTCGACGCCCTGCCAGATGTGGGTCCGCACGCCCGGGATGCCCGCGGGGCGCCCGTCCAGGTGTGGCGAGTGTGCGAACTCGGCCGCCAGCGCCGGGCCGGCCAGGTTGGCTACCAACCACTGCTCGACGCATGCTCGTCCTGGGAGCAGGTCGACGTTCACCTGCAGCGACGCGGTGAGGCGCATCATCCGCCGGCCGTCGGGACCGAGCCGGTCGAAGTGTCGCTGCATGGCACGGTAGCGCGGCGTCGCGAGCCGCAACGGCACCTCGGTACAGGAACGCGACGGGTCGGTGCCGACCGCGGTCAGGGTGACGCCCACCGTCCGCGCAATCTCATCGACCCGCGCGAGCAGAGGCACGACGTCGCGCATGAGCGAAGCGACCGACGGCCGTGGGCGGGGGCTGAGCTCGAGCTGGCCACCGGGCTCGAAGCTCGGCCGCGCGGCTAACCGGAACGGCTCGTCGAACGCTGCGGCCAATACGGCCGGCGGCACGGCGCCGCCGTCCTCGAACGCCGGGATCAGCTCGATCTCGACGCCGACGTACGCGCCGCGGCCCGGCTGGAACAGCCGCTCGACCGCACCGCGCAACGGAGTGTCGTCCACGGCAGCAAATGTGCCGGGAATGTCTGTCCTGGGCGAGGGTGCTGGCGAGCCAGCCGGTGTGGGTGCTGGCACCCCTGTGACTCGTCCGAGGTGTCGAGCAGGTCTTCGACGTCAGACCTTCCTGAGCGTGACGCTAGACCAGTCCCCCGATTGGGCAGACCGTTCACATGAACGCCATCATCCTGCTCGGTCTGTCGTGGCTGCTGGGCCTCGGGCTTCTCGCGCCCCTGTTGATCAACCATCGCCGCGACGAGCAGGACCAGCGTTCGACGCGCTTCGAGCACCTGCGCTCCAGCTCGACCTACCGCAAGAACCCGCACCACGTGAATCGGCGGCGCATCGTCTTCCACCAGTGGGGTACCGAGGGCCGCAGCTGACCATCACCTGCTGACGCGCTCGACCACGTCGTACCTGCGCAACTCCAGCGAAGGGTTGCGCTCGCGCACACGGGCGATGACCGAGGCGTCGACGGGACCGCTCAACACGCCCGGCTTGGGCCCGCGGCGCGCGATCGTGACGCCGCTCGGGTCGATGAGCGCGCTGTTGCCGCAGCCGAGCGGGGCCGCCTGACCGGCTGCCGCGAGGTACACGGTGTTCTCGATGGCGCGCGCGGTCGACAGGGTGCGCCAGTGCATGACCTTGCCCGGCCCGGGTATCCACTGCGCGGGGACGACGACGAGCTGTGCGCCGGCGGCTGCGAGGCTGCGAGTGATCTCGGGGAACCGCAGGTCGTAGCAGGTCTGCATCCCGACGCGCACGCCGGCGACGGTGAGCAATCGCGGCGCCTCGACCGGGCCGGGAAGGATCCAGTCGGATTCGCGGTGTCCGAACGCGTCGTAGAGGTGCACCTTGCGGTACACGTCGACGACCGAGCCGGACGCGTCCACGACGACCAGCGTGTTGTACACACGCGCCTCCCCCGGCACCGATTCGTTCATGCCCGCGACCACCGTGAGCGCGAACTCGACCGCAACCCCTGCGAGCGCGCTGACGAACGGCCCGTCGAGCGGTTCGGCACTCTCGACGACGCGGCTGTCCAGCGCCTTCGTGGCGAAGGCGGCGTACTCGGGCAGGACGAGCAACTGGGCCCCGGCCGCGCGGGCCTGCGTCGCGGCCCTGCGGATCGCGCGCACGTTGGCCTGCTGATCGGCGCCGGACGCGATCTGCCCGATGGCCACCGTCAACGGAGTTGCGGGTGCGCTCACCGTCCCATCCTCGCGTAGACCAGCCGGCTACCGTCCATGGTCCGCCATAGACAGGAACTTCACGAAAACTTAACAGAGCGGCCGCGGGCTGTTCGCGCGGGGACCGGTCAGGGACCGGTCATGGACAACCGCCGCCGCTCTGTCGCGATCGCGCTCTCCTGCGCGACGGCCCTCGTCAGCACGTTCGTCGCCACGGCGCTGCAATCGGCCCGCGCAGCCGACGCCGGGACAGGACCTACGCACACCGCCACGGCGGCCGGGCCGGCCGCTGCCGGCCGCGTGCTCGTGCGGTTCCGGGACCACCGTGCCCGACGATCCGTACTGGACCCAGCAGTGGGGCCTGGCGAAGGTGAACGCTGCGGCGGCATGGTCCATCACGACCGGCGCACCGTCGACGGTCGTCGCCGTACTCGACACCGGCGTGACCTTCAGCCACCCGGATCTTCAAGGCGCCACCCTGCAGAACGCGATTGCCTACGCCGAAGCGCACGACGTCCTGGTGGTCGCGGCCGCCGGCAACAACGCCAGCAATGCGCCCTTCTACCCGGCGGACTACCCCGGCGTGCTCAGCATCGCAGGCACCCAGAGCAACGACACGCTCTACAGCTGGTCGAACTACGGGTCGTGGGTGCGCGTCGGCGCACCCGGCTGCGACTACACCACGACACGCACCGGCGGTTACGGCTCGTTCTGCGGCACCTCGGCCGCCACCCCGGTCGTGGCGGGTCTCGCCGGCCTCGCTCGCTCACTGGACACGACCGCCACCGCGGGCCGGATCCAGTCGGCCATCGAAGGCTCGGCGGCGAACATCGCATCAGCGCCGGCACCTATCAGGTCACGGTGAGCGGATCAACCCGAGCGAGCCACAGCTTGACGGCGACCGTGCCGGTCGGCTGAGTACCGCCGGCACGAGAACGGGGGCGGGCCCGCAGCGGACCCGCCCCCGTCACCGCCCGTTCGGTCAGATCACCGACACCAGATCATTGTTGATCTCGTCGATGATCGTCTCCAGCGACGCGGCGTAAGGCCGGCTCGCATCGCCGCCCAGCACCACGCCATGGCTGCTGAGGTAGCTGTCCGCGTCGGTGATGATGTCACCGATCGTCTCGTTGCCGAACTCGCATACCTGGTCGCTCGGGTCCACGAGCAGGTGCAGGACGTTCAGCTCCAACGTCGCGAGCTGGGCAGAGAGCATGTAGGCCATGTTCGTGGCCTTCGCTCCCAGCAGCCATTTGGCCAGGTTGGTCTTGTTGGTCGCCAGCGCTCCGGTGAAGTCCCGGGCCGAGCCGTCCGCGTTACGCAGGTTCAGTGCGGTCAACGCCACGAAGTCGGACGCGCTCAGCGTCGCCTGGCCGTTCTTGTTGCTGTAGTAGCCGAGGGTCAGGGCACGGCTGATCTGGTCGCACGTGCCGGTGCCGCCGCCACCGCCGCAGTCCACTCCGGTCACCGGCAGCGTGTTGCTGTTCATGCTGATGGAGGTGACTGTGTGGTGGCCATTCCCCGTCTCGACCACCGCGATCACGCGGAACGTGTAAGCGGTGCAGGAGTCGATCGCGCCGAGGTCGACGGCTCCGTTCTGACCAGGCGAGCCGACGAGGCGATCGGTGTAGACCGGCCCCGCCAGGAAGGTCCAGGTGGCACCGCCGTCGGTCGACACCTCGACGTTGTAGTAGCTGTTGCTCTGCCCGTTGTTGATGACGTTCGCGCACTCGTCACTCCAGGTCAGGCTCGCCGTGCCGTCGCCGTCGTCCGTTGCGACGGGCGCGACCGTGTGCATGCAGTCGTTCTCGACCGAGCCGGTCGCCCAGGCCGCGCTGACGTTGACCGCCACCACGCCCAGGATCGTCAGTACTGCTGCCGTGAGCACCGCCGCAAATCGGCGCGCCAAAGTTCGATGTTGCATGAGCGTTCCCCCGCTCCCTTTCCGGCGTCCTGAGCCGGAGCTGTTCATGGCGTCAGAAGGCAGACAATGTGCACCTCTGGCGGCAGCCGTCTGCGATGGTTGCTAACCGTGCCAGCGCTGCACTAACGCTCTCCGTTACGCCGCCCGGAGGAAGGCCGCGAAAGGGTCATCGCGGAGCGTGCATCGGCAGTGGTGCCGCACCTCTCCGCGCGGCCGCGCACCTGCTGCCTCCGGGTCGCCCACCAGGCGAGTGCCTGCAGCCGCAGCACGCCGATCTCGATTCGCGTGTACTGCAGTCCGACGACGACGACGAGCGCCAGGAGCTCCGGGTCGAGCAGATAGGGCCACATGCCCGGGTCGGAGATGATCACCGGGCAGGTAGCCAGCACCCCGACGGCAGCTGCCCAGAGCAGCCACACGCCGAGGGGCTTGCCCAGCACGCGATGTTCGAACAACCGTCGCACGAGCTGCGGCGCGCTCACCGCGCCTGCTCCGCTGCGGCGCGCATGGTGAGCTGGAAGCGACGCTGCACGTCGGTGAGGCGGTGCCCCAGCAACTTCTCGAGGGTCGCGAGATCGACAGGCGGCGCCGGTCGATCCGGCTTGGGCAGCACCCCGAGCAGTTCCCGGGCCAGGCGATCGAGCTGCCCGTCGTCGGCGTCGCCGGGCAGTTGCTGCACCTGCCTCAGTAGCCCGGCAAGGCGATCTGCTCGCGCCGGGTCGGCGAGCAGCGGCGCCATCGTTTCGACGATGCCCGCGACACCCGCCGGATCCAGTGCATCGACCAACTCCGCCGCCGCAGCCTCACGTGGCATCAGCGGGTTGCCCGGTGCGAGCCGGCCGGCCTCGCGCAATGCGCCGGCCACCACGTCGGCCGGGCCGGGTCCGGCTTCCTCGGACATGGCAAGCAACCGGTCGTGCAGCGCGCTCAGCCGGGCGATCTCGTCGTGCAGCTCATCGGCGAGCCGCCGCAGCTCACCGCCTCCGGTGCCCGGATCGGCGAGCTGCGCCGCGATTCGGGCGATCGGCATCCCGACCGCGCGCAGCCGCACGATGCGCACCAGCGCGACGAGCTCGGTCACTCCGTAGCGGCGGTAGCCGGACGCGTCGCGTTCCGGTTCGGGCAGCAACCCGACTGCGTGGTAGTGCCGAACGCTGCGGGTGCTGACGCCGGCCAGGCCGGCCAGCTCGCCGATCGTCAGCCGGCGGTGTGCGGGCTGGTTCTCGAGGTCCACGGGATCAGCTAACGGGTTGACGCCACGTCAATGTCAAGTCCGATTGGGCCACGGCGGACGGTGGCTTCGGCCACCAGGCGCGGGCACCGGACAGGTGCAACAGCGCGGGGACGAGCAGGGCCCGCACGAGCAGGGTGTCGAGCAGCACGCCGAGGGAGATGGCCGTGCCGACCTCGACGAGATCGACCAGGGGGCGTTCGGCAAGGGCGGCGAACGTGCCGGCGAGTACCACGCGCGCCGCGGTGATCACGCCGCCGGTCGCAGTGAGCCCGCGCGAGATGCCGGGGACGGCGCCGTGCTGTCGCGCTTCCTCGCGGATGCGGGCGGCGAGGAACACGCTGTAGTCCACACCGAGCGCGACCATGAACACGAACACATAGATCGGTACAACCCCGGTGGCGAAGACTGCCGCGCGGTCGCGACTGCGGCGTCGTCGCGCGCCGTCAGGCCGGTCGGCCGCCGAGTCATCGGTGACCTTGTACAGCGTGCCGGCCAACGGGTGCAGCGCGACGACGGCCACGATCCACGCAGCCACCACCGGCCAGCGTTCAACGTTGACGCTGTGGCAAGGTCAAGTCTTTACGGGCGGCTCTCAGGCGCTCCTCGCTCGCCGTCGCGGCCGGCCAACGTCGGATCGGCCTCGCCGGTTCAGCCGTGTCCGGGTCGTCTCAGTCGCGCACCACGACCGAACGGCGCGCGCCCCGGGCCACGTGTTCACGTCAATGACTCCCAACGGCGTGAAGGAACCCACCATGAGCAAACGACACCGCATGCCCGCCCTCGTCGGCGTCAGCGCGCGGGCCTGCAGCGGCCTCGCCGCGCTGACGCTCGCCACCCCGGCCGGCGCTGCCACGACGACACAGTCCGCGCCGAGCCAAGGTGTGCTCACCGTCTTCGGCGACGGGCGCAACAACACCATCGTCGTGTCGCGTGACGCCGCCGGCGCTCTGCAC
This sequence comes from Jatrophihabitans sp., assembly GCA_025927835.1. Taxonomy (GTDB): domain Bacteria; phylum Actinomycetota; class Actinomycetes; order Mycobacteriales; family Jatrophihabitantaceae; genus Jatrophihabitans. Next base: position 3,455 of record JAICKR010000069.1, on the reverse strand, counting down.
GTGAGCGGCGCCGCCCTCGTCCTGCATCCCCTGCGGCCGGCGGTGACCAACGTCGGGCTGATCCGCGTCTTCGCCGGCGCGGGCAACGACACGGTCAGCCTGGACGAGACGAACGGACCGCTGCCAGTGGCAGCCCTCTTCGGCGGCGCAGGTAACGACGGGCTCAACGGCAGCAGCGCCGCAGACCGTCTCTACGGCGAGTCCGGTAACGACGTGCTCGAAGGCGGGCGCGGCAACGAACTGCTCGAAGGCGGACGCGGCAACGACTTCGTCGACGGCAACCAGGGTGGCGACACCGCCGTCCTCGGCGACGGCAACGACACGTTCCAGTGGGACGCCGGCGACGGCAGCGACGTGGTCGACGGCGACGCCGGACACGACGTCATGGTGTTCAACGGCGCCGCTGCGGGCGAGGCGTTCGACGTCTCCGCGCACGGCAGCCGGGTGCTCTTCACCCGCAGCGTCGGCACCATCACGATGGACCTCGGCGGCATCGAGGAGATCGACACGCACGCGCTGGGTGGCGCCGACACCTTCACCGCGCACGACCTCACCGGCACCGGTCTCACCGATCTCGAGCTCGACGAGGCAGTGGCCGGCGCTGCGGACGGCGCCGCTGACCGCGTGACCGTCGACGGGACCGCCGGCGCCGACAGCATCGCCGTCAGCGGCTCGTCCGCGACCGGTGTGTCGGTGTCCGGCCTCGCCGCGCGGCTGCACGTGACCGGCACCGATCCGGTCGACGGCCTCGACATCGAAGCGGGCGCGGGCGACGACGCGGTGACAGCCAGTGCTCTCGCCGCCGGAGTGGTGACGTTCAGCGCGGACGGCGGCGCGGGCAACGACGTGCTCGTCGGCAGTGCCGGCGACGACACCCTGCACGGCAATGACGGCGACGACGTCCTCAGCGGCGGGCCGGGCACCGATGTGCTCGACGGTGGTGCGGGCGCCAACGTCCTGTTCCAGTAGGTCTGGGGGCAGCCGTGCCCGGCCGGTGGCAACGACGCCACCGGCCGGGCACTCAGCCCTGTCCGGTGCCTGTTCGGCCTGGTGGTGCCCGGTGCGACCTCCGGGGCCCGTGGCTCCCCCGACTGGACTCGAACCAGTAACCCTTCGATTAACAGTCGAATGCTCTGCCAATTGAGCTACGGGGGATTGCCGCTCGTCACCCGCGGCGCAACCGCCGGTGAGCAACCGAGCCAGGATAACTCACCGCGGAGGGCCGATGCCCCCGGGTTAGGGTGTATCGATTGCTCTTCGAGGAGATCGACGTGAAGTTGTCCACGCTGGTGATCGCCGGGGCCGGTTACGTCCTGGGCACCCGTGCCGGGCGAGACCGCTACGACCAGATCGTACGAGTCGCGCGCCGCGTCGCTGGCAGCCAGACCGTCCAGTCGACGGCCGGTCTGCTGCAGGCCCAGCTCGACCAGTTCACCGCGCAGGCGCGGCACCTGGTGGCTGCCAAGCTGAACGGCGAACAGCCCAGCGGGGTCAACGGCTACCGGAACTAGCCGCTACTCGACGGCCACGCCCGAGCGGGCGCGAAGCCGCCCGACCCGCGCCCGGATCGCCTCTCGCACGTCCTCGGTGTCGGGCGTGCCCGGTTCGAGATGCGCCCACCAACTCACGCCGTCGCGGCCCGGCCGCCGGCGCCCGACGAACCGCACCGCCCCGCCGGCCACCGTGACGAGCTGGGTGTCGACGATGTTCGCCTCGACCCGCTTGCGGACGGTCGGCGGCAGGTCGCGCACGGTGCTCAACGTCGCGCTCACCGGCTCGCGGTCGACGAGCAGCAGGTCGTCGACGAGGTCGGCCTCGATCACGGTCATGACGCCGTCGCGCCAGATCACCTTGTCGATGAGCTCCCACGGCATGCGGCGCGCCCCGGACGTGAACGGCCACCACAGCCCGCGCTGCGTGGCGGCAACGACCCCGCCGCCGGACACGTCGGCCCAGGACACCACCCGCTCGTCCCGGTCGAGCAGGGCGACGAGTTCGGCGGGCGGTTCCTCGCGCCGCTGGAAGAGCCGCATCACTGCCCCCCGATGGCGCGCTCCCGCAAATTGCGGTGAAAGCTCTCGAGCGCGATCAGCTCACCGAACAGGCGCGCATGCTCGTCCGGCTGCTCCTGCGGGTTGATCCGCTGGAGCTTCGACTTGATCGCAAGAATCTGCCGCGCGGCCACGATCTCGTGCATCCGTGCCAGCATCGCCCGGGCATATCGATCCTCGGTGTCGGCACCGGCCTGCAGCGGCTCGACGGCCAGCGCGTGCACGCCGTTGCGGATGCGCTCATCGGTGACCTGCGCGCTGATCTTCGCGGGCCATTCCGGGCCACTGAGCCCGGCGGCGCAGCCGCCTGCCGCCTGCACGGCCTCGAAGAGCGTTCGGTAGCGCTCGACGAGAAACGCGTCGGGGGTGAGCGTGTCGAATTCCGGCCCCGCGACAGCCGGCAGCTGTAGCGCCAGCTTCAGCACCTCGCGCTCGACGCGGGACACCGTCTCGTCCACCTCGACCGCCGCTTTCGGCGCGGCCGGTTGCGCGGGAGTCGCGTCGACACGCCGGCCATCGGCTCGCGCGAGCCCGCGCATCCGCGCGAGTACCTGGTCTTCGAGACCGAAGCCGATCAGGCCCGCCAGCCGTCGCGCGTAGTCGTCGCGCAGCGCGCGGTCCTTGATCCGCGCGACCAGCGGGATGCCGGCGTCCATCGCGGCGGTGCGTCCCTCGGCCGTGTCGAGGTCATAGCTCGCGACCGTGGAGCGCAACACGAACTCGACGAGCGGGATGCGTCGCGCCACCAGGTCGAGCACCGCGGTGTCGCCGGATCTCATCCGCAGCTCGCACGGGTCCATGCCGGTCGCCTCGATCGCGACGAAGGTGTGCGACATGAACTTCTGGTCGTCCGCGAAGGCACGCTCGGCCGCCTTCATGCCCGCCGCGTCGCCGTCGAAGGTGAAGATCACTTCGCCACGGAAGGCGTCGGAATCCATGAGCAGCCGGCGGATCACCGACACGTGGTCGGCGCCGAACGCGGTGCCGCAGGTGGCGACCGCGGTCGTCACGCCGGACAGGTGGCAGGCCATCACGTCGGTGTAGCCCTCGACGATCACCGCGCGATGCTGGCGGGCGATGTCGCGCTTGGCGAGATCGACCCCGTACAGCAGCTGGCTCTTCTTGTAGATCGGGGTCTCGGGCGTGTTCAGGTACTTCGCCTCGACCCGGTCGTCGTCGAAGAGCCGGCGCGCACCGAACCCGACGACCTCGCTGCCGACGTCGCGGATCGGCCACAGCAGCCGGCGGTGGAAGCGGTCGATGAGCCCGCCGCGCCCGCCTTCGCGGGACAGCCCGCCAAGGGTGAGTTCGGCCCCGGTGAATCCCTTGCCGAGCAGGTGCCGGGTCAGCGCGTCCCAGCTCGAGGGTGCGTAGCCGCAGCCGTAGCGAGCCGCGACGACCATG
>JAICKR010000088.1 GCA_025927835.1 Jatrophihabitans sp. | reverse complement strand
CTACTTCGACCTCACCCCGCACGACGTGAGCCATGACTTCCGGCGTACGACGATCACGATGCTCGAGCGGCTCGGGATCTCGGTGGAGTTCAGCCATCACGAGGTCGCGCCCGGGCAGCAGGAGATCGACCTGAGGTACGCCGACGCGCTGTCGATGGCCGACAACCTGATGACGTTCCGGCACGTCATCAAGGAGGTCGCGATCGCGCACGGTGCGCACGCCACATTCATGCCCAAGCCGTTCCGGCACCAGCCGGGCAGCGGCATGCACACGCACCTGTCGCTGTTCGAGGGCGACCAGAACGCCTTCCACGACCCGTCCGACCCACTGAACCTGTCGAAGACGGCACGCGCGTTCATCGCCGGCCTGCTCACGCACGCGCGCGAGATCACCGCGGTCACCAACCAGTGGGTCAACTCGTACAAGCGGCTGTGGGGCTTCGGCGCACCGGGCACGATCGTCGAAGCACCGACGGTCATCTGCTGGGGACACGCGAATCGCTCCGCGCTGGTGCGGGTGCCGCGGTACAAGCCGGGCAAGGCGAACTCGACTCGGGTCGAGCTGCGTTCGATCGACTCGGCCTGCAACCCGTACCTGACGTTCGCGGTGCTGCTCGCGGCCGGCATGAAGGGCATCGAGGAGGGCTACGACCTCCCGCCGGGCACCGAGGACGACGTGTGGTCGATGTCCGAGACCGAGCGGCGGGCACTCGGCTACGGCGAGCTGCCGCACAACCTCGCCGACGCGCTGCGTGTGATGGAGGACTCCGAGCTGTTGGCCGAGACGCTCGGCGAGCACGTCTTCGACTTCTTCTTGCGCAACAAGCGCGAGGAGTGGGTCGACTACCGCGCCGAGGTCAGCCCCTTCGAGCTGCGCCGGTATCTTCCGATTCTGTGAACCGGCGTTACTAGAGTCGGTACGTGGACGTGCCGCGGGTTCTTGTCGTTGAAGTGCATCCGTCGGATCCGGTCGGGCGGCTCGGCGACTGGCTGCGCGAGACCGGCATCGAGTTCGACGTGACGACGGCGCCCGGTTCGCTCGACAGCTACGGCGGGCTCATCGTGCTGGGTGGCCCGCAGTCCGCCAACGACGCCGAGCTCGAACCGCACCGGCAGCTGCTGCGCGACGCGGTGAGCACCGAAGTGCCGACGTTGGGCATCTGCCTCGGCGGGCAGCTGCTCGCAGCCGCACACGGCGGCCGTGTGGAACGCAGTCCGGACGGCCAGGAGATCGGGGCGCAGCTCGTCGCCAAGCGCAGCGCGGCCGCGACCGATCCGTTGTTCGGGCCGCTGCCGATCACCCCGGACGTCCTGCAGTGGCACTTCGACGAGATCACCGCGCTGCCACAGGGAGCCGTCCACCTCGCCAACTCGCCGGTGTGCGAGAACCAGGCGTTCCGGCTCGGCCGGCTCGCGTGGGGGATTCAGTTCCACATCGAGACCACGCCCGAGACCGTGCGCCGCTGGGCGTCCGCGGACGCCGCGGAGCTCGTCGATTACGACCTCGACCTGATGTTGAGCCGAACGGATGCCGCACACGCCGAATTCGTCGACGTGTGGCGGCCGTTCGCGCACGCGTTCGTCGACGTCGTGCGCGACCCCGCCTCGGTCGCGCCGCCGCGCACCGTGCCGACCTCGACCGCTGCACCGGTCACCGATCCGGCGGCGATCCGCGCCGCGCTCGCCGCCGAAGCCGACGCCGCACGTGCCACGTTGCCGAACCCGACGCTGCGCCCGCCCGATGAGTGAGGGCGTGAGCCGGGTCGCGGTGCGCATGAGCCGGCTCTCGTTCGGCGACGGTGTGCGCGCGGCAGAGCTGCTCACCGCTGAACCGCTGTCGTGGTGGTCGGCCGAGCGCAACGAACCGAACAGCGACGCCGCCGGTGTGGTGGTGGCCGCGCTCGGACGCAGCGCTGATCCGGACTCCGCGCTCGCGACTCTCGCCGAACTGGTCGCGGCACCCGACGGCGGCGCGCTCCGGTCGGCGATGGAAACCGAGCCGCAGCTGCGCACCCGGCTGCTCGCCGTGCTCGGTGTCTCACTCGAGCTGGCTGCGCACCTGCGCGCCAACCCGAACGACTGGCAGGTGCTGCTCGGTGAGCACGACATGGGTGCCGCGCCGGCACGGCTCGCGGCGGCAGTGGGCGCCGACGCGCGCGACCCGGTCACCGGCACCGGCGGCACCCGCGCGCAGCTCACCGGCCCGGAGGCGGTCACCGCGCTGCGCGCGGCCTACCGGCGCGAACTGCTCGCCATCGCCGGCCGTGATCTTGCCGGTGACCTCGACCTGCAGGTTGTCACCGAGCTGCTCGCCGACCTCGCCGGGCACACCCTGCAGGCCGCGCTCGCCGTTGCCGCGGCCGGGTTGGCACCTGATGCGGTGCCGGCCCGGCTCGCGATCATCGCGATGGGCAAGACGGGTTCGCGCGAGCTGAACTACATCTCCGACGTCGATGTCGTGTTCGTCGGCGAACCGGCCGACGCGGACGCTGACGTCGATGCCGCGCTGGCCACCGCGACCCGGCTCGCCGGCGACACGATGAAGCTCTGCCGGGAGGTCGCCTGGGAGGTCGACGCCAACCTGCGTCCGGAGGGCAAGGACGGCGCGCTCGTGCGCACGTTGGCCAGCCACGAGGCCTACTACCAGCGGTGGGCGAGCACGTGGGAGTTCCAGGCGCTGCTCAAGGCGCGCGCGATCGCCGGTGATCTCGAACTCGGCCGCGCCTACCAGGACGCCATCGCGCCGATGGTGTGGACCGCGGCCGAGCGAGAGGGGTTCGTCGCCGACGTGCGCGCGATGCGTCGCAGGGTCGTCGAGCACATCCCGGCCGGGGTCGGGGAGCGCGACATCAAGCTCGGCCGCGGCGGGCTGCGCGACGTCGAGTTCGCGGTGCAGCTGCTCCAGCTCGTCCACGGCCGCGGCGACGAGTCGCTGCGGGTGCCCGAGACGCTGCCCGCGCTCGCCGCGCTGCGCGACGGTGGCTACGTCGGCCGCGACGACGCGGTGAGCCTGATCGACGCGTACCGCTTCCTGCGCGCAACCGAGCACCGGCTGCAGCTGCGGCGGCTGCGCCGCACACACGTACTGCCCGACGCTGGCGAGCAGCGGCAGTGGCTGGCGCGGGCGATGGGCTACCGGCCCGATCGTCGTGGTGACGCCCGTGCGGTGTTCGAGGCGGAGTGGAACCTGCATGCGCGCGAGGTGCGGCGGCTGCACGAGAAGCTGTTCTACCGCCCGTTGCTCGAGGCGGTCGCGCGTGTGCCGTCCGAAGGTCTGCGGCTGACAACCGCCGAGGCGGGTCGGCGGCTCGCCGCACTCGGCTTCGCCGACCCGGACGCAGCGCTGCGGCACATCGAATCGCTCACCGCCGGGCTGACCCGTCGTGCCGCGCTGCAGCGTGCGCTGTTGCCGGCGCTGCTCTCCGACTTCGCGGACGCACCCGATCCTGATGCCGGGTTGCTCGCCTATCGGCAGGTGTCCGAGGCGCTGGGTGCCACGCCGTGGTACCTGCGGCTGCTGCGCGACGGCGACACCGTGTCCACCCGGCTCGCGTACCTGCTCGGCACGAGCCGGTACGTGTCGCGCATGCTGACCCGCTCACCCGAGGCGCTGCAGCTGCTCGCCGCGGACGACGAACTCGACGCGCGCGATGCAACCGAGCTGGCCGCCATGATGGTCGACTCGGCGGCCCGGCAGCGCGAGCCCGCAGCCGCAGTGGCCGCGGTGCGCGCGGTGCGGCGGCAGGAGCTGCTGCGCACCGCCTTCGCCGACCTGCTGCAACGCTGCGACGTGGACGCCGTCGGGCAGGCGCTCAGCGACACGACCGACGCGACGCTGCAGGCCGCGCTGGCCGTCGCGCTGCGGACGGTCGCCGAGAGCAGCGGGCTGGACGAGCTGCCGATCCGGTTCGCCGTCATCGCAATGGGCCGGCTCGGCGGTGCCGAGATCGGCTACGGCTCGGACGCCGACGTGATGTTCGTCCACGAGGACCTCGGTGCGGACGAGCAGACCGCCGGGCGGCTCGCAGGCGACGTCGCGCGCAAGCTGCGCGAGCTGCTCGGCGCGCCGTCCTCGATCGACCCGCCGTTCGGCGTGGATGCCGACCTGCGCCCCGAGGGCCGGGACGGGCCGCTGACGCGCTCGCTCGCGTCCTTCGGCAGCTACTACGCACGCTGGTCGTCGGCCTGGGAGGCGCAGGCCCTGCTGCGCGCGCGTCCGGTCGCCGGCGACACCGATCTCGCCGAGCGGTTCGTGGCGATGATCGACCCGGTGCGCTATCCCGAGGGCGGGTTGGGCAGCGACGATCGGGTGGAGATCCGGCGGCTCAAGGGACGGGTGGACAGCGAGCGGTTGCCGCGCGGCGCCGATCCGACGACGCACACGAAACTCGGCCGCGGCGGGCTCGCCGACATCGAGTGGACGGTGCAGTTGCTGCAACTCGACCACGGGCACGACGTGCCGGGGCTGCGCACGACGCGGACGCTGCCGGCACTCGGCGCCGCGGGCGAGGCGCAACTGCTCACCGCCGAACAGGTCGGGGCGCTGGCCACCGCCTGGCGGTTCGCGGCCAGGGTGCGCAACGCGATCATGCTGGTGCGCGACAAGGCGGCCGACCAGCTGCCCACGCTGGGCACGGAGCTCGTGGCGGTGGGGCGGGTACTGGGCTATTCGCCGGGCAGCGACCCCGGCCAGCTCGTCGACGACTACCGGCGTGCCGCACGACGCGCCCGCCGCGTCGTCGAATCGGTCTTTTACGGGTGATGCTCGCCGAGGTGCAGCGGTAGTTCGGGGCCGGGCAGCCCGAAGTCCGGCGCATCGACCGGCGCCTCGAACGCGCCGTGTCCCGACAGCAGCCATTGGATGCCGAAGGCCAGCGCGAGGATCGCGGCGCCGCCGACCGCGTCGAGGATGAAGTGGTTCGCAGTGCCGACGATGACCACGACCGTCCCGACCGGGTACAGCAGTCCGAGCAGCCGCACCCACATGCGCTGGGCGCACACGAAGATCGCGATGCCGCACCACAGCGCCCACGCGACATGCAGGCTCGGCATCGCGGCGTACTGGTTCGAGTGCTGCGCGATGTCGGGATCGGCGAGCGAGCCCCAGGTGTTGAACTTCAGCAACGTGTCGATGTAACCGAACTGCGGCAGCAGCCGCGGCGGCGCGGTCGGGTAGAGGTAGAAGCCCAGCAACGCGAGCAGCGTGCTCGTCACGAGCACGGTGCGGGCACCGCGGTAGATGTGCGAGCGGAAGACGAACAGCCACACCATCACCGTCGGCGTCAGCAGGAAGTGCAGCGTGGAGTAGTAGTAGTCCAGCGGCTGGGCCAGCCATTCGTGCACGGCGACGAATTTGTTGAACGACAGTTCCCAGTTCAGATGCAGCGTGTCCTGCAGGTGCTGGATGCCGCGGCCGTGCCGGCGCGCGATCGAGACCTGTTCGGGGATGGCGTTGCGGCCCAGGCTGTAGATCCAGTAACCGAACGCGATGATGCCGATCTCCTGCCACCACACGGGCCGCCGCCAACGCAGCATGCGGTGCGGCAGCACGCCGGCGAAGCGGTGTGCGGACGGCTGCGCAGCCTGTTTTTTCAAGGTCTGCGTCACGCCACCATCATCCCACCTCGGCCCGGCGATTCCGGGTTGGGGGACCGCGTCGCGCCGGGCGTGGCATGCTCGATCGATGGCGGTCGAATCGGACGGACGGCCGCTCGATCGCGCGGCCGGCGAGGTGCCGGTCGCCGTCGTACCCGAGAATCCGCGCCTCCGCCAGCGCATGACCGGCTGGCGCTACGCGGCGCTGACCACGAACCCGCCGCGTGGCTATGTCGACGCGGTCACCAAGACGATCGTGCTGACCCGTGCCGCAGTGTTGCCGATGACGCTCGTGGCCGGATTGCTCGCCGGGCTGCTTGCGGTCCGCCAACCCGGGTTCAGCACCGGCTGGTTCCTGCTCGCCCTGCTCGGCATCACGCTCGCGCACGTCGCCAACAACATCATGAACGACCTGTTCGACACCGAGGTCGGTCAGGACACGCTCGACTACCCACGCGCGCAGTACGCACCGCACCCGATCCTGTCCGGGCTCACCACGCGCCGCCGGCTCGCGGCGCTGGCAGTCGCGGTCAATGTCGCCGACCTCGCGATCATGCTGATCCTGGTGGCGGTGCGCGGGCCGTGGGTGCTGGCGTTCGGCCTCGGCGGCTTCCTGCTCAGCGCGGCGTACACGGCTCCGCCGCTGCGCCTCAAGAAGCGCGGGCTCGGCGAGCTCGACGTGCTGGTGACGTGGGGTCCGCTGATGGTCGGCGGGACGTATTTCTCCGCGACCGGGCACCTGCCGTGGCAGGTGTGGCTCGCGAGCGTCCCGTATGCGCTGCTGTGCACCGCGGTGCTCATGGGCAAGCACACCGACAAGATCCCGTTCGACGCGCCGCTGCGCATCCGTACCGTGCCGGTGCTGCTCGGCCGCGAGCGTGCGCTGCCGGTCACGCGCGCGCTGATCGTCGGGTACTACGTGCTGCTCGTCGCCGCGGTCGCGGCACAGTGCCTGCCCTGGCCGGCGCTGCTCGGGCTCGCGGCGCTGCCCACCGCGCGCACCGTGTGGCGGCCGCTGCGCCGGCCGCCGCCACCGCAACGTCCACGGGGGTTCCCGGTGTGGCCGCTCTGGTACGCGGCCTGGGCCTTCGTACACACGCGCCGAGCCGGCACGCTCCTCATCCTGGGCGTGGCACTCGCCGCGATCTTCGACGTCACCGCGTTCTAGGCGGGCCGCACCGCGGTCGCCGGCAAGGACACCCAGCCACGGGTGAACGACGAGTGCAACCGCTGCCCGGCCGCCACGTCCACACCGAGATGGGGCTGGCGGGCCAGCAACTCCTCGAACGCGATCCGCGCCTGCAGCCGCGCCAGGTGTGAGCCGATGCAGAAGTGCACACCGCTGGAGAAGCCGAGATGCCGCTTGATGTCGCGGGTGATGTCGAGCCGGTCGGCGTCCGGGCCGAACTCGCGCTCGTCGCGGTTGCCCGAGCCGAACAGCATGAGCACCTTCACGCCGGCGGGTACCGCGACACCGTCGACGGTCAGCGGCTCGGTCGTCCAGCGCGCCAGGCCCTGGACGGACGACTCCAGCCGCAGGAACTCGAGCAACGCACCGGGGATCAGCGCCGGCTCGGCGATGAGCCGCTCGCGCGCACGGTGATCGCCGTCCAGCAGCATGACGCCGTGGGAGATGAGGTTGCCCGTCGTGTCGTTGCCGCCCGCGACCATGACGAAGCAGAAGCCGAGGATGTCCCAGTCCGTGAGCCGGGCTCCGTCGAGCTCGGCCGCGACCAGCGCGCCCAGCAGGTCGTCCTGCGGATCGGCGCGCCGCTGTGCGATCACCCCGCTGAAGTACTCGAACATCTCCGCGACCGCGCCGGCCGCGTCGCCGATCCCGTTCACCGCGAAGCCTTCGTTCTGCAGTCGGGTCAGCGCGCTCACCCACGGGTCGAACCGGGCCCGGTCGGCCTCCGGGATGCCGAGCAGGCGGCCCAGCACGAACGTGGGGACGGGGGAGGAGAAGTCGCGGTGCAGGTCGACGTCCGCGCCGTCGGCGGCCTTGCGCTCGATGAACTCGATGCGGCCGCGGACGAACGTCCGCAGCTCGTCCTCGAGCGCGGCCACCCGGCGCGGGGTGAACGCGGCGCCGACCAGCCCGCGCAGTCGCGTGTGCACCGGCGGGTCGAGCATGACGATCGTCGGCGCGAGGCCGAGGTCGGTGATCTCGTTGCGAAACGTGAGCCCGTGCGCGGACGAGAACAGGTCGGGCCGCCGGACTGCGTCCCAGATGTCGGCGAAGCGACTCAGCACGTAGAAGTCCGGGTCGCCACCGCGACCGGCGTGCAGATGCACCGGGTCGTCGTCGCGCAGCCGCCGGTAGGCCGGGTACGGGTCGGCGAGATGCGCGGGGTCGTAAGGGTCGTAGGCCGGTAGCGCGTCCACAACCCTCCGATCGGGCCTGGGATCCCAAGTTGATCTAACGATGGACGTTAGGTCTATTCTAAGCGGCATGCCGCTCGACGCAACGGGAACCCGGGCGAAGCTCATCGCCGCGGGTGAGCGGCACTTCGCGATCGACGGCATCCACGGCGCGCAGATGCGCCACATCGTGCGCGACGCCGGCCAGGCCAACGATTCTGCGGTGCACTACCACTTCGGGTCGCGGGCCGGGCTGCTGATCGCGATCTGCCAGCACCACATCGACGAGATGCGTCCCGACCGGGACCGCCGGCTCGCACTGCAGAGCGAGTCACCGGAACTGCAGACCGTCATCACCGATCTGGTGCGACCGACGGCGGAGCGACTGCACACACGCTCCGGGCGTTACTTCCTGCGCATCACGGCGCAACTCGCCGGGCACGCCGGCGTGCGCGACGGCATGGCGCCGCCACGGATGATCGGTCCGGCACTGCGCGCGCAGCTCGAGCAGGTGCAGCAGATCTGCATGCGCTCGATGCCGGCCGCGCTCGCCGGCGAGCGGGTCGCGGTAATGGTCGGCGCGCTGACCACCGCGCTCGCCGAGCGCGCAGTGGCCATCGACGAGGGGCTGGAGTTTGCGCTCGACGAGGACACGTTCGTCGCGAACGTCGAGGCGATGCTCGTCGCGGCGTTGCTCGCGCCCGTCCCGGCCGAGGCGCCGAACTAGCGCTTGCGCCGCTTGCGCTGGACGAGCAGCCCGAGCCCGGCCGCGGCGACACCCGCGGCGACCAGTCCGGGTCCGGCGCGCAGGCGTTTGTAGTCCTCGCTGATGGTCGGCCACAACGTCTCGTCCAGCAGCTCGGCCGCGGCCTCGGGAGTGGCCTGGTGCGCGGTGGCCCGGATCGGTTCGCCGAAGGAGATCTGCACCGAGCGCGGCAGATGCCAGCGGCGCTTCTCCGTACCCGTCATCGCGGTGGGGATGAGCGGCGCGCGGGTCTCGAGGGCCAGCCGCGCGGCGCCGCGGCGCGGGATGCCGAGTTCGTCCGGGTCGCGGACGCGCGTGCCCTCGGGGAACAGCGCGAGCACCCCGCCCTGCTCGAGCACCGTGCGGGCGGTGGTGATCGCCTCGGTGTCCGACGACCCGCGGCGCACGGGGAACGCGCCGAGCGCGAGGAAGAGTTTGCCGCGGCGGCCGGTGAAAAGTTCGGCCTTGCCCATGAAGCGCACCGGCCGGCGCAACACGGCGGCGATGAAGAACGCGTCCCAGAAGCTCTTGTGGTTCGGGGCGATGATGACCGGGCCGTCCTTCGGGACGTGCTCACGGCCGGTGACGCGCATGCCGAACCCGAGGCGCAAGAGCGGGACGAGGATTGCGCGGACGACGCGCAGCAGCAGCCGGTTCACGCCCTTGTCGCGGGCGCGTTCGTGCGCTTCCTCGTACGTCAGGGTGTCGCCCATGTGACCTCCGCGACGTGAACGTAGCGGAGGGTGGCGGATCAGGCGACCGCGATGACCCTGGCCTGCAGCGAGCGGCCGGGCCGGGCTGCGTAGGAGAGCGTCGCGCCCACGCTCGCGCCCTGCAGGACCTTGCCCAGCGGGCTGCTCGGCGTGATGACGTCGAGGCCTCCGCCGGCTTCGTCGACCGAACCGAGCAGATACGTCTCGGGTCCGTCCCCGAGGTCGACGGTGACCACGTCACCGAGCGCCACGGTGCCATCGGCGACGCGGCGCCGCCTGCGGTCCTGTTCGGCGAGCTCGGCCTCGACCGCGGCGATGCGCTGCTCGATCATCGCAAGCCGCACGTGCCCGTCGACGTTCGTCGCACGGTCGGCGTCGTCGCCGAACCCGACCGGAGCGACCTCGGCGAGCAGTTGCTTACGGGCGAGCTGGAGCTCGGTGAGGCGGGAAGTCAGAGTGTGCTGGCGCTGATCGCGCGGCGAAGTCCGAACCATGACGCATAGAACTAACGAACCCAGCTGGTTATGCCCAATGAATTTCCCGGGTGCTTCCACAGCGCGGGAGTCACTCGCCGGTCTCCCCGTCGATCGACTCGCGCAGCAGGTCGGCGTGCCCGTTGTGCCGCGCGTACTCCTCGATCATGTGACACAGGATCCAGCGCAGGTTCGGGGAGCGCCCGTCCGGCCATCCTTGCGCAGCGACGCGGTCGAGGCCGCCGTCGGCGAGCGCGTCCGCGGTGAGCGTTCGTGACCGGTCGACGGCGCCGTGCCAGAGTGCGAACAGCTGCTCGGGTGTGTCGTCGGCCGCGGAGCGCCACTCCCAGTCGGGGTCGGACTTCCAGTCCACCGTGTCCCACGGCGGGGTCCGGCCGTTGCCGTACAGCTTGCGCCAGAACCAGTGTTCCTCGACGAGCGCCAGGTGTTTGAGCAGGCCGCCGAGCGTCATCGTCGAGGCCGCCGTGGTGGCCCGCAGGCCCGCGGCATCGACGCCGCGGCACTTCCATTCCAGGGTCGCGCGCTGGTAGTCGAGGAAGCCCAGCAGCGTCGCGGTCTCGTCCGCGTCCACCGGCGGTTCGGGCCTGCCCTGCTCGTCGATAACGGTCACGCCCGCCGAGTGTAGGAGCGAGTGGTCCCAGCGAGGTGGTGGTGCGCTGTCAGGCGCGGTGTCCGGCGCGGCCCAGCGCGTCGCGGACCGACGCGCGACGAGGACTCTCAGGCTGTTGCGGGCAGGGACGTCGGCCCGTCAGTGTCGTTCGCAGGCGACGCCGTCGTTGTCGCCGTCGCGGTCGGTGTTGGCCTCGTACAGTGACGTGTCGACCGTGAAGTCGGTGACGGGATCGCTCCCGCTGCTGGTGTGATCGTGTGCCCCCAGCTTGCCGACTCCGTGCGGGTAGTCCACGTTCAGCGCCGCGCAGTTGGCGTACACCTCGACGGTCGTTGGCGGCGGGGCGGCTTGGGATGTCGTTGGGTGGCGCACGATGGGTCCACTGATGTGCTGCGGGTTGGGCGGGGGCGCGCCGGATTCGGTCGGCGCGACTTGATGCGGACAGCTCGACAGGACCCGAGCGATCGCAGCGTGCTCAGCTGTGGTGACCCACAGTCCGTACCGCGCCTTCACGGCGACCTGCCTGGCGACGTAGGCACACCGGTAGCTCTCGTTCGGTGGTAGCCAGGTCGCGGCGTCCCCGGCGCCTTTGGACTCGTTGCTCGACCCGTCGACGGCGAGCAGGTTGAGCGGATCGTTGGCCAGGTCGACGAGCTTCTCCCGGCTCCATGACTGTGCGCCCGTTTGCCAGGCGTCCGAGAGTGCCACGACGTGGTCGATCTGGAGCGCCTCGGACGTGCTCGCCCCGCGCACGAAGCGGATGGTCGTGTCGGTGTACGGGTCGTGCAATGTCCCGGTGAGCACCGCACAGCCGTTGCTGCCGGGTTTGATCGTGACGTCCGTCAGGTCGCGGCGCAGGACGTCGTTGCGAGTGTCGCAGCCGTTGTGCCCGCCAGGGTCGCCGTTGTCGTCCGTCCAGGCCTGACCGAACTGCTCGCGGCTGTATCCGGTCTGTGGCGCGCGACCCTTCAGCGTCAGCGTCGCCAGCACCGCGACGGCGGGTCTGGAGCCGGCTTGCGCGCGGTCGGCAGGTGCCGCCGTGAGCTCGGCCGCGGCCGCGGAACGGGCGGACGACGGTGTAACCGAGACGCTCGGCACGGGCGAGGTCGCCGGATCGCTCGCGAACGACGTCGCTCGCGCATTGTGACTTGCCGACTTCGACCGGTCGCCCGAATCGGCGACCGCGGTCGCGACGGCCGCAACCAGCACGAGACCGCCGGCAACGACCCACACTCCCGCGCGACGCGGTCCTTTCTGCGGCGGAGGAGGTGGCGCGACCCGCTGCGGCGGCGCGGCGTGCGCGCCCCAACGCTGCCCGTCCCACCAGCGCAGCCGCTGCGAATACTGCGGGTCGGGATACCACCCAGGAGGCGGCAGGCTCGTCACGCCAAGATCATCCGCGCGCCGTTCGCATGTGTGCCAGCGCCAAAAGCCCCGGATGTCCGCGACGAACGTCCGATCGTCCGGGGCCGCGGTGACGCTGTTCACTGCAGCGGCTTCGCCGTTTCACCGTGACCAGGACCGATCGCACGACCGACATCGTGCAAGGCCATCGGAATCACAACGCCGATCGTCGCGGTCATCGCCCCGGTCCATGACCATGCCGCGTGGGTACGGATCGTCGCGCCGCTGGCCGCCCTCATCATCGGCTGCGTCCTGTTCCTCGGCCTCGGCCGCTTCACCCCGAAGTGGTCCCGACGACCGAGGACGCACCTCGTCAGCGCCCCGGCCAAGAGCCGCACGACGAGGTAGCCCGCCGAGTCGAGGGTTGCCTTGACGAGTCTCCTGCGTGCCCACCGTGGGTCATGGCAGAGGACGCTAGAACCAGCGAACGATCAAGGGCATGGACGAAGGTCTTGGCTCATTGTGAAGTGCTTAATGGTGCTCGGGCCACGAGTGTCTTCCAGCGCGGCATGCGGGACTGACGTCCCCTGTTCCCTCCGCGCAGGGGATACCTACGCTGCGCTGCGTGATCAAGGGAAGCAGTGGCTACCAGCCGCCCATCCACTATCCGCCGAGGGCGTCCGTCACGGTCATGCCGCCCGGTTGGTACCCCGATCCTGAGTCGCCGAACGTCGCTCGTTGGTGGGACGGGCAGCAGTGGACCTCGCACCGCCAGGCGCCACCCGCAAGTAGCGGGACGGAAATGCGGGGACTGATCAAGTTTGTTTGCCTTGCGCTAACGCTCGTCGGCGCCGGGATCGCAATGCTCGTACAGGTGTCGGTCGCGTCCGGCACCGGAACCGTGTGGGTCGGTGCGGTGCTCGCATGCGTCGGCGCCATCGGAGCGGGCGTCATGAAAACCGGAACGGGGACACGGGTGGTGTGCATACTGCTCGCCGTCGCGGCCATCGCGAGCGCGTCCTACGACCAGCACCAAGTCGACAAGAAGCGACAACAGATCGAACAAATCCTCAACGGCGGCTAGACGTAGATATCCGAGAGCGCTCGGTGTGCTGTCACCGCCGCACGCGCCGACGTGCCCCAGCGCACGATCGACACCCTGTCACGATCGCAACGCAGGGTACGAAGGGAGGCGTCGATGATCTCCGACGCTGAAGCCGAATGGACGCACGAGGATGACCTGTTGCTCGAGCTGCACAGCTCGGCGGCAAGACTGCGTCGTTTCGGTCGGGTCTTCGAGGTGGCGGCCCTCGTCGGATCGATCGTGCTTGCTGTCGCACTATTTGCTGGCATCGTCGTCGGAGCGATCGAAGTTCCGGACCAGACCAAGAGAGTCGGCTTGGTAGTGGTCGGCATACCGACCGCATTCGGGTTGACCTACCTCGTCTACGTCTCAACGGCCGTCGTTGGAACCTTCTGTCGTACGTACGCGCTGGCACGTCTGCTCGAGGTCGAGCGGTCTTAACGGCCCGGCACCACCGGTTCAAGCGTGAGTCGCAGGCGGCATTCACATGTTCCAGAAGTTCGAGCGGAAACGCGAAAGCCCTCCGGAAATACGGAGGGCTTCGCGCCGGCGACGATCAGACGTCGTAGTAGAGCTCGAACTCGTGCGGGTGCGGGCGCAGCCGGATGGGGTCGATCTCGGCGCTGCGCTTGTAGTCCAGCCACGCGCCGATCATGTCCTC
The DNA here is from genome assembly GCA_025927835.1 of Jatrophihabitans sp. Taxonomy (GTDB): domain Bacteria; phylum Actinomycetota; class Actinomycetes; order Mycobacteriales; family Jatrophihabitantaceae; genus Jatrophihabitans. The sequence goes on along the minus strand of JAICKR010000088.1, from coordinate 13 downwards.
GGTGAACACGCCG
>JAICKR010000127.1 GCA_025927835.1 Jatrophihabitans sp. | reverse complement strand
GGCGCCGCTGCTGGAGAAGCTCCGCGACACGCTCGACTCGTTCGTCGAGATCGGGCTGGGCTACCTCTCGCTCAACCGGCCTTCGGGCACGCTCTCGGGCGGCGAGGCGCAGCGCACGAAGATGATCCGCCACCTCGGCTCGTCGCTCACCGACGTCACCTACGTCTTCGACGAGCCGACGATCGGGCTGCATCCGCACGACATCCAGCGGATGAACGACCTGCTGCTGCAGCTGCGCGACAAGGGCAACACCGTGCTCGTCGTGGAGCACAAGCCGGAGATGATCGCGATCGCCGACCACGTCGTCGACCTCGGCCCGGGCGCCGGCAGTGCCGGTGGCGAGGTGGTCTTCGAGGGCACCGTCGAGGAGCTGCGCGGGGCCGACACGCTGACCGGGCGCCATCTGGACGACCGGGCCTCCCTGAAGGGGTCGGTGCGGACCGGGGCGGGCGTGCTGGAGGTGCGCGGCGCCGCCACGAACAACCTGCGCGACGTCGACGTCGACATCCCGCTCGGCGTGCTGGTGGTGGTGACCGGCGTGGCCGGCTCGGGCAAGAGCTCGCTCATCCATGGCTCGGTGGCCGGCCGGGACGGGGTGGTGGCGATCGACCAGGCCGCGATCCGCGGCTCGCGCCGGAGCAACCCGGCGACCTACACCGGGCTGCTCGAACCGATCCGCAAGGCGTTCGCGAAGGCGAACGGCGTCAAGCCCGCACTGTTCAGCTCCAACTCCGAAGGCGCCTGCCCCGCATGCAACGGCGCCGGCGTTATCTACACCGAACTGGGTGTGATGGCGACCGTCGAGTCGACCTGCGAGGAGTGCGAGGGCCGGCGGTTCCAGGCGGCAGTCCTCGAATACACGTTCGGCGGGCGCAACATCGCCGAGGTGCTCGCGATGTCGGGATCCGAGGCCGCAGAGTTCTTCGGCGCCGGCGAGGCGAAGACGCCGGCCGCACACGCGATCCTCGATCGGCTCGTGCAGGTCGGGCTCGGCTACCTCACCATCGGCCAGCCGCTCACGACGCTGTCCGGCGGCGAGCGGCAGCGGCTCAAGCTGGCTGCGCAGATGGGCGAGAAGGGCGAGGTCTACATCCTCGACGAGCCGACGACGGGCCTGCACCTCGCCGACGTCGCGCAGCTGCTCGCCCTGCTCGACCGGTTGGTCGACTCGGGCAAGTCGGTGATCGTCATCGAGCACCACCAGGCGGTCATGGCGCACGCCGACTGGATCGTCGACCTCGGGCCCGGCGCGGGTCACGACGGCGGACGGATCGTGTTCGAGGGCACGCCCGCCGAGCTCGTCGCGGGCGGTTCGACGCTCACCGCGCAGCACCTTGTCGCCTACGTGAAGGGCTGACCGCGCGCCGAAAGGCTAGGCGTAGTCGCTGACCTCGAGTTCGAGCCACGCGCCGAGGTCGGCGATGAGCTTCGCGAGCTCGGTGTTCAGCTTGTTGCTGAACTCGACGTCGCGATGGATCTCGTGCACGCGCAGCACGCCGGCCTTGCGATCGGCGGTCGCGTCGACCTTCCCGACGAACCGGTCGCCGTGCAGGATCGGCAGCGCAAAGTAGCCCCAGCGTCGCTTCGCCTTCGGCTTGTACATCTCGAGCTGGTAGTCGAACTCGAAGATCTCGGTCATGCGCTTGCGGTCGAAGATCGACCGGTCGAGCGGCGAGATGATCGCGGTACGTCCCGCGAACGGGCGCTCGAGTTGGCCGGGGTCGACGCGCCACTCACCGCGCACGCCGTCGATCACGGCAGGCTCGCCCGCCGCGCCGACGTCCTGCGGCTCGACCGGGCACTCCGGGCCGCGGGCCCGCGCGATGCCGAGTGAGCGCAGCCGCAGCTCGTTGCGCAGGCGCACCGCCTCGTCGAGCGGCACGACCGGGTCGTCGGGAAAGACGCGTTCGGCAAGATCCCAGAGCCGTTCGCTGCCGCGCCGGGCGGACACCGCGATCTCGCCGCGCAGTTCCAGCTGCTCGAGCAGCAGCGGCAGGGTGCGGGCGTTGTTCCAGCCGGTGGAGCGCCACGGGACGGTCACCGTGTCGGGCAACTGCTTGGCCGGCAGCGGGCCCGACTCGGCCAGCGCGTCGAGGACGTCGCGGCGCGCCGCATCGTTGGCCGCCACCCACGCGCGGTTGCGCTCCCGCCAGCCGGTCAGCGGCTCGGGGCCTGCCCATCGCGCCATCTCGGCGCGATAGAGCGCTACATCCTCTGCCGCGCGGAGGAAGCCTTGCATCTCGACCAGCGCGCGGCCGGCGAGCGCGGCGGTGAGCTCGGCCGGCGAGTAGGTCGAGCCGATCCGGCTCCACGCGACGAGGTCGTGGTTCGGCGCGACCGCGGCGGTGAAGTCGACCTGCACCGCGCTGAGTTGACGCACCAGGTCGTTGAGATCGGTCGGCCGCTCCCGGTCGAGGACCTGCGCGCGCAGCGCGATGCGCCGCGCGTCGGCACGAGTGAGCCGGTGGACCATGCCCAGCAGGTTAGGCGAGGGCTCCGACGAGCGGCCAAATGCGACGAAATCCGCGAACGGGAACACGTCGAAGTTTCGACTGGAGAAGTAGAACAGGTACCACTAGGTTCACGGACGTGGCGCGGTGGGGAGACGCGCGCGGGGCACAGGCGCGCTTGGTGTATCACTACACCGATGCGCGCGCGTTTACTGCCATTCACCGCGCCGGGGTGCTCGAGCCGGCTGCCCTCGTCATCCGGCATCGGAACGTGCCGCACGGCAGCCCGCTGGTCTGGCTCACCGACGAACACGACGCGTCCTCGCCGGCCGCGAGTACGGTCGCGCGCCTCGACGGGCACAGCGGCCACACCATCCGGTTGACGGTCGCCACGCCCGATGTCGTGCGCTGGCCGATCTGGGCCGCGGCGAGCAGGGTCTCCAAGCGGGAGGCCGCGCTGATCGACGAGGCGTGCGACGGCCTGGTCGACCGGCTCTGGGTGGTGCCACACAAGCTGTCCTGGACGTCGTGGATCGTCGCCGAGCACCTCGACACGCACTCGGTGATCTGGCGCAACAGCACGCAGACCGCAGCCAGTTAGGGCGCGGCGCCCCATGGGCGCCCAGCCCGTTCTGCGACTATTGACCGATGCCGAGCCCGCTGATCGCCGGCCGCTGGCGAGGGCCGGTGGTCGCCGGCGTGACCGTCGGACTCGCCGTCGTCATCGCCCTCGGGGCCGTCGTCTATCAGGGCCGCTCGACCTCGTTCGACGACTGGGCCTTCCGGCGCAGCTACGACCACATCGGCTGGCACACCGCGCACGTCCTGCTGCACCTGTCCTCGCCGACCGCGTCGATCATCGTGCTGGTCGTGCTCGTGGCGCTGGCGGCGTGGCAACGGTGGTGGAACGTCGCCGCGCTGGCCGTCTGCGGCCCGCTCGCCGTGATCGCCGCGATCGAGCTGGTGTTGAAGCCCATCGTCGGACGCGCGCTGCACCCGGCGGCGGTGAACGCCGGGCTGCCGCTGAGCATCCGCAGCGTCTACCCGAGCGGCCACGAGGGGACGGTGGCGGCCACCGCGTTCGTCCTCATGATCGTCGTGTGCCGGCTACCGTTGCGCCGCCCGCTGCGCATCGCCGCCGTCACCGTGCTGGTCGCTTGGATCGTCGCCTCGGCGGTCGGGCTGGTGCGCAACTTCTGGCACTACCCGACCGACACCATCGGGGCGGTCGGCCTCGCCGCGGCCGGCATCGGGCTCGTCGCACTCGGCATCGACCGCTACGGCGCTGCGTGCGCGCAGCTGCTCAGACGCGCCTGGCGAGTGCCCGAACGCGTCTGAACGCCCCTGCCGCTCAGGTCAGCCGGCGACGCGCTCGCGCGCCTTCGCGCCGTACTCCTCCGCGGCCTGCCACGCGACGTCCCGCGCGGTGCGCGCCTTCTCCGCGGCGATGGGTCCGTACTCCTCGGCCCACTGCTTCGCGGTCTCGGCGGCGTCGCGGGCCTTCTCCGCGGCGATGGGTCCGTACTCCTCGGCCCACTGCTTCGCGGTCTTGCCCGCCGCACGCGCCTTCTCGACGGCGACCGGCCCGTACTGCTCGGCAGCGTCGCGTGCGGCGCGAGCCTTTTCGGCGGCGACCGGCCCGTACTGCTCGGCGGCGTCGCGCGCGGCGTCGCGAGTCGCGTCGCGCGTCTTGCGTGCCTTCGTGGCGACCACGGGCGCGTACTCGGCGCGGACCTCCACGATTCGCTTCGCGGCCGCGCGGGACGCGTCGGTGCCAGCACTGAGCTGGTCGGCGGCCTTGCGCGCGGACCGACGGGCGCGTCGACCGGCCTTGCCGCGCTTGCGCGACACGACTGTCTCGAGCTCGACCACCTTGTCGTGTGCCGGCGCGAATGCGGCATCGGCCATCAGGCCCAGGCCTGCGCCGAGCAGCCAGACGTCCTTGGCGTACGGCATGCCCTGTTCGGTCGGCAGCGGGCTGCCCTCGCGGTGCATGCCCGGCGTCTTCCAGTACATGTTGAGCAGCGCGCCGGACACGCCGACGAGGGCGGCACCTGCCACGAACGGCGAGACGAACGGCAGCAGCACCGCAGCACCGACCGCGACCTCTCCCACCCCGAGGCCGCGAGCGAGCATCTTGGGTTGCATATTGCCGACGAAGGAGTACGCGCCACTCGCCGTATCGTGCAGTGTCTTCGCCGCGTCGTCGTCGGCGGTCAGCTTCGACACGCCGCTGTTCACGATGTATGCACCGGTCACGATGCGCAGTGGGGCGCGGCGCAGTTTCGCCGACATGCTCATGACCTCTCCTCGGGGGTTTCGCGGTCGTGGAGGGTCATCCCCTCCTACGAAGGCTCATACCCAGGACGGCAGCCACATATGCGCGTGCCAGTCGTTGTAGCTGAGCAGGCCGCCGGTGAAGATCGGCCACATCCACACGAAGTCGGCGATCACCAGCGCCATGAACAACGACGCGCCCGCCACGCCCCAGCGGCGCCGGCGCGCCGCGTATTCGTGCTCGTACTCGTCGAACTCCACCGTCGCCGGTAACCCGGGTCCGATCATCGCGCCCAGCGCCATCGTCAGCCCGATGATCAGGAACGGCACAAGAGGTGCCATGTAGAACAGGAACATCGTCCGGTTCAAGTTCATGAACCACACGAGCCAACCCGCGATGAACGCCATCCACACGGCGCCGGCCCGCCAGTCGCGCGTGGTGAGCCAGTGCCACGCCAGCCACAACAGCATCGGCACGAACGCCCACCACAGGATCGGCGTGCCGATGAGCAGGATCTCGCGCGCGCAGGTCTTCGCACCGCACGGCGACTGGCCGGCCGTCGTGAAGTTCGTCCCCTTGTAGTAGAAGTCCACCGGCCGGCCCAGCACGAGCCAACTCCACGGCCCAGAGGCGTACGCGTGCCCGCTGTCGAGATGGATGTGGAACTCGTAGGCCTGATACGTCCAGGAGCCGAGCGAGCGGATCGGGCCCGGCACCCAGCCCCAGTCGAAGGGCAGCCGGATGCCCAACGGCATCTTGAGCCGGGTCGACGCGGTGTTGGAGTCGGCCCAGTGCCTGCTCCACCCGTTCTCGCCCACGAACCAGCCGAGATAGGTGAGCAGGTAGGCGCCGACGGGCGCGAGCACGAGAGACCCGATGCCGGGCAGCACGCTGCGCCGGCCCCAGTTGCGGCTCGGGCGGCGCACACCGGCCGACTTCAGCGCGGCACGGTCCCAGAACAGCGACAGCAACAACAGCCCGATGAAGAAGTACGCGCCCGTCCACTTCACTGCGCAGGCCAGACCCAGCAGCACTCCGCCGGCGAGTCGCCACGGCCGCGGGCCGAGCGTCGGTGCGCCGAAGGTGAGGTCGGCGCCGTCGGCGATCAACCGCCCGAGCCGGGCACGCGTCTTGTCCCGGTCGATGACTAGCGCGCCGAAGCCGGCGATGACGAATGTCTGCAGGAAGATGTCGAGGATCGCGGTGCGCGCCAGGACGAGGGACATGCCCTCCATCGCCATGAGCGCGCCGGCGATGAAGCCGTACAGGTTCGAGCGCAGCATCCGACGCGCGATGCGCGCGATCATGATGACGCCGGCGCAGCCGAACAGCGCGGGCATGAGCCGCCAGCCGATCGAGTTCGTCAGCCACTGCTGCGACGTCTCGGGACTGTCGACGAGCCATTCGCCGAAGGCGATGAGCCACTTCCCGAGCGGCGGATGGACGATGAACATGTAGCCGCGGTTGTCCTCGAAGCCGTACCGCAGCATCTCCTGCGCCTCGGTGGCGTAGTAGATCTCGTCGAAGTTCATCCCGTTCGTCGGGATCGCATTCTTGCCCGGCGGGAAGCCCAGCGCCCAGAACCTCGTGACGCCCGCGACGATCGCGATGACCAGCGTGCCGAGCCAGCCGAGCAACGGGTGCGGGTCGTGCCACGGCGCCAGCGCGGCCGGCACCGCGCGCGCGGCCAGTGGCGGCTCGGCGACCTCATCGTCGGGTGCCGCGGCGCCGGCCGGTGCGTCGAGCGTCGCCGTCACGCGTCCGATCCTAAGTGCCGCCGGGCACTAGCGTTTGCAGCGTGTCCGGACGGGTCGTACTCGCGGCGACCCCGCTCGGCCGCCCGGCGGACGCGTCGGCCCGGCTGCGCGAGGCGCTGGCCAGCGCGCCGGTCATCGCCGCGGAGGACACCCGCCGGCTGCGCCGGCTGTGCGCCGACCTCGGGGTGAGCCCGAGCGGGCGCGTCGTCTCGTTCTACGACGCCAACGAGACCGCGCGCATCCCGGCCCTGCTCGAGGCCTTGCACGCGGGGCAGGACGTGCTCGTGGTCAGCGACGCGGGCATGCCGTCGGTGTCCGACCCGGGCTATCGGCTCGTGACCGAGGCGGTCGCCGCCGGCATCGCCGTGACGGCGCTGCCCGGCCCGTCCGCGGTCACCACCGCGCTCGCCGTGTCGGGACTGCCGGTCGATCGGTTCTGCTTCGAAGGGTTCCTGCCGCGCAAGGCCGGGGAGCGCCGCCGCCGGCTCGCCGCGCTGGTCACCGAACCGCGCACCCTGGTGTTCTTCGAGGCGCCGCACCGGCTCGAGGCGGCACTGGCCGACCTCGCCGAGGCGTTCGGCCCGAACCGCGCGGGCGCCGTGTGCCGCGAGCTCACCAAGACCTACGAGGAGATCCGGCGCGGCACGCTCGGCGAACTGCACGACTGGGCACGCGGGGACGAGGTGCGCGGCGAGATCACGCTCGTCGTTGCCGGCGCCGCACCCACCGACGCGCCGGCGGTCGATCTCGCCGCGGCCGTCGCGGAACGGGAGCGGGCCGGGCAGCCGCGCAAGGAGGCGATCGCCGAGGTCGCCCGCGTGCAGGGCGTGCCGAAACGACGCGTTTATGACGCAGTGGTGACGGCCAAGGGCTGACTCTTGCGGCGAGCGGCGGTCACGAGAACCATTCGCGGCATCAGCAACCAGTGACGATGGGGGATGTCGCCATGTTCATCCAGGTCATTCAGGCGAAGGCAAGCGACGAGGCCGGCATTCGGCGCGGCATGGATCGCTGGCGCGACGAACTCATGCCCGGCGCGACGGGCTATCTCGGCACGACGGCGGGGTTCGCCGACGATGGAACGTTCATCGCGTTGGCCCGCTTCGAGTCCGAGGATGCCGCGCGCGCGAACAGCGAGCGCCCGGAGCAGGGCGAGTGGTGGGCCGAGATGTCGAAGAGCTTCGACGGCGAGGTGGACTTCCTCGATTCGGCCGGGATCTGGACCTTCCGCGACGGCGGCTCGGACGACGCCGGGTTCGTACAGGTGATGCGCGGTCGCAGCGACGACGTGCAGCGGATGAACGAGCTCATGTCCGGCCACGACGACCAGATCCAGGCCGCGCGCCCCGAGATCCTCGGTGGCGTGATGATCGACGGCGGGGACGGGCGCTGGGTCAACGCCTTCTACTTCACCGACGAGGCCGCGGCCCGCGAAGGCGAGAAGAAGGACTTCCCACCGGAGATGCAGGCCGACTTCGAGGAAGGCATGCGCCTCGGCGGCGAGCCCACCTTCTTCGACCTGCGCGACCCGGTTCTGGTCAGCGGAGGGTAGTAACCCTTCGGCACGTCCGGATCGCGCTGCTGCGCGGCCCGCGTGCACGCCGCGTCGCGCTCGTCCGGACCCGGTGGTCGGCACCCTCGGCGATGCGGCGTGCCTCGGCCAGGCGGGTTGACACCGGCACGCCGCGCGCGGCCGGGGCCGCGCTGAGCCGGTCGAGCAGCACACCGCCGGCGGCCACCGCCGCCAGCACGATCAGCACGGTCATGACGACCTGCCTTTCCGCCCCCGCGCAGATTGTTGGAGCTATATCCGGTAAGACGTTGCGGCGCGCCGAGTCGTGTCCGAATCGAGCCATGCGCTTGCTGTGCATCCGCCGGGGAGATCGGTGGTTTGCGCTCACTAGGCTTGGCGCGTGAGTAGCCAGCACGTCCTGACCTGCGTCGCGTGGCCCTATGCCAACGGCCCGCGGCACATCGGCCACGTCGCCGGGTTCGGCGTCCCGTCCGACGTCTTCAGCCGCTACCAGCGCATGGCGGGCAAGCGGGTGCTCATGGTCAGCGGCACCGACGAGCACGGCACCCCGATCCAGGTGCAGGCCGACCAGGAGGGGGTCACGCCGCGCGAGCTCGCCGACCGCAACGCGCTCGTCATCGCCAGGGATCTGCAGAACCTCGGCCTGTCCTACGACCTGTTCACCCGCACCACGACGCAGAACCACTACGCGGTCACGCAGGAGCTGTTCCTCGGCCTGTACAAGAACGGCTACGTGTTCAGCGAGACGCAGCTCGGCGCGATCAGCCCGTCCACCGGGCGCACCCTGCCCGACCGCTACATCGAGGGCACCTGCCCCATCTGCGGGTACCCGCACGCGCGTGGCGACCAGTGCGACAACTGCGGCAACCAGCTCGACCCGATCGACCTGATCAACCCGGTGTCGCGCATCAACGGCGAGACCCCGAAGTTCGTCGAGACCGAGCAGCTCATGCTCGACCTGCCGGCCTTCGCCGACGTGCTCGCCGACTGGCTGAAGAAGCAGGACCACTGGCGCCCGAACGTGCAGAAGTTCAGCCTCAACCTGCTCGACGACCTCAAGCCACGCTCGTACACGCGCGACCTCGACTGGGGCGTGCCGGTGCCGCTCGACGGCTGGCGCGACCGTCCGGACAAGCGCATCTACGTCTGGTTCGACGCGGTCGTCGGCTACCTGTCGGCCTCGATGCAGTGGGCGCAGCTGAGCGGCGACCCGGACGCGTGGCGGCCGTTCTGGCAGGACCGGGAGACGCGCTCCTACTACTTCATGGGCAAGGACAACATCGTCTTCCACTCCGAGATCTGGCCGGCGATGCTGTTCGGCTACTCGGGCATCGGCGCGAAGGGCGGTACGCCGGGCACGCTCGGTGCGCTGAACCGACCGTTCGAGGTGGTCTCGAGCGAGTTCCTCACGATGGAGGGACGTAAGTTCTCGTCCTCGCGCAACGTCGTCATCTACGTCGGCGACATGCTGTCGCGCTACGACGCAGACGCGCTGCGCTACTACCTCGCCGTCGCAGGGCCGGAGAACCAGGACACCGACTTCACCTGGTCGGAGTTCGTCCGCCGCAACAATGACGAGCTCGTCGCCGGCTGGGGCAACCTGGTGAACCGGACGGTCTCGATGACCGCGAAGAACCTCGGTTCGATCCCCGCCGCCGGTGCCCTGACCGACGCCGACAACGCCCTGCTCGAAACGTCGCGCGCCGCGTTCGGCACGGTCGGTGACCTGCTGGCCCGGTCGCGGCAGAAGGCGGCGATCGGCGAGGCGATGGGCGTCGTCGGCGCGGCGAACAAGTACCTGTCCGACATGGAACCGTGGAAGCTCGCCAAGACCGACGAGGCGCGCATGGAGTCGGTGCAGCACGTCGCGCTTCAGGTCGTCTCGGACGCGAAGACGCTGCTGACGCCGTTCCTGCCGACGTCGTCGTCGAAGGTGCACGCGCTGCTCGGCGGTGAGGGCGTGTGGGCGCCGATGCCGGAGCTCGTCGAGGTGCGGGAGGAGACCGCGGTCGGTTCGCCGTCCTACTCGGTGCTGACGGGTGACTACTCGGCGGCGCAGGCGCGCTGGGAGTCG
>JAICKR010000012.1 GCA_025927835.1 Jatrophihabitans sp. | reverse complement strand
CCGGTCGTTCGGGATGACGATCAGCGTGTCGCACTCGGCGCGCAGCCCGTCGATGCCGTCGTCGGCCTGGTTCGCGCGCTTCTTGCCCTCGAAGCTGAATGGACGTGTGACGACGCCGATCGTCAGTGCGCCGAGCTTGCGCGCGATGCTGGCGACGACCGGCGCGCCACCGGTGCCGGTGCCGCCGCCCTCGCCGGCGGTGACGAAGACCATGTCGGCGCCCTTGAGCACTTCTTCGATCTCGTCGCGGTGATCTTCGGCTGCCTTGCGCCCGACCTCGGGGTTCGCGCCGGCGCCGAGCCCGCGGGTGAGTTCGCGCCCGACGTCGAGCTTGACGTCGGCGTCGCTCATCAGCAGTGCCTGCGCGTCGGTGTTGACGGCGATGAACTCGACGCCCTTGAGGCCGACCTCGATCATCCGGTTGACGGCGTTGACGCCGCCGCCGCCGACCCCGACGACCTTGATGACCGCGAGATAGTTGTGCGGTGCTGTCATGGTGTGTAGCTCCTCGGACTGCCGGTCTGTGCGGGTGGATAGCGGTCGGCAATGGTGGGCGGTAACCCTCATCCTCAAGTAGACCGTTAATGTTATGTCAACCTGGGATGATGAGCCGAAGTTAGAGCGCGTGACCGCGAGTTCCGTGCAGGCGCGCCGAGCGACACGCCGCTTTTCAGTGCGTGTACGGCTGTTCCGGGTTGCTGACGTTGATCTGGCTCGCGTGCCGGCGCAGCAGCGTCGGCAACAGCCGCACCTTCGCCGGCGTGCGCGCTTCGCTCCCCCATTGCACGACGCGGCCGCGGGTGAGCACGAGCGTGATCGAGGCGGGGTCGAGCGCCTCGATCGAGGCCACCTGCCTACGCACCGACGCGGGCAGCGCGGCGGCCACCGTCGCGATCGCCGCGCCGATCGCGCGGGCCTGCGTGCCGCTGCCGATGACGAAGCGCGGCAGGCCCTGCGGCGCGACGGCCACGGAGCGGTACTGCACGCCCGAGCCGTCGACGAGCACCGCGTGGCCCGACCGGCGCACGTACCCGACGGCGATCCGTTCCTCGATGGTGATCACCACGGTCGACGGGAAGGACGTGCTCACCTGAGCCGACTCGACCTCCGCCAGCTTCTCGACGCGCTCGGTGACCGCGCTCGTGTCGAGGCGCACCAACGGGGTGCCGTGCTTGATCGCGGCCGCGGCCTCGACCTGGGCCGTGGTGAGGGCGTGCGTGCCGCGGACCTGCACGGAGCGCACGCCGAACACCGAGCTGAACGCGACGAGCCAGGTGGCGACGATCGCGAGCACGACGGCACCCGCGACGACCAGCAGGATGCGCCGCCGGCGATCGGGCGGTGGCAGTTCACGCTCTCGGGCGAACGCACGTGGCGTCATGACACTCATGCCGCACCTCCCACCGTGCGCTCGCACGCATCGCGGATCTCGTCGCAGAGCAGGTAGACGTTGCCGATGCCCATGGTCACGACGAGGTCGCCCGGCTGCGCCAGTTCGGCCACCCGCTCGGGCACTGCGTCGTAGCGCGGCTCGTAGATCACCCGCTCGGCCGGTAGCTCGATGAGCCGGCTGATCGTCGCGCCGGTGACGCCGGGGATCGGCTCCTCACGCGCCGGGAAGATGTCCATCACGATCGCGATGTCGGCCAGCGCCATCGCCTGGGCGAACTCGCGCGCGAACGTCTGGGTGCGGCTGTACGTGCCGGGTTGGAACACCGCGATCAAGCGGCCGGTCCGGGGAGCTTGCGACCCGGGAACGCGCCCTGGGTGTGGTCCTGACGCGCCACCGTCGGCCAGCGCCTCCTTCGCGGCGGTCAGCGACGCGGCGATCTCGGTGGGGTGGTGTGCGTAGTCGTCGTAGACCCGAACGCCGCCCCCGACGCCGTGCGACTCGAAGCGGCGGTGCACTCCGCCGAAGGCCGCCCACGACGCGGCGGCCGTGTCGAGGTCGAGCCCGAGGTGGTCGGCGAGCACGAGCGCCGCGGTGGCGTTCAGCGCCATGTGCGCGCCGATCAGCGAACCGACCCGCACCCGGCGCGGTGCGGTGCCGAGCCCGGTGACCGTGAACTCGACGGCGTCGGCGTGCGTGCCGACGCCGGCGACCTGCACGTCGGCGTCGTCGCGCACGCCGTACGTGCGCACCCGGCGCCCGGTCGAGCGGGCGTATTCGGCGACCCGGCGCGCACCGGTGTCGTCGGCGCAGGCCAACAGCAGCCCGTCGGTGTCGATGCGGTCGACGAACAGCTCGAACGCCCGGAAGATGCCCTCGAGGTCACCGTGGTTCTCGAGGTGGTCGGCCTCGACGTTCGTGACGACCGCTGCCGAAGGCCGGGTGAGCAGGAACGAGCCGTCGCTCTCGTCGGCCTCGACGACGGCGAACGAGCCGGTGCCGAGATGCGCGTTCTTGCCGGTCTCGTACAGGTTGCCGCCGATCGCGAACGACGGGTCGGCGCCGCAGGCCTGTGCCGCGACGACGAGCAGCGACGTGGTCGACGTCTTGCCGTGCGTACCGGCCACCGCGATACAGCGGCGGTCCTCGAGCGCCGCGGCGAGCGCGGCCGCACGTCGCAGCACCGGCTTGCCGCTCTCGCGGGCCGCGACGAACTCCTCGTGCTTCGGGTTGATCGCGGTCGTGTAGACGAAGGTGTCCGTGTCGTCCAGGTGCGCCGGTGAGTGCCCGATGTGCACGGTCGCGCCGAGCGCGCGCAGCCCCGCGACGCCGATCGACTCGCGCGCCTCGCAGCCGCTCACCTCGAGACCGCGCTCGAGCAGGATGCGCGCCAGCGCACTCATGCCGGAACCGGCGATGCCCATGATGTGCACGCGGCCGAGCGAGGCCAGCGGCGGTACGACGTCGGTGGCGGCGCTGCGCACGAGCGCGGCGCCGGGCGCCGCCCAGTCGTCGGGCCGCTCGCCCGCGTGGTCGCTCGTCGGGCTCATTTTCGCAACTGCCGGTGTTCGGCCACGACCGTGAGGACGTGCCGGGCGAGTACGACGTCGGCGTCGCGCGCGCCGGCGCGGTGCGCCGCCGCCGACATGGTCGCGACGCGGTCGGGATCGACGAGCAGCGGGACGAGGTTCGCGCCAACCCATTCCGGGGTGAACGCGTCGTTGTCGACGATCAGTGCACCGCCGGCCGCGGCGATCGGTTCCGCGTTGAGCCGCTGCTCGCCACCGCGCAGCGGCAGCGGCACGTAGACGGCGGGGAGCCCGACCGCGCTGAGTTCCGCGCAGGTCATCGCGCCGGACCGGCACACGACGAAGTCGGCGGCCGCGTACGCGTACTGCATCTCGTCCACGAAGGGCACCGCGACGTAGGGCGGCGTGCCCGGCGCGACGTCGACGACGTTGTCCGGGCCGGTGATGTGCAGGACCTGGATGCCGGCTCCACGCAGCGCGCCGGCCGCGCCGGAGACCGCCCAGTTGATCGCCCGTGCGCCCTGCGAACCGCCGGTGACCATCAACACCGGGCCGTTCGCGTCGAGGCCGAAGCGGCGCCGGGCCTCGGCACGCAGCGCGACCCGATCGAGCTCGGCGATCGCCGGGCGCAGCGGGATGCCGATCGCGGTCGCGTGCGCGAGCCGCACCGCGGCCGACGCGGTGAACACGTGCGTCGTCATCCGCGCGGCGGCCCGGTTCGCGACACCGGGACGGGCGTTGGCCTCGTGCACCACGATCGGCAGGTCGCGCCGGCGCGCTGCAAGGTAGGCGGGCATCGCCACGTAGCCGCCGAAGCCGACGACGACCTCGGCCCGCACCCGGTCGAGCACCTCGCCCGCGGCGCGTACCGAGTCGCGCAGCCGCGCCGGCGTGGCGAACAGGGCGCGATTGACCTTGCGCTGCAGTGGCACCGGCGGGATGAGCTCGAGCGGGTAGCCGCGCGCCGGGATCAGGGTGGTGTCCAGTCCGCGCACGGTGCCCAGCGCGGTGATCTCGGCGCTTGGGTCGAGGCGGCGCACGGCGTCGGCGAAGTTCATCGTCGGCTCGATGTGACCCGCTGAGTGCCCGCCGGCGACCACGATGCGCGGACCGCTCATCGCCGCGGTTGTCGACGGCGCTTCGGTGGCACGTAGGCGGACGGTACCGGGATACGCAGCCAACGCTCCACGCGGGAACGCCGGCCGCGGCGTTCGGCACGCCGTGCAGCGGTGACGGCCGCCGACTCGTGCCGTGCGAAGGAGACGAGCATGCCGATGACGAACATCGTGACCAGCAGCGACGTGCCGCCGGCCGAGATCAGCGGCAGCGGGATGCCGGTGACCGGCAGCATGCCGGTCACGTAGCCGATGTTGATCACTGCCTGGCCGCACAGCCAGATCGTGGCGCCGCCCGCGGTGAGCCGCACGAACGGGTCGGCGCTGCGCCGCACGATGCGCAGCCCGACATAGGCGAACAACCCGAACAGTCCGAGCACGGCGAGGCAGCCGATCATGCCGAGTTCCTCGCCGATGATCGCGAACACGTAGTCGGAGTTCGCGTTCGGCACCCAGCCGTACTTGGAGGTGCCCTGCCCGAGCCCCACGCCGAACACCCCGCCGGACGCAAGCGCGTACAGACCCTCGACGGTGTGGTAGCCGCTGCCTTTCGCGTCCTTGAACGGGTCCATGAACGAGGTGAGCCGCTGCAACCGGTACGGCGCCGCGATCGCCAGCAACGTGACCGCACCGGCGACCATCGCGAGCACGACGGCGAAGTAGCGCATCGGCATGCCGACCATCCACAGCAGGCCGAGCAGGATCAGCATGAAGCAGCAGGTGGTGCCGAGATCGGGCTCGAGCATCACGAGCAACGCGACGAAGGCGAAACCGGGCAGCAGCGGCACGAACAGGTGCCGCGCGCGGCGCAGCGTGCCGAGTTGCTGCTTGCGGGCCAGCAGGTCGGCGCCCCACAGGAGCACGCCGAGCTTGGCGAGCTCCGAGGGCTGCAGCTGCAGCGGCCCGATGTCGATCCAGCGTCGGGCGCCGTAGACGGAGACTCCGATGCCGGGGACCAGCACGGCGAACAGCGCGATGATCGCGAGCGCGAGGATCGGGTAGGCGAGTATGCGGAACGCGCGCGGCGAGAGACGCATCGCGAACCAGAACAGCACCAGGCCGATCGCGATGAATTCAGCTTCCTTGATCGACTGTCCCCACACCGAGCCCGCGCCGGTGACGCCGTGCGAAGCGGCGATCGTCGTCGACACCGCCATCAGCACGCCGAAACCGAGCAGCCCCACCGCGGTGAGCAGCATGAGTTGCACGGACGCGTAGGGACGGTCGGTGAAACGGGTGACCTGCTCGTCGCGCTGCAGCAGCCGCACCCGCAGGTGATCGAAGGCGAACAGCCGGAACTCGTGCGCGCGCGGCTGGCGCGGCGCAATCGCAGGCGGCACCTTCTTCGCGACCTCAGTCACGTGCGGCTCCGGGCAGCGGCCGCGAACGCGTCACCGCGGGCTGCGTACCCGGTGAACATGTCGTACGAGGCGGCGGCCGGGGCGAGCAGCACGGTGTCGCCCGGGCGCGCGAGCCCGGCCGCGGCGGCTACCACCTCGGTCATGGCCCCATCGTCCTGGCTGTCGACCATGATCACGGGCACATCCGGCGCGTGTCGCGCAAGTGCCGCAGCGACGGCCTCTCGGTCCTCTCCCAGCAATACGGCACCGGCGAGCCGGTTGGCGACCTCGGCCACCAGTCCGGCGACGTCGACACCCTTGAGCTGGCCGCCGGCGACCCACACGACGCGCGGGTAGGCCAGCAGCGATGCACGCGCCGCGTGCGGGTTCGTCGCCTTGCTGTCGTCGACCCACTGGATGTTGCCGCTCGTGTGCACGAGTTGGTTGCGATGCGGGTCGGCTACGAACTCGCGCAGCCCGCGACGGACGGCATCGGCGTCGAGCGCCCCGAACTCGCACATGAGTGCCGCCGCGGCGAGCGCGTTCGCCACGTTGTGCATGCCTGCGGGATGCACGTCGTCGACTGCCGCGAGCCGCTCGTATTCGCCGGCGGAGCCGCGCCGCACGAGCGACCCGTCGTACACCCCGAACTGGCCGGGCTCGGGAGCACCAAGTGTGAAGCCGGTGACATACGGTGCGCCGCGCGCACGCAGCAGTTCGGCGACGCGCGGGTCGTCCAGGTTGCCGATCGCGATCTCGCCGTCCCACACCTTCGTCTTGGCCTGCTCGTACGCGTCCATCGAGCCGTGCCAGTCGAGGTGATCGGGCGCGAGGTTGAGCAAGGCGCCGGCGCGCGGGCGGATCGTCGACGACCAGTACAGCTGGTAGCTCGACGCCTCGACCGCCAGCACGTCCACGTCGTCGGCGAGCACCGCATCGATCACGGACACCCCGACGTTGCCGACCGCGCGCGTGGACAGCCCGGCCGCGCGCAGCATCGACTCGAGCATCCGTACCGTCGTCGTCTTGCCGTTGGTGCCGGTAACCACCAGCCACTCCGTGGCCTCCATGTCCGGGCTGCGCAGCCGCCAGGCGAGCTCCAGCTCGCCCAGCACCTCGACGCCGCGCCGCGCGGCGTCGGCGAACAGCGGGTGTGTCGGTGGCCAACCGGGTGACGTGACGACGAGCCTGACGCCGTCAGGCAACGCCTCGAGCTCTCCGGCGAAGACGGCGCCGGCCGCGACGAGCGCGTCCGCGCCGTCCGGACGCTGCTTGTCGGTGAGCACCACCCTGGCCCCGCGGGCAAGCAACGCGCGGGCGGCGGCCTGCCCGGCGAAGCGGGCGCCGCACACGAGCACGGTGCTGCCACGCAGGTCGGGCAGCAGGTCAGCCATTGGTGATGAAGTCCGCGTAGAACAGGCCCATCCCGAACGCCACCGCCAGCCCGCCCATGATCCAGAAGCGGACGATGATCGTGACCTGCTCCCAGCCGGCGAGCTCGAAATGGTGATGCAGCGGCGCCATGCGGAAGATACGTCTACCGGTGCCGGTGCGTATTCGGGTGATCTTGAACCAGCCGGTCTGCATGATCGACGACAGCGTGATCGCGGCGAACAGGCCGCCGAGCGCGACCAGCAGCAACTCGGTGCGCGTGATGATCGCCAGTCCGGCCATCAGACCGCCGAGCGCGAGCGAGCCGGTGTCGCCCATGAAGATCTGCGCGGGCGGCGCGTTCCACCACAGGAAGCCGAAGCAGGCACTCAGCGCGGACGCTGCGACGAGCGCTGTGTCCAGCGAGTCGCGCACCTGGTAGCAGCCGGTGTGGAATGTCGGTTCGCACGGGTTGCGGTACTGCAGGAACGCGATGAGCGTGAACGCGCCGAACACCATCGCGGCCGCGCCGGCCGCCAGCCCGTCCAGGCCGTCGCTGAGGTTCACCGCGTTCGACGTCGCGGAGATGATCAGGTAGCCGAGGATGACGAAGCCGACCGCGCCGATCGAGATCGCGCCGATGTCGCGCACGTAGGACAGATGCTTCGACGCGGGATGGATCCCGAACTTGTTCGGGTACTGCAGCGCCATGATCCCGAACGCGACCGACACGATCAGCTGGCCGAGGAACTTTGCGCGGGCGCGCAGGCCGAGGCTGCGCTGCCGCCGGATCTTGATCATGTCGTCGACGAAGCCGACCGCGCCGAGACCGATCATGAGGAACAACAGGAGCAGCCCTGACGCGTTCGGCCCGCCGCCGCCGCGCAGCGCGATGATGATGTGCGCGACCGCGTAGCCCACGACCGTCGAGCCGATGATCGCCACGCCGCCCATGGTCGGCGTGCCGCGCTTCACGAAGTGCGTCTGCGGGCCGTCGATGCGGATCTCCTGGCCGAAGCCGCGCCGCCGGAAGTACACGACGACCATCGGCGTGCACAGGATCGAGGTCATCAGCGCGAAGACGGCGGCGATGAGGATGGTCTTCATCCGGGTTCCCTGCCGAATCGTGCAGCGCTCTTTGCGAAGCGATTCGGTGGGGTGGTCATGCGCCGCGTCCTCCGTCCGCTTCCGGCTGTGCCGTGTCGTCTGCGATCGCGAGTGCGACCCGCTCCAGGCGCGCCGCGCGCGAGGCCTTGACGAGGACGACGTCCTGCGGTCGCAGTTCACTGCGCAGCAGGTCGATCGCCGCGTCCGCATCGGGCACCCAGCTCGACTCGCCAGCCCCCGAGCCTTCCAGAACTGCTCCGTCGTGGATCGGCCGGGCTGCCTCGCCGACCGCGACGAGGTGCGTGACGCCGAGCTGGACGGTCAGCCGGCCGAGCTGCTCGTGGGCCGCAGGTGCGTCATCGCCGAGTTCGGCCATCTCGCCGAGCACCGCGACGGCGCGGCCGCCGCCGCGGTGCGCGGCGTGCACCGCGACGAGCGCCTCGAGCGCGGCGCGCATCGATTCGGGGTTGGCGTTGTAGGCGTCGTTGATGACGGTCACGCCGTCGGCGCGCTCGGTCACCTCCATCCGCCAGCGGCTCACCGGCTCCGCACCGGCCAGCGCGGCGGCAACGTCCGGCAGCGCCATGCCGCACTCGAGCGCGACTGCGGCTGCGGCGAGGGCGTTGCCGACGTGGTGCCGGCCGACCAACCGCAACTGCACCGGCACGCTCGCGTCGTGTGCGACGAGGCGGAACGCGGGCCGGCCGAGCGCGTCGAGCGCGACGTCCGCGGCACGTACGTCCGCGTCCGCGACGGTGCCGACGCGCGACACCCGGGCGCTGGTGCGCGCGGCCATCGCCGCGACGAGCGGGTCGTCGGCGTTGAGGACGGCGAGGCCGTCGGCGGGCAGGCCCTCGACGAGCTCGCCCTTCGCCTGCGCGATCGCCTCGCGCGAGCCGAACTCGCCCAGATGCGCGCTGCCGACGTTGAGCACCACGCCGATCCGCGGTGGGGCGATCTCGGTGAGGTAGCGGATATGCCCGATACCGCGCGCGCTGGTCTCGAGAATCAGGAAGCGCGTCTGCGGGGTGGCGCGCAGCACCGTGTACGGATGGCCGAGCTCGTTGTTGAAGGAGCCCGGTGGGGCCACGGTCGGGCCGAGCCGGGTGAGCAGCTGGGCGAGCAGGTCCTTGGTGGACGTCTTGCCGGACGAGCCGGTGATGCCGATGACCGTCACATCGGGCAGTCGTTGCAGCAGCGCATGGGCGAGGGCGGCGAGCGCGCGGAACCCGTCGCCGACCGCGATCGAGGGCGCGTCGACCGGCCGGGTGACGATGCCGGCCACCGCGCCGGCCGCGATCGCCTGTGCGGCGTAGTCGTGGCCGTCGACCCGTTCGCCGGGCAACGCGAGGAACAGCCCGCCCTGGGTCACCGCGCGTGAGTCGAACTCGACGCTGCCGGTGACGACCGTGTCCGGGTCGGCGTGGCTGAGCTCGCCGCCGACGATCTCGGCGATCTCACCGAGCGTCAGGTCGATCATCGCGCCGCCTCGAGCGCACCGCGCAACACGACCCGGTCGTCGAACGGCTGGACCACGCCGGCGACCTCCTGGCCGGTCTCGTGCCCCTTGCCGGCGACGAGGACGGTGTCCCCCGGCCCGGCCGCGGCGACGGCCGCCGCGATCGCGGCGGCGCGCTCGCCCACCTCACGCACCTCGCCTCGCTGGCCCGGAGGCACCGCTAGCGCCCCGTCGAGCATCGCCCGCCTGATCGCCGCGGGATCCTCCGAGCGCGGGTTGTCGTCGGTGACGATGAGCAGGTCGGCACCGCGGGCCGCGAACTCGCCCATGTGTGGCCGCTTGCCGCGGTCGCGATCCCCGCCGCTGCCGAGCACGATGATCAACCTGCCGCGGGTCAGCGGGCGCAGGGCGCGCAGCGCGCCCTCGACCGCGGCCGGCTTGTGGCTGTAGTCGACGACGGCGAGGAACGGCTGACCGGCGTCGACCCGTTCCATCCGGCCGGGCACCGACGCGCGTGCGATCGCCGGTGCGACCGCCGCCGCGTCCACGCCTGCCTCGTGCAGCATCGCCAGGGCGAGCAGCGCGTTCGCGACGTTGTACCGGCCGGGTACCGCACAGCCGGCGTCGAACTCGAGGCCGGGCCCGAGCGCGCGGAAGGTTGTGCTGCCGTCGGGCCGGTCGGCGATCTCGACCGCCTCCCAGCTCGCGCGACGCTCACCCACCGTGGTGACCGTGGCCAGCGGCCCCTCGACGAGCTGGGTGAGCCGAACCCCCCAGGCGTCGTCGACGACGACGACCGAGCTGCGGCAGCGGCCGGTGGTGAACAGCGACGCCTTCGTGGCGAAGTAGTCCTCCATATCGGCGTGGAAGTCGAGATGATCCTCCGACAGGTTCGTGAACGCCGCGACCGCGAACTCGACGGCGTCGGCGCGGCCCATCGCGAGCGCGTGACTGGACACCTCCATCGCGACGTCGGTGACGCCGCGTTCGTGCATCACCGCGAGCAGCGCCTGCACGTCGGGTGCCTCGGGCGTCGTGAACCCGGTCTTGATCTCCTCGTCGCCGATCATCGTGGCGACCGTCCCGATCAAGCCCGGCACCCGCCCGGCCGCCTGCAAACCGGCCCGCAGCAGGAACGTGGTCGTGGTCTTGCCGCTCGTCCCGGTCACGCCGAGCACCGCGAGCGAGCCGCTCGGCCGGCCGTAGACGTCTGCGGACAGCGACCCCAGGCTCCCGCGGACGTCGGGCACCAGCAGCACCGGCACCGCGTCGGGCACCGCGGCGGCGCCGGCCGCGTCGGTGACGACGGCTACCGCGCCCGCCGCGACCGCCTGTGGTGCGAACGACGCACCGTGCGCGGTGCGACCGGGCAGCCCGGCGAAGAGATCACCGGGGCGGACCTCGCCACTCGACGCGGTGATGCCGGTGACCGCGACGTCCGGGCCGCGCAGGTCGCCACGCCCGTCCGCGAGCCGCCGGAGCGCGACCGGCGAAACCCTGGACGGCCGCGGAACCACTCCCAATTCACTGCTCCTCGCGCATGCGCTCGTCGCGGGCTCGCTCCGCTGCTCAGGCCGCAAGCGGCGTTTCGATGCTCACTCGCGTCAACAGACGTTAGCGGGCAGGTAGCGCCGGTCCAGATTGCCGCACACCTGCAGCGGCACGTGCTTCGAGAGCGAGCCGGTCGGCGGGATGTGCGCGTGCTGCACTTCGTAGCTCGCGATCTGGTGGAACAGCGGCGCCGCGACGTCGCCGCCCTCGAGCCCGTGCGCCGGGTTGTCGACCATGATCGCCACCACGAACTGCGGGTCGTCGGCGGGCACCATGCCGGCGAACGTGTCCCAGTTCATCCAGTCCGAGTACCTGCCGCCGTGGTTCGGGTCGGGCTGCTGCGCGGTACCCGTCTTGCCGGCCACCCGGTAGCCGGGGATCGCGGCGCGCCAGCCGGTGCCGCCGAGCTGGGTGACCGACTCGAGCATCGTGCGCAGCGTCTGGGCCGTCCGCGGCGTCACGACCCGGATGCCGTGCGGCTGCTTGGTGACCGTCTGCGCGCCGTCGGCCTTCGTGATCGACTGCACGATCCGTGGCGGAACCCGCACGCCGTTGTTGGCGATGGTCTGGTAGATCGAGGCGAGTTGTAGCACGGTCATGCTCTCGCCCTGGCCGAAGGGCAGGTTGGCGAACGTCGACTCGGACCAGTCCTTGAGCGGCGGGACGTAGCCGCTGCTCTCGGCGGGCAGCTCGATACCCGTCTTCGTCCCGACGCCGAACAGCTTCTCGTAGCGGTACCAGGTGGCCGGACCGAGCCGCTGCGCGATCTTGAGCGTGCCGACGTTCGACGACTCGGCGAGGACGCCGGTCGCGGTGAAGGGCCCGGTCGGGTGGTACCAGGCGTCGCTGATGTTCACGCCGCCCATGTGGATCGTGTCGGGCACCGTGATCACGCTGCGCGGGGTGATCACCCGCTGCTGCAACGCGGCCGCGAAGGTGATCGACTTCTGCACCGAACCCGGCTCGAACGCCGACATGACCGGAGGGTTGATCGGGACGTACGGGTCGATCGTGTTCGGGTCGGCCGCGTTGAACGTGCCCGACGAGGCCAACGCGAGCACCTGCCCGTTGTGCGCGTCGAGTATCGCCATCTGCGCACCGCGCGCGCCGGACGGGCCGAGGACCGAGTCGAGGTAGTGCTGCGCGATGAACTGCAGACTCTGGTCGATCGTGAGCCGGACGGTCGCGCCGTTCTGCGCCGGCGTCGTCGTGGTGCGGCTGCTCGGATTGACATCGCCGAGGTTGTCGACCGAGTAGGTCATCTCGCCGTTGTGACCGGCGAGCAGGGAGTTGAACTGCGACTCGATGCCCGCGGCGCCGGTGCCGTCCGAGTGGACGGTGCCGATCACGTTCGCGGCCGTCGTCTGGCCCGGGTACTGGCGCTGCGTGGTGGCCTGCGTGTAGATGCCCGGCAGGCCCAGGTCGAGCACCCGCTGCGCGGCGTTCGGTGCGAGCGCCGTCGCCAGCAGTGCGTACTGACCGCGCTTGGCGAGGTCGGCGACGAGCGTGGCAACAGGAACGTGCAGCAGCGGCGCGAGCACCGACGCGTAGTGCGCGCGCTGCGCGGCCGGCACCTGCTTCGGGTCGGCGGTGATGTCCTGCGCATCGGAGGTGTAGGCGAGCACCGTGCCGTTGCGGTCGACGATCGAACCGCGTAGCGCGTGCAGCGTCACCGTGTAGACCCGCTGCGCCGCCGCCTGCTCGGCGAGGTGGCTGCGGTCGACGCCCTGCAGTTGGATCAGCCGCCCGCCGAGCACGACCAACAGGACGACGACGCTCGCCAGACCCCAGCGCAGCCGGCCGTCGAGCTTGCCGAGCTTGAGCGCGCGGGCCCGGCGGCGCTGCACCGGGCGGCGCGTGGGCGGCCGGGCCGGCTGCCGGCGTGCGGGCTCGCGCCGCGCAGCCTGCCGGTACGGCGGCGGCAGCTGACGGCGCTGCGTCATCGATTACCTCCGGGCAGCGTCAGTGTCGGTGTCGGGGTCGGCGTGGGTGTGGGTGTCGGTGTCGGTGTCGACTTCGCCGGACTGGTCTTCGCACTCGACGTGGTCGAGCGCCCGTTGGCGGGCGTCGTCTGCCCCGTCGACTTGCTGGCGGTGGCGGTGGCGGTGGCGGTGGCGGTGGCGGAGTGCGTTGCGGGAGGCGTGGGCGGCGGGGCGACCGGCGTCAGCGAGATCGCTGCCGGGCTGCCCATCACCCGCACCCCGCCGTTGCTCTCGAGCACGAGGAAGGCCGGGTTGGCGGCGGGCACCATGCCCAGCGCCGCGGCGGCCGCGGCGAGGTTGGCCGGGGCCGCGCTGGCCGCGACCTGGTGCTGCA
Source organism: Jatrophihabitans sp. (assembly GCA_025927835.1). GTDB lineage: Bacteria > Actinomycetota > Actinomycetes > Mycobacteriales > Jatrophihabitantaceae > Jatrophihabitans. The sequence continues at coordinate 21,677 of JAICKR010000012.1, read as the reverse complement.
GTTCCTCCAGGTTCGCAGCGACGCTCGCGTCCTGTGCGGCGATCGAGCGGCGATGCACCTCGTTGGCCGCGGACGCGGTGTTGAGCAGCAGCAGCAGCGCCATCCCGCCGACGACCAGCGCGGTGACGAGGACTGCGAACGGAACTCGCGGCGCCCGGCCGGCGTGTCGCGGGTTCGAGGTGGTGCTGGTCATGCCGATTTCCTGATGCGTTCGGCTGCGCGGAGCCGCACCGAGGACGCGCGCGGGTTGGCCGCGATCTCGGCGTCCCCGGCCTGCTCGGCACCGCGGGTCAGCAGCCGCAACTGCGGTCCCTGCCCCGGCAGCGGCACCGGCAGGTCGGGTGGGGTGGTGTCGGTCGCCCGCGCCGCGAAGGCCTGCTTCACGATGCGGTCTTCGAGCGAGTGGTAGGCGAGCACGACGATCCGCCCACCGACTCCCAGCGCGTCGATCGCGGCCGGGACCGCGCCGCGCACCGCGTCCAGCTCGCCGTTCACCTCGATGCGCAGCGCCTGGAAGGTGCGTTTGGCCGGGTGGCCCCCGTGCCGGCGCGTGGCGGCCGGGATGGCCGTCCGCACCAGTTCGGCCAGTTGAGCGGTCGACCGAAGTGGGGCCACCCGGCGCTCCCGGTCGATGGCTTGCGCGATGCGCAGCGCGAAGCGCTCCTCCCCGTACTCGCGGAGCACGCGGGCGAGCTCGGCGACCGGGTAGGTGTTCACGACGTCGTCGGCGGTGCGTCCGCCCGACTGGTCCATCCGCATGTCCAGCGGCGCGTCCTGCGCGTAGGCGAAGCCGCGCTCCGGCAGGTCGAGCTGCATCGACGAGACGCCGAGGTCGAACAGCGCGCCGTCCACGCCCGTGAACCCGAGCTCGGCGAGCACGTCCGGCATCCGGTCGTAGACCGCGTGCACGAGGTGGGTGCGCGCGGCGTAGGGGGCAAGCCGCGCCCGGCTGCGCGCGAGCGCGTCCGGATCGCGGTCGAGCCCGACGAGGGTGAGCCGGGGGTGCGCGGCGAGCAGGGCCTCGGCGTGCCCGCCGAGACCGAGCGTGGCATCGACGACGACGGCGGGGCGATCGGCGAGCGCGGGGGTCAGCAGCGCGAGGACGCGGTCGAGCAGCACCGGGACGTGCGCGGTGTCGTCGACCATCAGCCTATCCTTCAGCTCGAGTGGGGAGGAGTGGGGACGGCGTTGAACCGGGTCCCCGCCCGCCCCACCTGGCACCGGGGAAGGTGCGCCAGCTGGTCACGGGAGGAGGCCGGACCCAACGCGATCGGGTCCAGATGGGCTAGAGGACTCCCGGTAGCACCTCCTCGGCGATGTCGGCGAACGCGGGCTCGGTGGCGTCGAGGTATTCCTGCCAGGCCGCGGCGTCCCACACCTCGATGCGGGCGTTCGCGCCGATGACCACGCAGTCCTTGGTCAACGCGGCGTACTGGCGCAGCGTCGGCGGGACGGTGATCCGGCCCTGCCCGTCGGGCTTCTCGTTGGACGCGCTGGCGAACAGCACCCGGCTGTAGTCACGCACCCGCCGGTCGGTGACGGGGGCATTGCGCAGGGCGTCGGTGACCCGGCCGAACTCGGTGACCGGGAAGACGTAGAGGCAGCGGTCCTGTCCCTTGCAGATCACCAGTCCCCCTTCCAGGTCTGGCCGGAACCGTGCCGGGAGAGCTATGCGGCCTTTGTCGTCCAGACGCGGCGTGTAGGTGCCGAGAAACACCGGCACTCACCTCGTCCCGACCCACTCGAGCCACCCTTATGGGAGCCAACTCTCCCCACTACTCCCCACTGTAACCCACAACCAGCCACCGTCAAACGCAACGTGAAGCCCGGCGATTCGCGTCAATGAACCGGGCGGGTCACGAGATCGTTTCGGCCACCGAGGCATGGCTCCCGGTAGTCGGCCCGCCGTTGCATACTCGACGTCACCTGCGGCACGACCGCACTCGAAAACCAAAGGACGCATACGTGGACGACCTCCATTCCGCGGCACGGCACGCCGGACCCGAACCCCAGGTGGCCGGCGCGCCACCGGTCACGGTCGTGCGAGACGCCGGCTCCCGGATCGCCTCCAACATCGAGCGAGTGATCGAGGGCAAGCCCGAGGCGGTGACGCTCGGACTGGCCGTCCTGCTGGCCGAGGGTCATCTGCTCATCGAGGACGTCCCCGGCGTGGGCAAGACGAAATTCGCCAAGGCGCTGGCGCGCTCGATCGACTGTTCGGTGCGCCGGGTGCAGTTCACGCCCGACCTGCTGCCCAGCGACATCACCGGTGTGAGCGTCTACAACGCCGAGGACCGCGACTTCGAGTTCAAGCCCGGGCCGGTGTTCGCGAACATCGTCGTGGGCGACGAGATCAACCGCGCCTCGCCGAAGACACAGGCCGCACTGCTCGAGTGCATGGAGGAGCGGCAGGTCACCGTCGACGGGGTCACCTACATGCTCGAGGCGCCGTTCCTGGTGCTCGCGACGCAGAACCCCATCGACAGGGAGGGCACCTACCCGCTGCCCGAGGCTCAGCGCGATCGATTCATGGCGCGCATCTCGATGGGCTACCCCGACCGCGTCGCCGAGATCGCCATGCTCGGCGAGCATGCCGCGCTCGACCCGCTCGAGAACCTCGAGCCGGTGTCCGACGCCACCGAGGTGCGCGGCCTGATCGCGGCGGTGAAATCGGTCTACGTGTCCGAGCCGATCAAGGCCTACGCCGTCGATCTCGCCGAGGCGAGCCGGCGCGCGGCCGAGGTGCGCCTGGGTGCCTCACCCCGCGCCACGCTGCAGCTGCTGCGCATGGCCAAGGCATGGGCGGCGATCGCCGGGCGCGACTACGTCATCCCCGACGACATGCAGCACCTGTTGGCGCCCGTCCTCGGGCACCGGCTGCTGCTGACCGCCGAGGCGCACGTGTCCGGGCGGACGACCACCGACGTCATCAACCGGATCGTGCGCAGCGTCGCCGTTCCCGCCGCAGTCAGCGGCTGAGCGATGGCCGCGCGTCGCACCGGGTTCACCACGCGCGCCAGCTGCCTGCTCGCCGCAGGGGTCACCGCCGTGCTGTGCGGCCTGCTGCTCGGCGAGGTCGACCTCGTCCGCGCCGGCGTGCTCGCGGCCGCCATCCCCTGCATCGCCGCACTCATCGTGCAGCGCGCGCAGGTGCGCATCGCCAACCGGCGCGGCGTCGAACCGGTGCGCGCGTCGGCCGGCGAGGCCGTCACGGTGCACCTCGTCATCACCAACCGCTCGGTGCTGCGCACCGGCACGCTGATGCTCGAGGACAGGCTGCCGGAACGACTGGTCGGGCACGCCCGGTTCGTGCTCGACCCGCTCGGCAGTCACGAGCAGCGCACGGTCTCCTACCGGATGCCCGGTCTGGGCCGCGGCCGCTACCGCGTAGGGCCGTTGCGCATCCGGCTCAGCGACCCGTTCCGCATGATCGACCTCACCCGCTCGTTCACCGCGACGAGCGAATTCGTCGTCGCGCCGGTCATCGACCAGCTGCCGCCGGTCGAGCCGCCGCGCTCGGACGAGCTGGGCGACAGCGCCGGCAGCCACTCGGTGGGCAGCCACGGCGCCGACGACCAGTCCACCCGCGAGTACCGGATGGGCGACGACCTGCGCAAGATCCACTGGCGCTCGTCCGCGCGCACCGGCGTGCTCATGGTGCGGCAGGAGGAGCGGCCGTGGCGCGGTCACAGCACGCTGCTGCTCGACCTGCGCGCCGGCGCGCACACCTACGCCGACGGCCCGCCCGATCCGCAGGACCCGCGCAACACGAGCAGCATCGAGTGGGCGATCAGCGCCGCGGCCAGCATCGGCTCGCACTCGCTGGTCCGCGGCCGGGAGATCAGCCTTATCGGCGACCCGGCCATCGAGCGGCTCCGCTTCGCCGACTCCGGGCGGCTCGGCGGGCACCTGGCTGCCGTGCGTGAACTGTCGTTCCCCGACCTCACCCCGCTCGCCGCGGCGGTCCGCACCGCGGCGCGCGACTCGGCGTTCGTCGCGGTGCTCGGCCGGCTCGACCCGGCGTCACTTCGCATGCTCGCCGACGCGCACCCGCGCGGCCGCTCCTCACCGGCGTTCGCGCTGCTGCTCGACGTCGAGAGCTGGCGCGACCCCGAGATCCGGGCGAGCAAGCACACCGAGTCGGCCGCGATGGTGCTGCGCAACGCGGGCTGGCGGGTGGCGACCGTGCGCTGCGGCGACACCACGCCGCAGGCCTGGGAGATGCTGCTCGCCGGCTTCGCGTCGTCGGCCCGCACGACGCCGGTGCTGCGATGATCGACCCCGCGCTGATCGAGCAGAACCGGGTCAAGCACTCCGCGGCCCGGCGCACGCTGCTCGCGCTCGCGGCGAGCGCGCTCGCCGCGATGCCGCTCAAGGCGCTGCTGTCCGACAACGGCTGGCTGTTCGAGGCCTGGCTGACGATGGCGCTCGTCGTCGCGCCGGCGGCGCTGCTGCGGCTGCGCCGCGCGCCCAGCGCACTCGACATCTGGCCGGGCATCATCCTGCTCGTCCCCTGGCTCACCAGGCTGTTCGTGCCACAGCACGCGTGGGGCACGTTCATCCCGAACGGCCGCACGTTCCACGACGTGAGCCGGCTGATGGACACGCTGCACCACACGACGAGCGACGAGGTCGCGCCGATCCACAGCACGGTCGCGGTGCGGCTCGTGATCTGCGCACTGCTCGGGCTGCTCGCCGCGCTCATCGATCTCATCGCGGTGGTGGGCCGGCGCGGTGCGCTGGCCGGGGTGCCGCTGCTCGTCGTCTACACCGTGGCCGGCGCGGTGCCGCGCAGCCCGGTGGCGTGGTTCTGGTTCGCGGTCGCCGCAGCGGGCGTCCTCATCCTGTTGGCGCTCGATGCCGAGGACGAACTGCGCGAGTGGGGCCGGCGCATCCCGCGCCGCGGTGGCGCGATGAGCCGGCCGATGCTGGCGTTCTCCGCGCAGCGCATCGGCGTGTTCGCGATCCTCGTCGCGGTGGTGCTGCCGTTCGCGGTGCCCGATCACCCGCACAACCTGTTGCGCGAAGCGTTCAGCACCGACAACGGCAGCGGCATCGGTGGCTTCGGGGCCGGCTCGAGCGGCGGCTCGATCAGCCCGTTCGCGGCGCTCAAGGGTCAGCTCAACCGCGACAAGTCGGTGCCGCTGATGAAGGTGCACATCGACGACCCGACCCACAAGGTGCAGCCGTTCTACGTGCGCTCGAACATCCTCGACAAGTTCAGCGGCAAGGGCTGGGACGTCAGCCAGCACGGCAACGCCGAACCGATCGGCGTGACCACTTTCGGCACCGAGCCGCCGACGAGCGTGCCGACGGTGACGTCCTACCAGGCGACCATGACGATCAGCGGCCTCACCGGCAACGCACCGATCTTCAGCGTGCCGCAGGGCGTGCAGGGTCTCGACTCCGGCACGACATGGAGTGAGCAGGACCAGCTTCTGCTCGGCAGTGCCGTGCACTCCGGCGACAAGTTCACCGAGACCGTCGCCCAGCCGGACCCGACGCTCGACGAGCTCAACGCGGCGCCGCAGACCACCTCGCCGGACATGGAGCGCTGGCTCTCGCTGCCCTCGATCCCCAGCTCGGTGGTCAATCTGGTGAATCAGCAGACGAACTCGGCACAGACCCCGTACCAGCGAGCCAGCGCGATCTTCCGGTTCTTCACCGACCCGGCCAACGACTTCTTCTACAGCCTCAAGACGACGAAGGGCGACTCGGGCAACGACCTGGTCGACTTCCTGAAGAACCGGGCCGGGTTCTGCCAGCAGTACGCCGCGGCGATGGCCGTGATGTTGCGCCTGGCCGGCGTGCCGTCGCGCGTCGTGCTCGGCTACATGCATCGCCCGCCGGACAAGAACGGCGACTTCACCGTGACGACGTTCGACGCGCACGCGTGGGTCGAGGCGTTCTTCGACGGTGTCGGCTGGATCCCGTTCGACCCGACCCCGACCGAGGGGCTCACCGGCGGCAAGCAGTCCGACCTGCCGTGGGCCAAGCACCACTACGCGTCGGATGGCGGTCTGACCGTGCCGACGCGGACCTCCGCGCCGCGCACCGGCGACCGCGGCGTCAGCGCGGCCCCGACCGCAGGGGTGGCGACCGGCCCGAGTGGCGGCTCCGGCCCGAACACGTCGCTGATCTGGGCACTCGCCGTGCTGGTCGTGCTCGGGCTGGTGGTCGCGGCGCCGTCGCTCGTGCGCACCGGCCGGCGCAGACGCCGCTACGCCGCGGCGAAGCGCGGTGATCCCGACCCGTTGTGGGCGGAGCTGTCCGACACGGCGGTCGATCTGGGCTACGTGTGGTCGCCGGCCCGCACCCCCCGCCAGGTCTCGGACTGGCTCGCCAACGATGCCGCCGACACCGCGCCCGCGCTGCAGAATCTCGCCGTCGCGGTCGAGCAGCGCCGCTATTCGCCGCACCAGGGCCGCTACGACGCCGGCGAGCTCGCGCGTGGTCTGCAGGAGGTCACCGATCAGCTGCGCGCGCGGCGCCGGGGCCGGGTGCGGGTCACCGCACGGCTCTTCCCCGCCTCACTCGGCTGGGGACGCCGCCTCACGGCAGTGCGCAACAGCCTGCGGCGCCGGCACTGAGGGCGGGAACCAGGCTGGAGCGTGCGTCGTGAGTCGGGCGGAACCGGCTCGGTTCAGCTCTGGTTCTCGTCGAAGCGACGACGCAGCCGCTCTTCCATCCGGCCCTTGAGGCCGCCGCTGGGGCGCGGCGCGCGGTTCGCCGCGCCGCCCGCGTTCGTCGCGGTGCCGCCGAGCCGCCCGCGGCCGCGCAGGATCTGCACGCCGTAGCCGCAGGAGCCCACGACGAGGACGAACCCGATCACGCTGAGCACGATGAGGTTCGTGATCAGCCCGACTAGGACGAGGGCGAGCCCGGCGACGACGCCCAGCACGCAGAGCACGGCAGACCGCCTGGTGCGCGATCGAGTGCGCGTGGAGCGCGAGCGCACGGACGCGGCGAACTTCGGATCCTCCGCGTAGAGCGCCTGCTCGATCTCGTCGAGCAGCTTCTGCTCGTGATCGGAGAGCGGCATTAAGGCCCTCCTTCGTCGCCGCTGACCGGTCGGTCGACGGCGGTCCTCGTTCTGGTCGGTACAGACCTGAATGTACCCGCCGATGTGACGGTTACCCCATCGAGCATACGAGCCGTTACGCCGGATCGAAAGCGAAGGGGAAAAGACGTCGACGATCGGTTACCCGGCGTGCTCGCTGCGGTCGAGCAGGGTGCCCGGGCGCACGGCGGTGGCACCGAAGCGGGCCCGGGCGGCATCGACGGCACGATCTGCTGCGGTTCGTGGTGGCGCGTCCGGTCGCGCGGCCTCGAGGTCGAGGGTCAGCTGTTCGGCGACGAGGGCGGCCTCGTGCAGCCCCTCGCACTTGACCCCGACGAGCCGGATGCGGGGTTGGTCGAGGTGCAGTCCGGCGTAGAGGTCGGCCGCCGTGTCGAAGATCTCGGCGGTCGAGTCGGTGTAGGCCGCGAGCGTGCGCACCCGGGTGACGGTGCGGAAGTCGGCGAAACGGATCTTGATGCCGACCGTGCGGGCCGCAAAGCCGCGCCCCCGGACTCGGCTGCCGACCTCTTCGCAGAGCCGCAGCAGCTCGCGGCGGACGTCGGCCTCGGCGGTGAGGTCCTCGTCGAGGGTGCGGTCGGCGCTGATGGACTTCTCGACGTCGTCGGGCTCGACCGGGCGCGGGTCGATGCCGTGCGAGAGCGCGGCAAGATGATCGGCTGCGGCGTTGCCCACCGCGCGGCGCAGGGTGTCGAAGGGCAGCACCGCGAGATCGCCGATGGTGCGCACGCCGAGACGGTGCAGCGGTTCGGCCGTGCGCGCGCCCACACCCCACAGCGCAGTGACCGGGAGCGGGTGCAGGAACTCGAGTACCCGCACGGCGGGCACCACGAGCATGCCATTCGGTTTGCACCGCGCCGAGGCGAGCTTGGCGACGAACTTCGTCGGCGCGACCCCGACGGAGCAGGTGAGTCCGAGCCGCGCCTCGACGCGCGCCCGGATCGCAGCGGCGATGAGTCCCGGCCGGCCGTGCAGCCGGATCGCACCGGACACGTCGAGGAACGCCTCGTCCAGGGACAGCGGTTCGACGAGGGGCGTGATGTCGCGCAGGATCGCCATCACCTCGGCCGACGCCGCGGAGTACGCGGCGCGGTCTGGCGGCAGCACCACCGCGCCCGGACAGCGGCGCAGCGCCTGGCTCATGGACATGGCGCTGCGCACGCCGTACTTGCGGGCCTCGTAGGACGCAGCGGCCACCACCCCGCGCTGCGTGCCGCCGACGATGACGGGCCGGCCGCGCAGCTCGGGACGCTTCTTGATCTCGACGCTCGCGTAGAACGCGTCCATGTCGACGTGCAGCATCGTGCAGCCGGCGTCGTCGCCGTCGAACGAACCGGCGGTGCGCGGCAGGTCGGCGCTGCGCCCCATCGGACTAGGCCGGCCGGCGCACGAGCAGATGGACGCGCCCGGCGATCTCGGCGAACGGTGCGCGGGCGGCGGCGTCGGCGTCGAGCCGCTCGAGGGCGTCGCGCGCGCCGGGCGCGTCGAGCGCCGAACCGGGCACCAGGTCGGAGAACACCCCGATGCCGTGGCGTGCCTCGACGAGCAGCCCGGCCGCCGTGCACAGCTGCTGGATCGCAGCCGGCCCGATGCGTGACTCGGCGGTGTCGAGCTCGGTCAGTTCGGCCAGCGCGAGCGCAGGCTCGCCGGCGAGCGCCCGCGCGATGACCAGCGCGGCCGGGTTGCTCACGAGCACACTCATCAGCCCGCCCGGACGCACGGCCGCGGCGATGCCTGCGAACGCCGCGGCGACCGAGTCGACCGCCTCGAGGATGCCGTGCGCGAGGACGAGGTCGAAGCTGCGTCCGCCGACCAGGTCGGCGAGCGCCTCGACGTCGCCCTGCACCGGATGCACCTGGTGCGCGACGCCCGCCTCGGCGGCGCGGTGGCTCAGCGTGGCGAGCGCGTCGGCGCTGATGTCGATCACCGTGACATTGGCCCCGGCAACCGCGAGCGGCACCGCGTAGGTGCCGCTACCGCCGCCGCAATCGAGCAACTGGGCGGTGCGGCCGGGCTCGGTGACGGTGTGCAACGCGTCTGTCAGCAGCCTCGAAATCAGCCCGAGCCGACCCGCTCGGCCCGTGTCGGCGTGCATGGTGGCGAGCCTAGCCGCGCCCGGCGACACCACAGCGCTACACGCGAGCACTGCCGTAGAAGCAGGCGCCGTGGTTACGCGGCGAGCAGGCCGAGCGAGTTCTCGACCTCGAGCAGGAAGTCGGCCGCCGCCCGCAGCTGTTCGTCCGCGGCGATCGCCGAGACCGCGGCCGGAGTGCCCGTCTCGACCGCTGCGCGCACCGCCGCGCCGGCGGCGAAGTACCGGGCCCGGGCAGCGTGCTCGGTTGCCGTTTTCTCCAGCAGTGGCCAGATGCTGACGAGCCGCCGTTTCGGCCGTGCGAGGCTGCCTCGCTCGGCCAGCACGGCGGCCGCGATGCGCAGCGCGGCCAGATGCGCGAGCCGGAACCGCTCGCCGGGGTCGGTGACGGTGCACGCGTCGGCCAGCAGGCCGCGCGCCTGGGTCAGCAGGCTGATCGGCGGTCGGGACACCCGTTCACCTCGTTTCGAACGATTGTTCGTATACTAGCACGCGGGGTGACAGGTTCGGATCTGTTGCGATCCCGGGGGTGAGGATTGACTCCTGCCGGACAGTTCCTGGTGTGAGCCCCGCCGGAGCGACCGAGCGATTCAGCGCGATGTTCGACGACCTGTCGCCGCGGGTGTACGCCTATGCGCGGCGGCACTGCGAAGCGAGCCTCGCGCAGGACGTCGTCGCCGACACCTTTCTCGTCGCCTGGCGCCGGTGGTCGGAACTGCCCGCCGAGCCGCTCCCCTGGCTGCTCGTCGTCGCGCGCAACACCCTCGCCAACCACCGGCGTGGCCTGCTCCGCCAGCACCGTCTTGCCGGCTCGCTCGCCCGTGTCGAGGAACTGGCCGGGCCGGCAGCCAGCGCCGATCAGGCCGTGCTCGAACGCGACGCGCTGCTCCGCGGCCTGGCGCAACTCACCGACGCCGAACGCGAGGCGCTGCTGCTCGTCGCCTGGGACGGGCTGCGCAATGCCGATGCCGCCGAGGTCGCGGGCTGCTCCCAGCGCGCCTTCGAGGTGCGGCTCTCCCGCGCGCGAGCCCGCCTCACCCGAGTGCTGAACGCGCCGGCGACGAAGCACGAGACGACGACACATCCCGAAGATCCACGCGGCGCCGTGAGCGGCCCCGCCCTCCGAGAGGCCAGGTGACGCCATGACGCCCGACCCTGATCCCGAGACCGCGCTGCGCACGCTCGCACGCTGCGCACCGCACGAGCGGATCGAGCGTGAATGGCCCGCGACCCGCCGCGCCGACACGCTCGCTCACATCATCGGCACTCGTACCGAACACGCCTCGGACCCGCATCCCGTGCACGAGATCCCCATCCGGTTCATCGGGACGGGTGCCGCCGTGCCGGGACGCCGACCCCGCTGGGCACGCACCCTGCCGCTCGCCTCCGGTGCGGCCGTGACGGTCGCCGTCGCCGCGCTGGTCGCCACCATGACCTCCGGCGGCTTCACCGGCTCGCACGCAGCGGGCGGCCCGGGCGGCGCCCAAGGACCCGAGTTCGTCCCACCGGCCGGGCTCTCGACCACGGCCTCGGTCGGCGCCGACCAGTACGCCCACCAGGTCGACGAACAGCTGGACCTGGACGCGAACGGCCAGCCGGAGCCCGACGGCCGAGACGCGATGGTCAACCGGAACTGGATCTCTGCGAACGGGGCGACGCTGAGCATCCGGACCGGCAGCCAGAACGTCTGCTACCAGTTCAGCGCGCCCGAGGCCGGCGTCAACTCACCCAGCCGCGCCTTCCTCGCCGGGCTGCCCACCGACGTCGACTCGCTGGAGAGCTATCTGCGCTCACACGTGGCGGGCTCGTCCTCGCATGACGAGGCCGTGTTCGTCGCCGGCGGCGACATGCTGCGCATGATGGACGGCTTCGCGTCGCCTGCGCTGCGCGCGGCGATGCTCGCCGTGCTCAGCCGCACCGCCGGCGTGACGGTGCACGCCGGTCAGCGCGACTACCTGGACCGGCCCGCGCTGCGCGCCGACTTCGTCGACCAGCGCATCCGCCCCGGCGAGGTGCAGTCGCTGTACTTCGATCCGACCACCTTCCAGCTGCTCGAGCAGCGCGACAGCAGCGCCGGAGGATCGCCGACTTACGCAGGGCCCTCACCCGCGTATGACGCGCATTCGACCGACGGCCCGACCGCGGCGGATCTGGGCGGTGCCGCCTTCCTCGAGGTGCTGCGCACCGTGGAGGCGGTGGACCAACTCCCCGCCGTGCCGGCCGGCTGCCGACAGGGCTGAGCCGCGGAGCGGTCAGCCGAGGACGTCCACGACCGCACCGACCACGACGACCGCGGGCGCGCCGATCTGGGCGCGTCGTGCGGCGGCGGCGATCTCGTCCAACCGGGCACGCACCACCTGCTGCTCCGGGAGGGTGGCGCTGTGCACCACGGCCGCCGGGGTGTCGGGGGCCTTGCCGTGCTCGATGAGCTCCTTGGCGATCAGGTCGAGGCGTTCCATCGCCATCAGCAGCACGAGGGTGCCGCCGTGCGCGGCCAGGCCCGGCCAGTCGATGCCCTCGTCGGCCGGCCGGCCCGGGTCGAGGTGGCCGGACACGACGGTGAAGTCGGCCGCGAGGCCGCGATGGGTGAGGGGAATGCCGGCGGCTGCGGGAGCCGCGATCGCCGACGTCAGCCCGGGCACCACGCTCACCGGCACGCCTGCGGCGACGCAGGCACGCCATTCCTCGCCGCCGCGGCCGAACACGAACGGGTCGCCGCCCTTGAGCCGCACCACCCGTTTGCCGGCCAGCGCCCGGTCGGCGAGGACCGCGTTGATCTCGGCCTGGGTGAGGTTCTGCCGATGCGCGGACTTGCCGCAGTCGATGACCTCGACATCGGCCGGCAGGCCCTCCAGCAGGGCTCGCGGCGCGAGGCGGTCGACGACGACCACGTCCGCCTCGGCGACGAGCCTGCGGCCGCGGACCGTGATCAGCTCGGGGTCGCCCGGTCCACCCCCGACGAGCGCGACGTGCCCGCCCGGTCCGCGACGAGCTCGGCGGGACGGCAGATCACCGGTGTCGAGTGCCGCCGCGATCGCATCGCGCAGCGCGACCGCGCGAAGCGGGTCGTCCCCGCCGTTGACGGCGACCGTGAGCCCGTCGTGCCGGGCGATCGCGGACGTGCGGGCAGTGCCCTCGGTCGCGGCGTCGGCGCGCACGCAGAAGATGCGCCGCTGCTCGGCGGCTGCCGAGACAGCGGAATTCGCCGCGCCGTCGTCGGTGCACGCCATCGCCAGCCAGACCCCGTCCAGGTCGGCGGCCTCGAAGGGTCGCGGCCGGGTCCGCACCCCGAGCGCGCTGATCTCGGTGGAGATCTCCGGCGCCACGACCAGGACGTCCGCACCCGCGTCCGCGAGCGAGCGGGCGCGGCGGGCGGCGACCGGACCCCCGCCCACGACGAGGACGGGCCGGCCGGTGAGGTCGAGCAGCGCCGGGAATCCGTTCACCCGCCCATTCTCGCGTGAAATACGTCCCGCCGAGCCACCCGTACCTGCCCGGTGTGGGACCATCGACACATGGCGCCGAAGGCAATGATGCTCACGTCGCGCCGCCACATCGACCTTCTCCGGGTGGCTGCGGCGGGCTGTTGAGCTTGACGACGGACCTTCCCGTCGCCGCTCCCCCGCCACGCTCCGCCTCCATCGAAAGGGACGCCGCCACGCCGGCGCGAGACATGCCTACTAAAAAGGGACAGGGCCAGTGGGCCCTCGGCTACCGCGAACCGCTCAATCCCAACGAGCGGTCCAAGAAGGACGACAACCCGCTCAACGTGCGCCGGCGGATCATCGACATCTACCAGCACACGGGCTTCGCGGGCATCGATCCGGCAGACCTGCGCGGCCGGTTCCGCTGGATGGGCCTCTACACGCAGCGCCGCCAGGGCATCCCCGGCGGCAAGACCGCGGCCCTCGAGCCCGAAGAGCTCGAGGACGAGTACTTCATGATGCGCATCCGCTGCGACGGCGGTGCGCTCACCAGTGAGCAGCTGCGTGTCATCGCCGACATCTCCACGACCTACGGCCGCGACGTCGCAGACGTGAGCGACCGGCAGAACGTGCAGCTGCACTGGATCCGCATCGAGGACGTCCCGACGATCTGGGAGATGCTCGCCGCCGTCGGGCTGTCGACCACCGAGGCGTGTGGCGACTGCCCGCGCGTCATGCTCGGCTGCCCGCTCGAGGGCGTGGCGTCCGACTCCGTGCTCGACGGGACGGCGGCGCTGCGCGAGGTGGTCGACAAGTACCTCGGCGACCCCGCCTTCTCGAACCTGCCGCGCAAGTACAAGACGTCCATCTCGGGCTGTGCCCGGCACTGCGTCAACCACGAGATCAACGACTGCGCCTTCGTCGGCGTGATCGGCCCGGACGGCACCGCCGGTTACGACCTGTGGGTGGGCGGCGGCCTGTCGACCAACCCGCGCTTCGCCGAGCGTCTCGGCGTGTTCGTCCGCCCCGACCAGGTCGCCGACGTGTGGGTCGGCGTGACATCGGTCTTTCGCGATTACGGCTACCGGCGGCAGCGAAACCACGCGCGGCTCAAGTTCCTGATGGCCGACTGGGGCCCGGCGAAGTTCCGCGAGGTGCTCGAGACCGAGTACCTGAAGCAGCCGCTGCCCGACGGCCCGGCGCCGGCCGAGTCGCCCACGCATCGTGATCACATCGGCGTCGAGCAGCAGCTCGACGGGCTGCTCGCCGTCGGCGCGACCACCAAGGCCGGACGCACGTCCGGCACCGCCCTGCGCGAGGTGGCCGCAATCGCCGACCGGCATGCGGCCGGTCGGGTGCGCCTGACCGCGCAGCAAGGTGTCGTGGTGCTCGACGTGCCGCCGGCCGCCGAGGTCAACGTCGTCGACGAACTCGAGCTGCTCGGCTACTCCGTCCGCCCGTCCGCGTTCCGGCGCGGCACCATCGCCTGCACCGGCATCGAGTTCTGCAAGCTCGCGCTCGTCGAGACCAAGAACCGCGCGGAGATCATCCGCGAGCAGATGGAGGAGCGGCTCCCCGATTTCGACACCCCGATCACGATCAACGTGAACGGCTGCCCGAACTCGTGCGCCCGTTTCCAGGTCGCCGACATCGGCTTCAAGGGCATGGTGCAGAAAGGTGCGGACGGCGACGAGGAGGCATTCCAGGTGCACCTCGGCGGGCAGATGGGCACCGATGCGGAATTCGGCCGCAAGTTCCGGGGTTTGAAGGTGACAGCAGAAGAAGCACCCGAGTACATCGAGCGGGTGTTACGCGGTTACCTCGAGCGCCGTGAAGGAGGCGAGGCGTTCGCGTCCTATGTGTCGCGAGCCGACGAAGCATGGTTGCTCTGAGCACGCGCGAAGAGTTGAAGACGCTCGCCGAACGGGCCGGGCGTGACCTCGAGGGCGCATCCGCACTCGAGATCCTGGGTTGGGCCGACGAGCAGTTCGGATCGTCCTGGGCCGTTGCCTCCTCGATGGCCGATGCGGTCGTCCCGTCCCTTGCGGCGAAGGTGCGCCCAGGTGTCGATGTCCTGTTTCTCGATACCGGCTACCACTTCGCCGAGACGATCGGCACCCGCGACGCCGTCGCGGCCACCCTGCCGGTCACCATCCGCACGCTGACCCCCAAGCAATCGGTCGAGCAGCAGGACGCGTCGTTCGGGGCCCGGCTCTACGAGCGCAACCCGGATCAGTGCTGCGCACTGCGCAAGGTCATGCCGCTGCGCGCCGCGCTCAAGGACTACTCCGCGTGGGCGTCCGGACTGCGCCGCGACGAGGTCGCCACCCGCGCCGACGTGCGCGTCATCGAGTGGGACGAGCAGCGCTCGATGGTGAAGATCAATCCGATCGCGGCGTGGACCCAGGACGACGTCGACCGCTACATCGCCGACAACGGCATCCTCGTCAACCCGCTGCTGTCCGACGGGTACGGCTCGATCGGCTGCTGGCCGTGCACGCGGCGGCTCAAGCCGGGCGAGGACGCCCGGGCCGGGCGCTGGTCGGGTACCGGCAAGGTGGAGTGCGGCATCCACTAGCTCGTGGCCGCCGGCCTGATCACGAACGAAAGCTCCGCGACACAGAAGCGCGTTCCTCGCTAGGTTCGCTGCTGGGCGCGGGAGGCTTGATCAAGAACGAAAACGCGTCGACGAGGGGTTCCGCTTCGGTCGTTTCGCGGGCTCGTCGGCTGTTTCGTTGTGGTTGATTCGGGCCAAAAATTCGTTTCGGATGGTTCGACGAACTAGGCCGGTTTTGTCAGACCCTGTCCATAGCATCAGGGCATGGAATCGGGGGAACAGCACAGCAGCGTCGACGGGTTGGCCTCGATGCCGACCGGTCCGCAGCTGTGCACCCGACTCGCCGCCATCGAGCTGCACGATGTCGAGGACGAGCAGTTGCTCGCGATGCTCAACGCGCAGAACCGTCAGCTCGCGTTCCAGCAGGCGCAGACGTGGGCCACGATGGCCGAGGTCGCGCGGCGTGACCCGCGGCCGTGGGCGGTGCCGCGGCTCACCGCGGAGCAGATCGTCGATTCCGCGGCTGACGAGATCCGCGCCGAACTGCTGCTCACCCGCCGCGGCGCGTTGCGTGAACTCGAGCATGCCGTGCTGGTGTGTGCGCAGCCGCGGGTGTTCACGGCGCTCGAGCAGGGCGGGCTGGACCGGGCCCGGGCGATCGTGCTTGCCGAGGGGGTCGCCGACCTGCTGCCTGAGCAGTCGGAGCGGTTGCTGGACACGCTGCTGCCCGAAGCCGATCGGCGCACCGTCACGGGGCTCGCAGAACGGGTCCGCAGAGTCGCGGTCGCGCTCGACCCGGCCTGGGCCGAACGCCGCTACCGCCAAGCCGTGCACGAGCGACGCGTCATCGGCTATCTGAACGACGACGGCACCGCCACCGTGTCCGGGCAATACCTCCCCGCCGAACAAGCTGCCGCCGCGTGTGGCCGGGTCGACGCGCTCGCCGACGCCGCCAAACGAGCCGGCGCCCACGCACCGATCGATCACCTACGCGTCGAACTGTTCCTCGCCCTGCTCGACGGCCGCTACCAGAACCTCACCCCGGAACAGATCATCACCGCGCTGTGCGCGCAGTTCCCCACCCACACCACGCCAGGCACCGCGGACGGCGAGACCACGCAGCGCAACAACGACGCGACCGAGCGCAACGTTGCTGCCGCTGCCGCCGACGCCGACTGCGCTGCGGCACCAAGTTCGACTCGTGGGGTGGCGCTCGCGGTCGGGCTGGCCACGCTGCTCGGTCTCGACGAACAGCCCGGTGAACTCCCCGGCTGGGGACCGGTCACCGCATCTGTCGCCCGCGCCGTCGCCGCCCGCCACCACGGCGCGCAATGGCGCTTCGCGATCCTCGATGATGACGGCCGCCTCCTCACCGACGGCACCACCCGGCACCGGCCCCGCGCGTTGCGTGACCCGGTGCAGGCCGAGGGCGGCATCGTCGAACTGCACCTGCCCGCCACCCTGCTCGACGACCCCGACCTCGCGCAGCATCACCCGGCTTGGGCGACACTGCTCACCGACCTCGCGCGGCAGCACGCCGACCCGCGACCCCTCGAGCAAGACCCGCACGCCCGCTTCCCCGGCAGGCGCCTGCGCCGCCGCAGCCAACTCACCTTCCAACGCTGCGTCTTCGCAGGCTGCCGCCGCCCCGCCACCGCCTGCGACCAGGACCACCGCCACGACCACGCCCAAGGCGGCAAGACCGAAGAAGCCAACCTGGCCCCGGCCTGCCGCCACGACCACACCAACAAAACGCAGCACGGCTGGCGGCTGGTGCGCATCGACCCGCACACCTATCGCTGGATCAGTCCCCTCGGCCGCAAGCACACCGTGCTGATCGACCCCATCGCCGCGCCGCTCCCCGCACCGATCCCGCGCCCACCCCGGCCCACCATCGACCCGTCCGACTCCGACGACCCCGAACGCACATTCCGAGCCCTCACCCAACGCGGCCGACCCCTGACCGCACCCGCGCCGCGAGCGGCCGAGGCGAACCATGACCCGCCACCGTTCTGAATCCATCGCGCTGTCCGAATACGCGCCGGGAGCGTCACGACACGAGTTCGTCCGGAGGCTGCGCTGCACGCAGGGTCGATGCGCGGCCGTCGTCTCGTCGTCGTTGGCCTCGCGCTGCGGTCATGCACGTGCGCCGAGTTCCGGCGCGGTCCGTGCGCTGTTAGGTTCGCCGCGTGGTGGACACAGCTGATTTCGTTGTGGTGGGTGGGGGATCTGCCGGGGCCGTGATCGCGTCGCGGCTGTCCGAGGACCCGAACGTGCGCGTCGTGCTGCTCGAGGCGGGCGGGCATCCGCCGGCGGCTGAGCTCATGCCCGCGGCCTGCCCGGTGCTGCAGCTCGACAAGGAAACCGACTGGATGTACACCGCCCACGCCGGTGGCTGCGGCCACGGGTTGGAGGGCGGCCGGATGATGGTGCCGCGCGGCAAAATGCTCGGTGGCTCGTCCGGCATCAACTACATGGCCTACGTGCGCGGCCACCCCGGTGACTTCGACGCATGGGCGGCGGGCGGCGCGAGCGGGTGGAGCTACGACGAGGTGCTGCCGTACTTCCGCAAGAGCGAGGGCCTGGTCCCGCACGAGGAGCTGCCCATCGACGCGGATGCACACGGCACGAAGGGCCCGCTAGGTGTATCGGTGCGCAACCCGGTGCTGCCCGGCGCGCGCGCGTTCGTCGCCGCCGCGGTCGCCGCCGGCATTCCGGCCGGTGACTACAACGGCCGCGACCGGGGCGGCCCGGCCGGCC
The DNA here is from genome assembly GCA_025927835.1 of Jatrophihabitans sp. Taxonomy (GTDB): domain Bacteria; phylum Actinomycetota; class Actinomycetes; order Mycobacteriales; family Jatrophihabitantaceae; genus Jatrophihabitans. Next base: position 3,765 of record JAICKR010000012.1, on the reverse strand, counting down.
TGGTGTCGTTGCTGCAGACCACCACGAAGGACGGCAAGCGGGCGAGCACCTATCACGCGTTCCTGGAAGGCGAGCCGGAACAGCGGCCGAACCTGACGGTGATCACCGCGGCACACGCGACGCGCCTCGTGCTCGAGGGTGAGCCGCCGCGCGCCACCGGCGTCGAGTACATCGGCGACGACGGGACACGCCACGTCGTGTCGGCCGCGCGCGAGGTCATTCTCAGTGCGGGCGCTGTCGGCTCGCCGCAGCTGCTCATGGTGTCGGGGGTCGGGCCGCGCGAGCACCTCGAGTCGCTCGACATCTCCTGCCTCGTCGACGCTCCCGAGGTGGGTCAGCACCTGAAGGACCACCTGCAGCTCGGGCTGATGTTCTCTGCGCCCGGTCTCGGTGTCTCGATGGCGGCCGTCGGCGTCGCCATGGGGCCGGACGCACTGCGAGCTCCGGCCGGCCCCCTGCCCGCGAACGCAGCCGAGGACGAGTTCCTGCCGCCCGAACTCGCCGGGCTGAAGGCCGAGGCCGAACGGCAGCTCGTCGAGTGGGCGACGACCGGACGCGGACTGGTGTCGTCCTCGCTCTACGACGCGTGCGCGTGGTTCTCCACCGGCTTGGGCGACGAGCACTCGCACGACGCACAGATCGGGCTGTTCGCCTGCGGCTACAACGCCGAGATCTGGCGCGCCTGCCTGCGCGTGGACCCCAACGAGTACTTCGCCGATCCGGCGACAGCTCTCGGCCCGGAGGCCGAAAGCTTGTTCGTGCTGGCCAACCCGGTGCAGCCGCACAGCGAGGGCGAGATCAGACTGGCGAGCTCCGATCCGCTCGCCGCGCCGGACATCCGGATGAACTACTTCGGCGACCCGCACGACATGCAGGTCATGATCGCGGTGGTGCGACGCACACTCGACGTCATCGACCAGCTGCGAAGCGCGCACGAGATCGGCGACGTGCTGGTGCCGCCGGCGATCGCCGCGCGGCACGGCTACTCGGCCGGTGACAAACCGAGCGACGAGCTCATCGAGGACCTGGCCCGGCACCACTCGTCCACCGTCTATCACCTGACGAGCACCTGCCGTATCGGCTCGGTCGTCGATGCGAACCTGCGCGTCCTCGGCGTCGAGAGGCTGCGGGTGGCGGACGCGAGCGTGATGCCCAACGTCGTCAGCGGCAACACGAACGCGGCGTCGATCATGATCGGTGAGAAGGCGGCGGAGCTGGTCGCGCGCGATCACGACGTGCAGCTGCGCGAGTTCGTCGGGGCGTCCTGACGCACGCGCGAGCCGGAGCAACGGGTGCCCGATCGTGCGCGCTTCCGACGCCGGGCCGGTCGGACCATGGAGGTGTGCAGTGGCCGACGAGCACGACGTGCGGCGCATCGCGGCGTCACTGCCCGACGTCGTCGAGATCCCCAGCGAGGGGTTCGACTTCCGGGTCGCGGGCCGCGGGTTCGTGTGGTCCTATCCGGAGCGGGTCGCCGGCCGGCCGCGCGTCATCCGCGCCGACATCGCGGTGCTCTACGTCGGCGACGAGGCCGAGAAGCAGGCGCTGCTGCTCGGCGAACCGCACCTGTTCTTCACCACCCGCGGCTACGACGGGCTGCCGCTGGTGATGCTGCGGCTCGACGGGGTCGACGCCGACCGGCTCGCCGAGCTCGTCACCGACTCGTGGCGCATGCGCGCCGGAACTCTCTAGCGGATCACCGGCTTGTTGCGATAGCGCGGTGCGAGCTCGCGGGTGGCCTGCTGCATGCGCGCCGGCGGCAGCCCGGCCGCGATCTGGCGAAGGTCGTCGAGCACCATCTCGCCGATCGCGCGGAACGCCGTGTCCAGCGCGCCGGCCCGATGCGCAGAGAGCACGAGCCCGTCGAGCGTGCGCGCCACATCGTCGGGCGGCACCGGCTCGGTGGGCCAAACGTCGACGGCCGCGCGCAGCCGCCCGGCCGCAACCTGCTCGTAGAGCGCGGCGAAGTCGACCACGGCGGCGCGGCCGGCGAGGACGAGCCGAGCACGATCCGGGAGCAGTGCGAGCTTGTCGGCGTCGAGCAGGTGCGCGTTCTCCGTCGTGGCGGTGGCGAGTACGAACACGAACGTGCTCGCGGACAGCAGCTCGTCCAGCCCGGTCGGCTCGACGTCGAGTGCGGCCAGCGCGCGCGGCGGTAGCCACGGGTCGTAGCCGCGAACGCGCACGCCGAAGGGGCGCAGCAACGGCAGCAGCGCACGTCCGACGTTGCCGAGCCCGAGCAGGCCGACGTCCGCCCGTTGAAGCAGCGTCGCCCCGACGTTGCCGGCCTCTGCATAGCGTTCGGCCCCGGCCCGGAACGCACGGTCGCCGGCGCTGATGCCGCGCGCGAGATCGAGGGCGAGGCCGAGCGCGTACTCCGCGACCGGCTGCGCGTAGGCCGGCCCGCAGCCGAGCACGTGCACGCCTCGGCCGAAGCAGGCGGCGTAGTCGACGTTCGGGAGGAAGTTTCCCTCGACGTTGCAGATCGCCCGCAGTTCGCGCGCCGCCCCGACCCGCGCGGCGGGCAGGTCGGGCTGGCCCACGATCGCGAACGCGCCCGGCAGTAGCTCATCGAAGCGGGGATCGGCCCCGTCGACCTCGAGCACGTCGAACTCGCTCGTCAGCTCGGCCCAGACGTCGTCCGGAAAGACGAGCTGGCGGCGCTGCGGATAGGGCGCGACGAGCACGCGCGGAGGCGAAGACACCGACAACGTGTACACCGGCCGCGATCACACTGGCCAGTGACACGTTGTCGGTGTCTGTCGAGCTCTGCTCAGGGCGTCGGGGTGCCGTACACGCGGTTCGCGTGCTTCGCGTACGCGCGGCGGCCCATCTTGAGCACGAAGCCGCGCATCGGCGCCGGCACCGCGCCGAGCATCTCGCGCATGACCTGCGGGTCGCCGTCGTAGGCGAGCATGCCGAGCGTGCGCGGGCCGTCCTTGAGCGGCGTGCTGCGCTGCGCGGTCTTGCCGATCTTGGCCCACTCGCGGTGCGTGATGCACTGCTCGACGAGCGGCATGACGTGCGTCTCCTCGGCGTCGAGGTGCTCGACCAGGGCCTCGTGCAGGTTGGCGTAGATGTCGGCGAGCTTGGCGGCGCGCGCCGCGTCGGCGTCCGTGCGCCACGCGGCGCGCAGTTCGACGGTGCGCTCGAGCAGGACGGCCACGGTCTCGTGCTGGGTCTCCATCAGTTCGACGACGGGAGCGATCTCGACCGGCACCCGCTCGAGCAGCTTCGGCCAGAGCATGTCGTCCTCGATCGTGTGGTGGTGGTGCAGAAAGCGGTCGATGATGTCGAGGTGGGTGGCGACGATCGCGGCGCGCAGCCGGTCGCCGTGCTCGACGGAGCGGAGCAGGGCGGGTGCGAGGCGCAGCTCGCGCCGGAAGGCGGAGTGGATCGTCTTCATCTCGGCGCCGGCGCCGGTCGCGGTGCGGACGCTCTTCGTGGTGGGCCGGGTCGCGGTAGCGATGGTCATGGCTGGCGGTCTCCTCGTGGGGTGATCAACTTGTTGTGCACGAAGAGCGCTGAGCCGCGCCGCTGATACGCCGAGCCGGTGCCCGTGTGCGCCGAGGCACACAGTTCGTCGCCGCGGCGCGGCATGATGTCCACAAATGTCCGAAGATCGGTTCGGCCTCGCCCGCTTCGTGTCCGCGCAGGAGACGACGTACGCGCGGGCGCTGGACGAGCTGCGACGCGGGCGCAAGACGAGTCACTGGATGTGGTTCGTCTTTCCGCAGCTCGCCGGCCTCGGCAGCAGCCCGATGG
>JAICKR010000218.1 GCA_025927835.1 Jatrophihabitans sp. | reverse complement strand
GGACCTGCGCTGGAACGAGAAGCGCGGCCACTACGACTTCGGCGATGTCGACTGGACGGAGTTCGACGCTGTGCTCACGGGCAACGGCCCCTGCAACGCGCAGCGCGTCGAGACGCGCCGGCAGGCACATGAGGACGGCGCCTGGGTGCGCGAAGCCGCGCTCGCCCACGCCGCGAAGGCGGCGGCATCGTGAACGCATCGTGGCCGCTCTACGAGGTGTTCCTGCGCGGCAAGCGCGGGCTGAACCACGTGCACGTCGGGTCGCTGCACGCGGCGGACGCCGAGATGGCCCTGCGGCACGCTCGCGACCTCTACACGCGGCGCAACGAGGGCGTGAGCATCTGGGTGGTACGCGCGGCTGATGTCACCGCGTCCAGCCCGGACGAGAAGGACCCGTTCTTCGCGCCGTCCGCCGACAAGATCTACCGGCACCCCACGTTCTACGACATCCCCGACGACGTCCCGCACATGTGATGAGCATGAGCGACGACAACCCGTACGACTTCCTTGCCGACGAGCACAGCGACGATCACCGCTGGGCCTACGGCACCGGCTTCACCGACCCGCTCGCCGGCGTCGACACCTCCGTCCCAGACGGCGTCGACGCGTACGGGCTTGCGTCCTACTGCGTCAGCCTGGGCGACGACGCGCTGATCTACAGCCATCGCCTGCAGGAGTGGGTGACCCGTCTGCCCGAGCTCGAGGAAGAGACCGCGGTCGCGAACATCGCGCTCGACCTGCTCGGGCAGGCGCGCATGCTGCTCGGGCGGGCCGGTGCGGTCCTCGGCCGCAGCGAGGACCAGCTCGCCTTCTTCCGCAGCGAGTCGCAGTTCCACAACGTCCGGCTCGTCGAACGCCATGACGACGACTTCGCCGAACTCGTCGGCCGGCTGCTCGTCTTCGCCACCTGGCGGCTCGCGCTCTTCGAGCGCCTCACGTCCTTCTCCGATCCGGTGCTCGCCGCGATCGCTACGAAGGGCGTCGCCGAGCTCACTTACCACCGCGATTACGCCGCGCAATGGGTGGTGCGTCTCGGCGACGGCACCGAACTGTCGCACCAGCGGATGCAGGCCGCGCTGGACGCCGTGTGGGCCTTCGTCGACGAGCTGTTCCGAGCGCATCCGGGTGAGCTGGTCACGATCGCGCGCGGCGAGGTCGACGTCGTGCTCGACACCGTCCTCGCCACCGCGGGACTCGACCGTCCCGATGTGCCGCCGCTCGCGCTCATCGGGGGCCGCGCGGGCCGCGACGGCGTACACACCGAGGCGCTCGGCTATGTGCTCGCCGAGATGCAGAGCGTCGCCCGAGCCCATCCGGACGCGACATGGTGACCCGGACGGGCACGGCGTGGGACGTCGCTGCGGCGACGCCCGACCCCGAGCTGCCGATGGTGACCGTCGGCGATCTCGGCATCCTGCGCTCGCTCGACGAGCAGGACGGACGGCTCGTCGTCACGATCACCCCGACCTATTCCGGCTGCCCCGCCATGCGTGAGATCGCCGGCGACGTCGAGTACCGGTTGCGTGCGGCCGGGTTCGCCGAGGTCGAGATCCGCACCCAGCTCGCGCCGGCCTGGACGAGCGACTGGATCACCGCCGACGGGCGGCGCAAGCTGCTGCTGGCCGGCATCGCACCGCCCGCGCCGGCGCCACGGCGCGCCGGACCGGTGCCGCTCACGCTCGGCCGCGCGCCGGCGGCCACCTGCCCGCGCTGCGGTTCGGTGCGTACCAGCCGGCGCGCCGCGTTCAGCGCGACAGCGTGCAAGGCGCTGCATACCTGCGACGCGTGCCTCGAACCGTTCGAGTCGGTGAAGGCCATCTGATGGCGCGCGCCGACTTCCACCTGCTGCGGGTCGCGCGCGTCGACCAACTCACCGACGACTCGGCGGCGGTTACGTTCGACGTGCCGGACGCGCTCAAGCCGGTGTTCCGATTCGCGCCCGGGCAGTCGCTCACGATCCGGCGCGGCGAGGCGCGCCGCTCGTACTCGATCTGCGCGCCGCTCGGGCGCCCGCCGCGCATCGGCGTGCGTGAGGTCGCCGGCGGCGAGGTGTCGGGCTGGCTGGTGCACGATGTGCGGCCCGGCGACGTCGTCGAGGCGCAGGCGCCGGCCGGCACGTTCACCCCCGACCTCACCGCGCCAGGGCATCACGTGCTGCTCGCTGCCGGCTCGGGCATCACGCCGATGATCTCCATCGCAGGTTCCGTCCTCGCCGCGTCCGACGCCGCGACGGTCACGCTGTTCTACGGCAACCGACGCAGCAATTCGGTCATGTTCGCCGACGAGGTCGCCGACATGAAGGACGCGTACCCGGCCCGCATGCAGGTGTGCCACGTGCTCTCCCGCGAACCGCAGGAGGTGGAGCTGTTCAACGGCCGGCTCGACGCCGACCGGTTGCGCACGCTGCTGCCCGCGACGGTGGACGTTGCGTCCGTCGACCACTGGTGGCTGTGCGGGCCGTTCGGCATGGTCATCGCGGCCATCGACGTGCTCACCGAACTCGGCGTGTCGAGCCGCCGGATCCACCGCGAGCTGTTCTACGTCGAGGACCTGCCGCCCGACGAGGTGCACCACGAAGACGCGCCCGTCGGTGCCGGCGCCGAGGTCACAGTCATCCTCGACGGGCGCACGAGCACCGTCACACTGCCGCCGGCAACCGCGGTGCTCGACGGGGCGCAGCTCGTCCGTCCCGACCTGCCGTTCGCGTGCAAGGGCGGCGTGTGCGGTACCTGCCGGGCGCGGGTCACCTCGGGCGCGGTGACCATGCGGCGCAACTACGCGTTGGAGGACGCGGAGTTGACGGCCGGCTACGTCCTTACTTGCCAGGCAATTCCCAGCACCGATGCGGTTACCGTCGACTACGACGCGTAACTCACGACGATGGGGATCACCACGTGGAACTAGGTCTGCACCTGCCCGTCTTCACCTACCCCGACGGCACGCCGGCGCTTGCCCGAGACCTCGGTCGCATCGCGGAAGCCGCCGAGGACGCCGGGCTCACCAAGCTGAGCGTGATGGATCACGTGTGGCAGATCGGGGTGATGGGTCCGCCCGAGCTCGACATGCTCGAGGCCTACACGACGCTCGGCTTCCTCGCCGCGCGCACCAAGCGCATCAAGCTCATGGCCTGGGTGACCGGGGTGGTCTACCGGGAGCCGGGGCTGCTGGCGAAGATCGTCTCCACGCTGGACGTGCTGTCCGAGGGCCGTGCCTGGCTGGGTATCGGTGCAGCGTGGAACGAGCACGAGTCGCGCGGGCTGGGTCTGCCGTTCCCGCCCACCGCGGAGCGCTTCGAGCGCCTCGAAGAGGCGCTGCAGATCTACCTCCAGATGTGCAGCGAGGACGAGAGCCCGTACCACGGCAAGCACTACCAACTGGAGCGCACGCTCAACGTGCCGCAGCCGCTGCAGCGCCCGCACCCGCCGATCCTCATCGGCGGCGGCGGCGAACGGAAGACGCTGCGGCTCGTGGCGAAATACGCGCAGGCGTGCAACCTGTTTCCGAGTCCCGAACTCGAGCACAAGCTCGACGTGCTGCGCCAGCACTGTGCCGACGTGGGCCGCGACTACGACGAGATCGAGAAGACGGTCATGATGAACCTCGACGTCGGCGCCGACGGCGAGAACGTCGACGCGTTCCTCGACCAGCTGTCCGAGCTGGCCAAGCTCGGGATCCAGCATGTGCATGGTCGGGTCATGGACGTCGAGACGATCAGGCCGTTGGAGATCTTGGGGGAGCGGGTGGTTCCTGCTGCTGCGTCTTTGTGAAAGCGAAAGGCGCGGCGACGAGGGGTTGGTCGGTCGGTTGCGTTAGCACTCCGGGGTGACAGTTCGCGGCTGGTTCCGGTGTCTTGGTGTGGACGGAATCTTCTTGTCCACAGCGGGCTAAAGATCGGGAAATTGTCGGTCGTCTGATGTAGTATCGTACGTATGAGCGCGGTGTTGCAGCCGGTGGACCCGTCCCGGGTCCTGGCGCGCGCGCACGCGGCGTTGGACGAGCTGCAGGGGTTGGACCTCACGGGTTGTTCGGATGAGCAGTTGCTGGAGGTGATGCGTGCGCAGGAGCGGTTGCG
>JAICKR010000154.1 GCA_025927835.1 Jatrophihabitans sp. | reverse complement strand
GCACCCGCATCGCAGTCGGCGTACTGCTCGCGATCCCGTGCATCGCGCTCGCGCTCGTACCCACGTACTCGAGCGAGACGCCCAAGCTCTGGGGCTGGCCGTTCTTCTACTGGTACCAGGTGCTCTGGGTGTTGATCACGCCGGTGCTCACCTACACCGCGTATCTGCTCATCAAGCGCGCGCGAGGTGAGCGATGAGCGCCCTCGCGAGCGGCAGCGGAGTCAACGGCGTCGAACTCGGCGTCGTGCTGTTCTTCTTCGTCCTCGTCACGATCGGCGGGTTCCTCGCGGCACGCTGGCGGCGCGGCGAGTCGATGCAAAGCCTGGACGAATGGGGCCTGGGCGGGCGCGGCTTCGGCACCATGGTCACGTGGTTCCTGCTCGGCGGCGACCTCTACACCGCGTACACGTTCGTCGCGGTGCCCGCCGCGATGTTCGCGACCGGTGCGGTCAGCGGCTTCTTCGCGGTCCCGTACACGATCGTCGCCTACCCGATCGTGTTCGTGTTCCTGCCACGCATGTGGAGCGTCGCGCAGCGGCGCGGCTACGTGACGCCGGCCGACTTCGTGCGCGGCCGCTACGACAGCCGACTGCTCGCGCTCGCCGTCGCGCTCACCGGCATCCTCGCGACGATGCCCTACATCGCATTGCAGCTCGTCGGCATCCAGGCGGTGCTCGACACGATGGGTCTGGGCGGGTCGGGCAACACGTTCGTCAAGGATCTGCCGCTGATCATCGCGTTCGCCGTTCTCGCGGCCTACACGTACTCGTCCGGGCTGCGCGCGCCCGCACTTATCGCGTTCGTCAAGGACACGCTGATCTACATCGTCATCATCGCGGCGGTGATCTACGTCGGCGTCAAGATCGGTTACGGCGAGATGTTCTCTGCGGCGAAGACGAAGATGACCACACCGAGCCCGACGACGCACCTGCCGCCCGGCACGTTCCTCACGAACGACAACTCCTACTGGGCGTACACGACGCTCGCCTTCGGTTCCGCGATGGCGCTGTTCATGTATCCGCACGCGATGACTGCGGTGATGTCGAGCCGCTCGCGCGGCGTCATCCGGCGCAACACCGCGATCCTGCCCGCGTACTCGTTGATGTTGGCGTTGCTCGCGCTCCTTGGTTATGCCGCGATCTACGAGGTCGGCAAGGGCAAGATGAACGTGTTCGGGCAGGACCACGTCGCGAACGCGCAGCTCGCGGTGCCGCACTTCTTCGACGCGGTGTTCCCGTCCTGGTTCGCCGGGGTGGCGTTCGCGGCGATCGGCATCGGTGCGCTCGTGCCGGCCGCGATCATGTCGATCGCCGCCGCGAACCTGTTCACCCGCAACGTCTACCGCGAGTTCATCAAACCCGATGCCACGCCGAAGCACGAGGCTCAGGTCTCGAAGATCGCCTCGCTGGTGGTGAAGTTCGGCGCGTTGATCTTCGTGCTGTCGCTCGACCGGCAGAACGCACTGAACTTCCAGCTACTGGGCGGCGTGTGGATCTTGCAGACGATCGTGGCGATCGTGGCGGGCCTGTACACGCGCTGGTTCCACCGCTGGGCGTTGCTGCTCGGCTGGGCGGCGGGCATGGTCTACGGCACGGTCGCGGCCTACCGGCAGACCGTCCCGGTCGTCGTCACCAAGCTGGTCAACGGCGAGGCCGTGACGACCACCCACGGCACCCGGCACTTCGGTTCGTCACTGGCCACCTTCCCGTTCACGCACACGAAGCTCTATATCGCGGGCACCGCGCTGGTGTTCAACCTGCTGGTCGCGCTGATCGTCACGCTCGTGCTGCGGGCGATGCGGGTGCCGGCCGGCACCGATCAGACCGCGCCCGCCGACTATTACGCGGACGTGCCGTCCGAGCAGGTCACGCGCGACGCGAAGCGCACCGTGGCCGGTGCGGAGGCGGGATCACCGGGTTCAGCCGCATCACCGGGTTGACGCGACGGTGATGATCTCGCGGCTGTGCGGCGTGAACAGGCTGCGGTCCCAGTAGCCGTACCGCTCGTCGATCACGAAGCCGGCCTCGGTGAGCAAGCGGTCGAGGTGCTCGGCGTGCACGAATCGCAGCGTGCTGCGACTGACCTGAACGTCGGGCGACGCGTCGCTGGCGAAACTCTCGGTGAACGTGACGAGCTCGCCCTCGACCGATTCGACCTCCTGCCACACGCGAACGGCGGTGCCGGCGTCGTCGACGATCTCCGTCACGTCCTGCGGTGTCCAGCCCTCCCACGCCCGGGCCAAGGGGTTGAGGGTCTCGAACGCGAACCGGCCGGTGGGTTTGAGCGCCGCGCGCACGGCGTCGAGAAGGACGGTGATGTCCGCGTCGGTGAGCAGCACCTGGAACGCGTGGCCGGTCATGTAGACGAGGTCGAACTCGCCCGCGAAGCCGGCGTCGGGCAGGGTGCCCTGCACCCATTCGATGTCCGGGTAGCGGCGGGCCTGGGCGAGCATGCCCGGCGCCGGGTCGAGTCCCACCAGCCGGCCGCGGTGGCCGTCCGAGCGCGCGCGGTGCAGCAGCGTGCCGGTGCCGCAGCCGACATCCAGCACGCTCGGCGCGGAGTGGACGAGATGCAGGTAGTAGGGCTCGTCGCCCCGGTCGACGGTCAGCTTGTCGTAGAGCGAAGCCAGGTAGTCGTCGGTGAAGAGCAGATCCGGCACGCCCCGATCCTGCCAGTAGGGTGAGCCGTGTTTCACGTCGTGTTCGTCGAGCCGCGGATCCCGCCCAACACGGGCAACGCGATCCGGATGGTGGCCGCCACCGGTGCGCACCTGCACCTCGTCGAGCCGCTCGGCTTCACGATGACCGACGCGCAGTTGCGCCGCGCCGGCCTCGACTACCACGACCTCGCCACGGTCAGCGTGCATCCGAGCCTGGACGAGCTGTGGACGCAGGTGTTGCCGGCGCGCGTCTTCGCGTTCACCGCGCACGGAACGACGGTCTACACCGACATCGGGTACCGGGCCGGCGACGTCCTCGTGTTCGGGCCGGAGCCGACGGGCCTCGCGCCGGACGTGCTGGCGCACCCGCACGTCACCGACCTGGTCCGCATCCCGATGCTCGCCGGCCGCCGCTCGCTCAACCTGTCCAACTCGGCCGCCGTCGCCGTCTACGAGGCCTGGCGCCAACTCGGCTTCGCCGGGGCGTGACCTCAGGCCGTCGGCAGCTGCACGCGCACGACCAGCCCGCCGCCGGGATTGGGCTGCGCATCGATGTAGCCGCGGTGGGCGGCCACGATCGAACGGGCGATCGTGAGGCCGAGGCCGACCCCGCCGCCGTGGTCGAGGCGCTCGCCGCTGAGCCTGCGGAACGGTTCGAACAGCGCCGGCACCTGCTCGGCGGGCACCAGCGGACCGGTGTTCATCACGGTCAGCATGCCGCCCGCGCCGACGTCGACGGAGACCGTGCCGCCGGCATGGTTGTACTTGAGCGCGTTGAAGATGATGTTGCTGGCCAGCCGGTCGAGCAGTGGTTCCTCACCGAGCACCGTCACCGGCACGAGCGTGGCCGTCAACTCGATGTCGCGCTCCTTCGCGGTCGCACGCAGCAGGTCGACGACGGCGCCGACGACACCGTCGAGCCACAACGGATTCGTGGTCATCAGCCCGCGTTCGGTCTCGGCGAGCGTCAGGAGCCCGTCCACCAGCTTCTCGTTGCGTTCGTTGGTGGCCAGCAGCTGTCTGGACAGCAGCTGCAGCTGCTCGTCGGTCAGCGCGGACGAGAGGCTGACCTCGATCAGGGCGCGCTGCGTGGCCAGTGGGGTGCGCAGCTCGTGCGACGCGTTGGAGGCGAAACGGCGCTGCGCCTCGTACCCCTCGGCGAGCCGGTCGAGCATCGCGTCGATCTCGTCCGAGAGGTGGCGCGTCTCGTCGCGTGGGCCGGCCGCGCGGATCCGCAGCCCGAGGCTCGTCGGACCGAACTGGCCCACGTCGTCGGCGAGTTGCCGGATCGGCAGCACCACCCAGCGGGCCAGCCCGTAACCGACGGCCGCGGCCGCGCAGGTGAAGACGATCAGCTCGACGATCCCGTACGGCCAGTGGTAGGACGAGTTGCCGCAGCCGTTGAACCTGCTGACCAGCCCGGAAAGCCCGGAACCGCAGCCGACGTAGCCGGAGTGGTTGCGCAGGATCTCGAGCAGGTTGAAGACGATGCGCCAGCACAGCTCGACGTAGAGCCAGCCCAGCGGCAGCGCGACGAGGACGGCGACGAAGGCACGGCGGCGCGGTGTGAACAGCACGCCTAGTCCCCGAACCGGTAGCCGACGCGGGGGACGGTGTGCACGATCGGCGGATCACCGAGCTTGCGGCGCAACGTCATCATCGCGACGCGTACCGCGTTGGTGAACGGGTCGGCGTGCTCGTCCCACGCCTTCTCGAGCAGTTCCTCCGCGCTCACCACGCGTCCCGCCGCATGCATGAGCACCGACAGCACCGCGAACTCCTTCGGGGTCAGGTCGAGCAACCGCCCGTCCCGGAAGGCGCGGTGGCGCGGGATGTCGAGCACGACACCGCCGATGTCGAGCACCGGCGGTGCGCCGGCGGGCGGGCGGCGGGCGAGTGCCTGGATGCGCGCAACGAGCTCGGCGAACGCGAACGGCTTGGTGAGGTAGTCGTCGGCGCCGAGGCCGAGGCCGTCGACGCGGTCGCGGATGCCGCCGGCCGCGGTGAGGATCAGGATGCGGGTGCCGAGCGCGGAGTCGACGAGCCACCGGCAGACCTCGTCGCCGCTCGCCTTGGGCATGTCGCGGTCGAGCACGGCCACGTCGTAGCTGTTGACCCCGAGCCGCTCCATCGCGGCCGCGCCGTCGTAACAGACATCGACCGCCATGGCGAGCTTGCGCAGCCCCTCGGCCACCGTGTCGGCGAGCAGTTGCTCGTCGTCGGCGAGTAGCACGCGCAACGTCGTTCCTCCGGTCGTCCAAGTGCCCGGATGAGGATTCCGGGCACCGCATAAGCGCGCCATAAGGATTCGCGCAACGTTGACGATAACCGCGGTTCTCGATGCTCGCGGCCATGACACAGACGATCTCCCGCACGCCCTTCGGCCACACCACGCTGCACCGCAACCGCCGGCGCCGCCGTTTCGTCCTCGGCTTCGTCGTCCTCGTCACGCTGCTCGTGCTCGGCGGCGCGACCGCGATCGCCATCCGCCTGCGCACCGACGACAGCCACCGGGTGTATCTCTCGACCAATGGCTGGCCGGCCCACGGCCAGGGCGCCTACCAGCTCGGCGACCGCGCCCCCGCGGCCAGCCCGAACGAACGACCGGTGCCGATCGCGAGCCTGGCGAAGGTGATGACGGCGCTCGTGGTGCTCAACCACCTGCCGCTGGACGGGTCCGCACAAGGCCCGGCGCTCGTCGTCCGCGACGCCGACGTGGCCGACACCGAGCGCCGCCGCAGCCAGGACGAGTCGGTCGTGACCGTCGCGCCCGGTGAGCGGCTCACCGAGCGGCAGGCCCTGGTGGCGCTGCTGCTGCCCTCGGCGAACAACGTGGCCGTGATGCTGGCGCGCAAGGTGTCCGGCTCGGTCGCGAAGTTCGTCGCCGAGATGAACTCGACCGCACGAGCGCTGGGCATGCCCGACACGAAATACACCGACCCCAGCGGTTTCGATTCGTCGACCGTGTCCACCGCGATCGACCAGCTGACGCTCGCGTTGCATGTCGCGCAGGACGACACGCTCACCGCAATAATGTCGACGCGCAGCTACCGGCTACCCGTCGCGGGCACGGTGCACAACACGGACACGCTGCTCGGCAGCGACGGGTTCATGGGCATGAAGACCGGCTCGGACGACGACGCCGGCGGATGCTTCATGTTCCGCTCGGTGCGTTCGGTGCGCGGCTTCAACACCGACCTGATCGGCGTGGTACTCGGCCAGCAGGGCCGGCACGAGCTGACTGCCGGCCTGTATGCGGCCAAGCAGCTCGTCGATCGCATCGCGCCGACCCCGGCGCACCCGTAGTGGGCTCAGAAGCGCTTCGCGATGTCGCGCGCCGCGGCGTGGGCGGACTGCCTGGCGCAGTCGGCATCGTCGGTGACGAGGTTGGGCCGAAAGATGATCTCCTCGATGTCGACGATGCCGGCCCAGCGCAGCCAGTCGTCGAAGTAGGGCTGCTGGAAGTCGGTGCCGAATCCAGGTCGGTGGTCCGGCCCGTAGACGGCACTCGTGTAGACGACGGCGGCCTTCTTGCCGTGCAGCAGCGGCTGATAGCCGGTCGCGGCGTCGAACCCGAACACCATTCCGGGCTGGGAGACCACGTCGATGAACTGCTTGAGGATGTACGGCACGCCGTGGTTCCACATCGGCACGCTGAACAGGTAGCGGTCCGCGGCGTCGAAGCGGCGGAAGGTCGCCTGCGCCGCTGCCCATGCGCGAGCCGCGTCATTCTGCGGTTCGACGCCGGCGAAGACGGCCATCTTCGCCGCTGCGGCGTCCGGCCCGAACGCCGGCAGTGTGCCGTCCCACAGGTCGAAGGCCTCGACATCGACGTCGGGATGGGTCTCTTCGAAGGTCTCGAGGAAGCTGTGCGCGATCGACAGCGATTCGGAGGCGGCTCCGCGCGGCGACGCGGAGATGTGCAGTAGTCGGCTGGTCATGGACGGCACCGTTCTCGTAGAGATATGTGCGTGCGCACACATATAGAGAATAGATGCGTGCGTGCGCACGTGCAAGGCGTTTACGATGCCGACGTGGATCCGGTGGGGGTGCGCGCCTGGGCAGCGCTGTTACGCGTGCACGCGGCCGTCGTCCCGACACTCGATCAGGAACTGAAGCGAGCGGCCGGGCTGCCACTGGCGTGGTACGACGTGCTCCTCGAATTGGCACACGCACCGAACCACAGGCTGCTCATGACCGAACTCGGCGACCGGACGGTGCTGTCCCGCACGCGGGTGAGCCGGGTCGTCGACGAGCTGGCGGATGCCGGCTACGTCGAGCGGGCCGCGCACGAGACCGACCGGCGCGCCACCTACGCGGTGCTGACCGCGGCCGGGCGGCGGCGACAGCGCAGCGCGGCGCCGGTGTACCTTGCCGCGATCTCCGCCCATTTCGCGCAGCACCTGCGCACCGACGAACTCCGCGCGGTCAGCGCGGCGCTGGAGCGGGTGCTGGAGGCCGAGGGCTAGGTCAGTCGGCGCGGTATTCGAGGTGCGCGGTCTCGACGGAGATCTCGCTGATGCGCACGCTGATGCGCTCACGCAGGCTCTCCGGCGCCTGGTCGTTGCCGCAGCACCGCGCGATGAGCGAGCGGACGTCCTGCTCGAGACCGAACTGCTTCAGACAGGGGGCGCAGCCGTCGAGGTGCTGGCGGATGCGGTTGCGCAGCTCGCCGTCGGTCTCATCGTCGAGGTAGAGGTAGACGTCGCGGATGACGTCGTCGCAGTCGAGGCCGCCGGGCCCGAAACCCAAGCCGCTCATGATGTGACCTCACTTCTCACAAGCCCACGCTCTCGCGCGTAGTCGGCGAGCAGATTCTGCAGTTGCTTGCGCCCGCGGTGCAGCCGCGACATCACGGTGCCGATCGGCGTTCCCATGATCTCCGCGATTTCCTTGTAGGCAAAGCCCTCGACGTCGGCGAGGTAGACCGCGAGGCGGAAATCCTCGGGCAGCGCCTGAAGCGCTTCCTTGACGTCGGAGTCGGGCAGGTGGTCGAGCGCCTCCATCTCCGCCGAGCGGAGGCCGGTGGAGGTGTGCGACTCGGCCCGGGCCAGCTGCCAGTCCTCGACCGTCTCGTTGTTGGACTCCTGCGGTTGGCGCTGCTTCTTGCGGTAGTTGTTGATGAAGGTGTTGGTGAGGATTCGGTAGAGCCAGGCCTTGAGGTTGGTGCCCTC
>JAICKR010000206.1 GCA_025927835.1 Jatrophihabitans sp. | reverse complement strand
GGTGCGCCGCTCTACATCGTCCACGTCTCGGCCAAGCAGGCCCTCGCCCGCATCGCCGAGGCCCGCAACGCCGGTCAGAACGTCTTCGGTGAGACCTGCCCCCAGTACCTCTACCTCTCGCTCGAGGAGAACCTGGGCGCGCCCGGCTTCGAGGGCGCGAAGTGGGTCTGCTCCACGCCGCTGCGCGCCCGCGCGGAGGGCCACCAGGACGAGCTGTGGAAGTTCATCCGCACCGGTGACGTCACCTCGGTGTCGACCGACCACTGCCCCTTCTGCATGAAGGACCAGAAGGAGATGGGCGTCGGCAACTTCGCGAAGATCCCCAACGGCATCGGCTCGGTCGAGCACCGCATGGACCTGCTCTACCAAGGGGTGCACGACGGGCGCATATCGCTGGAGCGCTGGGTGGACGTCTGCTGCACGACCCCGGCGCGGATGTTCGGGCTGTACGGCCGCAAGGGCGTGCTTGCCCCGGGCGCGGACGCGGACATCGTCGTCTACGACCCGAACGGGCACACGTCCATCGGCGTCGGCAAGACGCACCACATGAACATGGACTACTCGGCCTGGGAGGGCTGGGAGGTCGACGGGCACGTCGACGTCGTGCTCTCGCGCGGCTCGGTCATCAAGGACGAGTCGGGCTACGTCGGGTCGAAGGGGCACGGCCAGTTCGTCAAGCGCTCCCTGTCGCAGAACCTGATCTAGCCGAGGACTTCGACTGTGGATTTCGGCATCGTCCTGCAGAACGACCCGCCCGCCTGGCGGATCGTCGAGTTCGCCCGCCAGGCGGAGCTGCTCGGCTTCACCCATGTATGGACGTTCGACTCGCACCTGCTGTGGCAGGAGCCCTACGTCGTCTACAGCCAGATCCTGTCGCACACCAAGCGGGTGACGGTCGGGCCGATGGTGACCAATCCGGCCACCCGCGACTGGACGGTCACGGCGTCGCTGTTCGCCACGCTGAACGAGATGTTCGGCAACCGGACGATCTGCGGAATCGGGCGCGGCGACTCGGCCGTGCGGGTGACGAACGGCGCGCCGGTCACGCTGGCGACGCTGCGCGACTCGATCGGGGTCATCCGCGCGCTCGGCAACAGCGAGGCGGCCTCCTACAACGGGAACACGCTGCAATTCCCGTGGTCACGCGGCTCGAAACTGCCGATCTGGGTGGCGGCGTACGGGCCGAAGGCGCTCGCCCTGACCGGCGAGGTCGGCGACGGTTTCATCCTGCAGCTCGGCGACCCGGACATCACCGCCTGGTCGATCGCCGCCGTCCGCAAGGCCGCAGCGGAAGCCGGGCGCGACCCGTCCTCGATCTCGATCTGCGTCGCCGCACCCGCCTACGTCACCGACGGCAGCGAGGCGGGCCTCGCGCACGGCCGCGACCAGTGCCGCTGGTTCGGCGGCATGGTCGGCAACCACGTCGCCGACATCGTGAAGCGCTACGGCGCCGACGGCGCCGCGATCCCGAAGGCGTTGTCCGACTACATCGCCGGCCGCGAGGGTTACGACTACAACCAGCACGGCAAGGCGGGCAACACGCACACCTCCTTCGTGCCGGACGAGGTCATCGACCGGTTCTGCCTCATCGGTCCGGTGTCGGCGCAGGTGGAGCGATTGCAGGAACTCGAGGCCCTCGGCGTCGACCAGTTCGCGCTCTACCTGCAGCACGACGCGAAGGCCGAGACGCTCGCCGCCTACGGCGAGCACGTGCTGCCCGCCGTCAACGTGCGCAAGGCTGCGAAGACGTGACCCAGACGTGAGGGTCCGAACGGGGCGATGGGCCGGTCGGGCCGTCCTGGTCGCCATCGCGCTCGCCGCGCTCGGCGCGATCTGGGAGGTGTACAAGGACTGGGGACCGACCGACGGCGTCAAGCTGTTCGGCGAGCGCATCCTGCCGCGCACCACGGCAGCAGCGATGCCGCACCTCGCCGACATCTGGCACGCCTTCGGCAAGCCGGAGATCGGCGGCGCGATCTCGTTCGGGTCGACGAACACGGTGCTCGACTCGGTGGTCGACGCAGGCGTCCACACGCTGCGCTGGGCCGCCGTCGGCTTCGCGATCGGGGTCGTCGTCGGCATGCTGCTCGCGCTGCTGATGAACCGGCTCGCGGTGTTCGAGCGCGCGCTGATGCCCTACGTCGTACTCAGCCAGACCGTCCCGCTCATCGCGCTGGCCCCGCTGGTCGCGAAGTGGGGTCAGGGCTGGAGCTTCTGGGACCGGTGGATGTCGGTGTCGGTGATCGCGGCCTACCTGGCGTTCTTCCCGGTCGCGGTCGGCATGGCCCGCGGGTTGAGCTCGCCGAGCGCCGTGCACGCCGACTACTTCCGCTGCTCGGCGGCCGGGTGGTGGCAGACGCTGGTCCGGCTCAAGCTGCCTTCGTCCGTCCCGTTCCTCATCCCGTCGCTGCGGCTCGCGGCAGCCGGTGCGGTCGTCGGCACCATCGTCGCCGAGATCTCGACGGGCCTGCCCGACGGCGTCGGCAAGCTCATCCTCGACTACTCGCAGCAGGCGACGGGTGACCCGTCCCGGCTGTACGCGGCGGTGATCGGGGCCGCCGTGCTCGGCCTCGCCGCCGCCGCCGCGGTCACCGTGGTCGACCTCGCCCTGTGGCGCTATCACCGAGGAGCTACATCCCGATGACGGAAGCAGAGCAGGCCGAGTCCGGCGCGGTCACCGCCCCGGCGGTGGAGCTGCACGCGGTGCACAAGAGCTTCACCGCGCGGCGCGGCACCGTGGTCGCTTTGGCCGACGTCGACCTCACCATCGAGCGCGGCGAGTTCGTCTCGCTCATCGGCCCCTCGGGCTGTGGCAAGTCGACGCTGCTGCGCGTCATCGCCGATCTGCTGCAACCGAGCGGCGGCGAGGTGCAGGTCAACGGCAAGCCGGCCCGCCGCGCGCGACTCGACCAGGACTACGGCATCGCGTTCCAGCAGGCGGGGCTGCTCGACTGGCGCACCGTGCAGGCCAACATCGAGCTGCCGCTCGAGCTGCACGGCGTCGACCGGGCCGAGCGCCATGCCAGGGCCGAAGAACTCATCGAGCTCGTCGGGCTGACCGAGTTCGCCCGGCACCGCCCGCCGCAGCTGTCCGGCGGCATGCAGCAGCGGGTGGCGATCGCACGCGCGCTGGCCGAGAGCCCGGCCCTGCTGCTGATGGACGAGCCGTTCGGCGCGCTCGACGAGATGACCCGCGAGCGGATGCAGAACGAACTGGTGCGCATCGCCGGCGAGACCGGGGCCGCCGTCGTGTTCGTCACGCACTCGATCCCCGAAGCGGTGTTCCTGTCCGACCGGGTCGTGGTGATGTCCGCGCGTCCTGGACGCATCGTCAACGTGGTGCCGATCGGGCTGGGTGCGCGCACCGACGACACCCGCGAGGCACCCGGCTTCTACGCCGCGATCACGCAGGTGCGTGAGGCGCTGCGCGGCCTGCCCGTCCCGCAGACCGTCGAGGTCGGCGTCAGCGTCGAGAACGCCCTCAGGAATTCGGCAGAGGGTGCCCTGTGAACCTGCGCCGCGTCGGGGTCACCCTGCTGCCGCCGATCGTTTTCGGCGTGCTGTTCGTCGGCGGCTGGCAAGCGTTCGTGCGCCTCGAGGACGTGCGCACCTTCGTCCTGCCGGCGCCGAGCGACATCTGGCACTCGGTCACCGAGGCGCATTCGCGGATCGTGACCGCGGCCGGCCACAGCGGCCTGAACGCGCTCGTCGGCCTGCTCACCGGCGTGATCCTCGGCGTCGCGCTGGCCGCGCTCGCCGCGCGGCTGCCGATCCTCGGCGGCGCGGTCACCCCCGTGGTCGCGGCACTCGCGGCGATGCCGATCGTGGCGCTGGCGCCGCTGCTCAACAACATGTACTCGCCACTGTCGACGCTGCCGCGGCGCGAGGTGGTCGCGCTCAGCGCGTTCGTCCCGGTGTTCTTCAACGTGCTGCGCGGCCTGTCCCAACTGGCGCCGGTGCACCGCGAGCTGATGCAGAGCTACGCGGCGTCGCAGACCGCGGTACTGCGCGTGATCCGCATCCCGAACGCGCTCCCGCACTTCTTCACCGGGCTGCGCATCGCCTCGTCGCTCGCGGTGATCGCCGCAGTCGTGAGCGAGTACTTCGGCGGGCTCCAGGACGGGCTGGGCTCGCGCATCACGTCCTCGGTCGGCGCGTCCGACTATCCCGGCGCGTGGGCCTCGGTGCTGGGCTCGGTGGTCCTCGGGCTCGTCTTCTACATCGCAGCAGTGCTGCTCGAACGGCTCGTCCTCGGCTCGCGGGCAACGTCGCCCGTCTGATCGCAATGTCCGACATCCAGATGAGGGGGAACGAATGATCCGTCCCAACCGTAGGTCGCTCGCGGGCGCCGTTGTGCTGTCCGCAGCGGCACTTCTCGCCGCGTGCAGCAGCAGCGGCGGTGGCAGCGGGAAGTCCGGTTCCGCCGGCGCAGCCAGCACGCCGGCCGGCAAGCCGGTGAACGTGACGCTGCAGTTGCAGTGGGTCACGCAGGCGCAGTTCGCCGGCTACATCGCCGCGCTCAAGCAGGGCTTCTACACCGCGCAGGGCCTGAACGTGACGATCGTGCCGGCCGGCACCGACACCGTCCCGCAGACGACGGTCGACGACGGCGGCTCGGCCGACTACGCGATCGCGTGGGTGCCCAAGGCGCTGCAGTCGCGCGAGAAGGGCGCCAACATCACCGACGTCGGCCAGGTGTTCCAGCGGTC
>JAICKR010000007.1 GCA_025927835.1 Jatrophihabitans sp. | reverse complement strand
TCGCCTGGGCGTTCACGATCTGGGGCACCGCGCTGTACGTGTGGTCGGGCGTCGTCTACCTGCACCAGATCGGCGGGCTCATCCGCCACCCGGCGCACCAGCCCGCGACATGACCGCCCCCGCCCCGGACGACAGACGGCTCGTCTCGGCCCGGCTCCTGGTCGAACTCGTCAACAACCACCTCGACCCCGGCTACGCGGCCGCCGCGCAGCGGCGGGGTCCCGACGCGCCGCGCCGCTGGTACGACCGGCCCGCGGTCGTGGTCGGCTGCGTGCTCATCGGGTTCGTCCTCGCGTATGCCTACGTCTACACCCACCGCGGCGCACCGGCGGCGGAGAAGGTCCACGACGGTCTCGTGCAGCGGGTGCGCACCGCGGAGAAGCAGGGCGACGGCCTCGCGCAACGCCTGAGCTCGCTCGAGGCGGAACTCTCCCGGGCACAGGACAGCGCGCTGCCCAAGTCGGGGTCGCTGTCGCGCCAGCTGAGCCTCGACCAGCTGCAGGCCGGCCTCACGGCAGTATCGGGCCCCGGTCTCGTCGTCACGCTGCGCGAACCGCCGACCCCGACATCGTCGCCGACCGCCGGGCGCGGCGGCAGCACGCCGATCGACGTGGGCAATATCCTCACCGACCGTGATGTGCGCAGCGTCGTCAACGAGCTGTGGCGTGACGGTGCCGAGGCGATATCGGTGAACGACGTACGGCTCACCCCGACGAGCGCCATCCGCTTCGCGGGCGAGGCGGTGCTCGTCGACTTCGAGGCGATCACACCGCCCTATCGCGTCCGTGCGATCGGCAACGCCGACGACCTGGCCACCGCGTTCGCGCAGAGCAGTGTCGCGAGCCGCTACAAGACCCTGGAAGGTGTGGAGCACATCGGGTTCACGTTCGGCAACTCCGACCACCTGACCCTGCCGGCCAGCCCGCCCGTGAACGTGCGTTACGCGCAGGTCGCGAAGGGCGGGCACCGATGATCGCGGGTCTCGCGCTCGTCGCCGGAGTGGTGCTCGGCCTCATCCTGCGCCCGACCGTCCCGACCTGGCTCGAGCCCTACCTGCCCATCGCGGTGGTCGCGGCGCTCGACGCGGTGTTCGGCGGCATCCGCGCGCGTCTCGACGGCATCTTCGACGCGAAGGTGTTCGTCGTGTCGTTCATCTCGAACGTGCTCGTCGCGGCGCTCATCGTGTTCCTCGGCGACAAGCTCGGCGTGGGCAGCCAGCTCTCCACCGCCGTCGTCGTCGTGCTCGGCATCCGCATCTTCGGCAACGCGGCCGCAATCCGCCGCCACCTGTTCCGGGCCTGAGCGCATGGCTCACGAACGCCCGTCCCCGTACCCGCGCAAGCACCGCCTGCACGGCCCGCACGGCTCGGCGGCGCTGATCGGGGTGCTCACCCTGCTGCTGGGTTTCGCGATCGCGGTGCAGCTGCGCGCGAACTCCAACGGCGACGCGCTGTCCGGGCTGCGTGAAGACGATCTCATCGGCATCCTCGACAACCAGAACGCGCGCGCGGACGGGCTGCGCCAGCAGATCACCGACCTGCAGAACAACCTGGCCGACCTACGTAACACCGGCGACCGGTCGGCGGCCGCCCGCAGACAGGCCACCCAGCAGGCAGAGGAGCTGGGCATCCTGCTCGGCACCCTGCCGGCGACCGGGCCCGGCGTCAGGGTGGTCGTCACCGATCCGGGCGGCAAGCTCAACGGTGAGGACCTGCTCGACGTCGTCGAGGAACTGCGCGGCGCCGGCGCCGAGGCGATCCAGTTCGGCACGGTGCGGGTCGGCACGTCCTCGTCGTTCGAGGGTGCCGGCGGTGCGCTCACCGTCGACGGGTCGCACCTGCGCGCGCCGTACACCGTGCTGGCGATCGGCGACGCGAAGACGCTCGACACCGCGCTGAACATTCCCGGGGGAGTCGCGGCCACGGTGCGTGCCGCGGGCGGTGCCCTCGTCGTGCACGAGCTCAAGACCGTGCGCATCACGGTGACCCGCAGCGTTGCGCGGCCTGCGTACGTGAAGCCGTCGCACTGACGAAACATCCGCCGGGCGTGTCCGCCGCGCGAGTGGGTAGGGTCGCAACCGTCCGCTGACCGGCGAGAGAGGCACGCCCAATGTCGAACGTCCCCGACGACCTCCGCTACACCGGCGAGCACGAATGGGTGCGTACCGGCGAGGGCTCCAGCACGGTGCGCATCGGCATCACCGACTACGCCCAGGAGGCGCTCGGTGACGTCGTGTACGTCTCGCTGCCCGAGGTCGGCGCCACAGTCGCGAAGGGCGCCCCGGTCGGCGAGGTCGAGTCGACCAAGAGCGTGTCGGACATCTATGCGCCGCTGTCGGGCACCGTCGCGGCCCGCAACGACAAGCTCGACGAGCAGCCCGAGCTCATCAACTCCGATCCGTACGGTGAGGGGTGGATCTTCGAGCTCGAGCTCACGGATGCGGGCGAGACGGACGATCTGCTCGATGCCGCGGCGTACGGGACGCTGTCCGGCTGACGGGCTCTTCACCGGCGCACCCTGAGATGATCACGTGTATCTCGACCTCCGATTGACCCTTGCTGCGAGCCCGGCCTAGGCTCGCTGCACCGACCTCCCGAGACCACACGAAGGGTGGCGCGCGTGTTCTGTACCGCCTGTGGCACCGAGAATCTGCCCGGCAGTCATTTCTGCGCCAACTGCGGTGCAGCGTTGCCCGCTGCAGCTTCTGGGACCGATGTGACCAGTGCGATCGGGACCACCGGCGCCGTACCGGACGTGGATACCGAGTTCTCCGCCGAAGCGCACCAGGGCGCCGTCGACGCGCTGACGCCGGGCTCGGCGCTGCTCGTCGTCAAGCGCGGCCCGAACGCCGGCAGCCGGTTCCTGCTCGATCAGGACGTCACGTCGGCGGGTCGCCACCCCGACAGCGACATCTTCCTGGACGATGTCACCGTGTCGCGCAGGCATGCGGAGTTCCGCCGAGAGGGCAGCGGCTACACCGTGCACGACGTCGGTTCGCTCAACGGCACCTACGTCAACCGCGAACGCATCGACGCCGCACCGTTGTCCGGCGGTGATGAAGTGCAGATCGGCAAGTTCCGCCTCGTGTATCTGACCGCAGCCGTCCGCGTAGGAGCCAAAGCATGAGCGCAGTGGGTGCCACTCGGGGGACATCGGCAGCCACGTTCACCATCGGCGACGTGCTCGCGCATCTCAAGGTGGAGTTCCCGGACCTCACGATCAGCAAGATCCGCTTCCTCGAGGACCAAGGCCTGGTCCAGCCCGAGCGCACCCCGTCCGGGTACCGCAAGTTCTCCGCCGGTGACGTCAGCCGGCTGCGTTACGTCCTGTCCCAGCAGCGTGACCACTACCTGCCGTTGCGGGTGATCAAGGATCAACTCGACGCCATCGACCGCGGGCTCGTCCCGCCCGGCACCTCGACCGACAGTCCGCGCGCCGCGCACGTCGCGGTGGCTTCGATCGAGGACAACGCGCCGACCGCCGAGCACTTCCGGCCCGCGCCTGCAGCGATGCGTCTTACCCGGGAGGAACTGCTCAACGCGGCCGGCTTGCGCGCCGACCAGCTCAGCGAACTCGAGCAGTTCGGGCTGGTCACCAAGAAGTCCGGCGGGCAGTACGACGACGACGCGCTCGCCGTCGGCAAGATCGTCGCCGAGCTCGCGCGCTTCGGCCTCGAGGGCCGGCACCTGCGCGCGTTCCGCACCGCGGCCGAGCGCGAGGTCGGGCTCTTCTCGCAGGTCGTCGGCCCGATGTCGAAGCAGCGTGGCGGCGAGGCCAAGGCCCGCGCCGAGGAGACCGTGCGCGAGCTCGCCGCGCTCTCCGTGCGCCTGCACGCCGCGCTCGTCCAGATCGGCCTACGGGGAGTGCTGTCCTAAATCGGCGTGTAGCGTCGAAGGGCATGCAAGACCCAGGAGGTGCGGCCGTGCATCCGATGCGAGTTGTCGGGGTTCGAGTGGAGCTGCCGGCCAACCAGCCCGTCGTCCTGCTGCGCGAAGAGGACGGCGTTCGCTACCTGCCGATCTGGATCGGCGCCGTCGAGGCGTCCGCCATTGCGTTCCAGCAGCAGGGCGTGCAGACGATGCGCCCGCTGACACATGACCTGCTCCGCGACGTGATCAAGGCGCTCGGCGTCCGGCTCGAGGCGGTGCACATCACCGAGCTGCGCGACGACGTCTACTACGCCGAGCTGCGATTCGCCGGCGGCATCACGGTGAGCGCGCGGCCGTCCGACGCGATCGCGCTCGCGCTGCGCGCCGAGGTCGAGATCCTGGGCTCGGACGCGGTGCTCGACGCCGCCGGGATCGAGATCCCGGACGAGCAGGAGACCGAGGTCGAGCGGTTCCGCGAGTTCCTCGACCAGATCTCGCCCGAGGACTTCGCGTCCGGCGCCTAGCCGCGCAACAGACTCAACCTCAGCTTGAGGGTAGGGGAGCGTCGGCGTGGCGGATTGACCGCTCCACGCCCTCCACCTACCGTCGAGACAGCAAATGACGACCGTGCAATTCCCGGTCGTCGGGACGCCGGTGAGAGGCGGGAACGTGGACGAGAATCCTGAGCAGGGAACGCTGTTCGCCGACCCGTCGAACGACTCCGACGCCGTGATCGGCTACCGCGGTCCGACCGCATGCTCGGCCGCAGGCATCACCTACCGCCAGCTCGACTACTGGGCGCGCACCGGGCTCGTCGTCCCGACGATCCGCAGCGCGACGGGCTCGGGCAGCCAGCGCCTCTACTCGTTCAAGGACATCCTGGTCCTCAAGGTCGTCAAGCGGCTGCTCGACGCCGGCGTCTCGCTGCAGAACATCCGCATCGCGGTCGACGCGCTGCGCCTGCGCGGGGTCGACGACCTGGCCCAGGTGACATTGCTCTCCGACGGCACGTCGGTCTACGAGTGCACCTCGAGCGAAGAGGTCGTCGACCTACTGCGCGGCGGGCAGGGTGTGTTCGGCATCGCCGTCAGCGGCGCGCTGCGCGAGTTGCGCGGCTCGCTGGCTCACCTGCCCGGGGAGCGTGCCGACGGCGTCGAGGCGCCCGTCCCGGGCAACTCGAACGACGAGCTCGCGCGGCGGCGTCAGGCCCGCACCGCGACCGGCTGATTCATCCGGCCACTCGGATCTCCTCCTGGCCTCTCGTCCCTCGGGGCCGATCGGAGCTCCGAACGCAAGCTCGCTCGTCCCTCGCTCGCGCGGGGCCGGGCTCGGACCGAACCCGCTCGTCGCCCAGGGCCTCCTCGGGTTGATCCTCGCTCTCGCTGGTACCTTGGGATACGGCTGTTGACGCCGCGTGGGAGAGCCGGACCGCCGGCGCCGAAGGGGCAACACCCCGGAACCTCTCAGGCACCAGGACCACGCGGGTGAGGCCACTCTGAAGGGCACGCCCGACAGATGGGGAACGCAGTCTGAGTATCCCCAAGGAGCGCGTTCCGACATGACCTCGCTTTCCGAGTTCGAACAGGCCGACCCGTTCGCGTCGCGGCACATCGGCCTCGCCGCCGCCGATCAGCAGCGCATGCTCGACGCGCTCGGCTACGCCTCGCTGGACGACCTGCTCGCCGATGCGGTGCCCGCCTCGATTCGCGAGAAGCTCGCGCTCGCGCTGCCGCCCGCGGCGTCCGAGAGCGAGGTGGCCGCCGAGCTGCGCGGCCTCGCCGCCCGTAACCAGCCGCTGACCTCGATGATCGGGCTGGGTTACTACGGCACGATCACGCCGCCGGTGATCCGCCGCAACGTGCTCGAGAGCCCGGCGTGGTACACCGCGTACACGCCCTACCAGCCCGAGATCAGCCAGGGCCGGCTCGATGCGCTGATCAACTTCCAGACCGTTGTCGAGGATCTCACCGGGCTCCCGGTCGCCGGTGCGTCGGTGCTGGACGAGGCGACCGCGGCCGCCGAAGCGATGGCGCTCGCGCACCGCAGCGCGAAGGCCGGAGACACGTTCGTGATCGATGCCGACGCGCTGCCGCAGACCATCGACGTGGTGCGCACCCGCGCCCAGGCGCTCGGCCTGTCGGTGCTCGTGCACGACCTCGCCGAGCCACTGCCCGACGGCGCATTCGGGCTGCTCGTCCAATACCCTGGCGCGTCCGGTGCCATCAAGGACCTCGCCGCGCTGGTGCGCAGCGCGCACGACCGCGGCGCGCTCGTGATCGCCGCCGCCGACCTGCTCGCCCTCACCCTGATCACCCCGCCCGGCGAGGCGGGCGCGGACATCGCCGTCGGCAACACGCAGCGCTTCGGCGTCCCGCTCGGCTTCGGTGGCCCGCACGCCGGCTACCTCGCCGTGCGCAGCGGCCTCGAACGCCAGCTGCCCGGCCGGCTCGTCGGCGTGTCCGTCGACGCCGACGGTGCGCCGGCATACCGGCTGGCGCTGCAGACCCGCGAGCAGCACATCCGGCGGGAGAAGGCGACGTCGAACATCTGCACCGCGCAGGTGCTACTCGCCGTCATCGCCTCGATGTACGCCGTCTACCACGGTCCGGACGGGCTGCGCACGATCGCGCGGCGGGTGCACCGGATGGCCTCCGTCCTGTCCGCGGGGCTGCGCGCCGGCGGCGTGACGACCTGCGCCGGGCCGTTCTTCGACACGGTCACCGCGCGGGTGCCCGGCCGCGCGGCCGAGGTGGTCGCCGCCGCACGCGGTGCGGGCATCAACGTCCGCCTGGTCGACGGCGACACGGTCGGCGTCAGCTGCGACGAGGTCACCACCCGAGCGCACCTCGCCGCGGTGTGGGCCGCGTTCGGCGTCGACGCCGACGTCGATGCGTTCGATGCGGACGCCGAGCTCGAGTACGAGCGCACCTCGCCGTTCCTCGCGCACCCGGTGTTCAACACGCATCACTCCGAGACGTCGATGCTGCGCTACCTGCGCCGCCTGGCCGACCGTGACTACGCGCTCGACCGCGGCATGATCCCGCTCGGTTCGTGCACGATGAAGCTCAACGCCACCACCGAGATGGAGCCGGTGACCGACCCCGGCTTCGCCGACGTGCACCCGTTCGCCCCTGAGGGTCAGTTCGACGGCTACCTGCAGCTGTTCGCGGACCTGTCGAACTGGCTCACCGAGATCACCGGCTACGACGCGGTGTCGCTGCAGCCCAACGCGGGTTCGCAGGGCGAGTTCGCCGGTTTGCTCGCGATCCGCCGGTATCACTTGGACTCCGGCGGCGAGCATCGCGATGTGTGCCTGATCCCGGCGTCCGCGCACGGCACGAATGCGGCGAGCGCGGTGATGGCCGGCATGCGCGTGGTCGTGGTCAAGACGAGTGGTGACCAGGGTGAGATCGACCTGGCCGACCTCAAGGCGAAGGTCGCCGAGCACGCGGACAACCTCGCCGCGATCATGGTGACGTACCCGTCCACGCACGGCGTGTTCGAGGAACACATCGGCGAGGTGTGCGCGCTCGTGCACGACGCCGGCGGTCAGGTCTATGTCGACGGCGCGAACCTCAACGCGATGGTCGGCCTCGCGCGCCCCGGCCGGTTCGGTGCGGACGTGTCGCACCTGAACCTGCACAAGACCTTCTGCATCCCGCACGGTGGCGGCGGTCCTGGCGTCGGCCCGGTTGCGGTGCGCGCGCACCTCGCGCCCTACCTGCCCAACCACCCGCTGCAGCCGGCCGCCGGACCCGCCACCGGGCCGGGCGCCATCTCGGCCGCGCCGTGGGGTTCGGCGTCTATCCTGCCGATCACCTGGGCCTACATCCGGATGATGGGCCCGGACGGGCTCACCGCGGCCACCGGCGCCGCGATCCTGTCCGCCAATTACGTGGCCAAGCGGCTCGAGGGTCACTTCCCGACGCTCTACACCGGCGCGAACGGCCTCGTCGCGCACGAGTGCATCCTCGACCTGCGTGAGATCACCAAGCAGACCGGCGTCACCGTCGACGACGTGGCCAAGCGGTTGATCGACTACGGCTTCCATGCGCCGACGATGTCCTTCCCGGTGGCCGGCACGCTGATGGTCGAGCCCACCGAGTCCGAGGACCTGCACGAGCTCGACCGTTTCATTGCGGCGATGATCTCGATCAAGGCCGAGATCGACCGGCTCGCGGCGGGGGAGTGGCCGGCCGAGGACAACCCGCTGCGCAACGCGCCGCACACCGCGCAGTGCCTCGCCGGCGAATGGGCGCACCCGTACTCACGGCAGGAGGCGGCGTTCCCGGCCGGCGTCGACCCACGGGCCAAGTACTGGGCGCCGGTGCGCCGCATCGATGGTGCGTACGGCGACCGCAATCTGGTCTGCGCCTGCCCGCCGGTCGACGCCTACGCCTGACCGCACTCCCGAGTTGTCCGCTCCTCGGCACGCGTACGCGTACCCGAGGGCGGACGACTTCGGTGGTAGTTGGTAATGATTACCGGTAAGCTCGGGGTGTGACGACCAAACAGCGCTCGACCAAGCAGGGCGCTGCGGTGCGCGACGCGTTGCGCACCTCCGGTGGCTTCCGCAGCGCGCAGGACGTCTACGCCGTGTTACGTGGCGACGGCGGTTCGGTGGGGCTCTCGACCGTCTATCGGCACCTGCAGTCGCTGGTCGACGAGGGCGTGGTCGACGTCATCCACAACGCCGACGGCGAGGCGACGTACCGCTACTGCGGCGACACGGGCGATCACCATCACCACCACCTCGTCTGCCGCCGGTGCGGGCGCACCGAGGAGATCGAGGGACGCGCCGTCGAGCGCTGGGCCGGCGAGGTGGCCGCACAGCACGGCTACGCCCAGGTCGACCACACCGTCGAGTTGTTCGGCGTGTGCCCGTCGTGCACGCGCCGGCGCAGATGATCGACGTCCCTCGCGCACGCTTCGAGGAGATGGTGGGCGAGGCGCTGGACACGCTGCCGCCCGAGTTCGGCCGGGTGATGCACAACGTCGCGGTGGTCGTCGAGGACGGCGACGACCCGCACCTGCTCGGGCTCTATCACGGCGTGCCGCTCACCGAGCGCACCTCGAACTACTCCGCGGTCCTGCCGGACAAGATCTCGATCTACCGGTTGGCGATCTGCGCGCGCTGCGACACCGAGGACCAGGTCATCGACGAGGTGCGCACGACGGTCGTGCACGAGGTCGGCCACTACTTCGGCATCGACGACGACCGGCTGCACGAGTTGGGCTGGTGACTACTCCAGCACGGTCGGCAGCTTGCCGATGATCGCCTCTGCCTCGGCGACGATGCCCTCGATCAGGTCGCTGACGCTCGGCAGGTCGGCCAACATCCCCACCACCTGACCACTGGCCAGCACGCCGGCGTGCGTGTCGCCCTCGACGAGGCCGGCGCGCAGCAGCATCGGCGTGTTCGCGGCCATCACCAGCTGCGACCAGGTCTGTTCCTTGCCGTGCTTGGTGGCCAACCCTTCGCGCACCATGTCGCGCCAGCGCAGCTTCGTCATGCGCTGGAACCGGCCGGCGTTGCGCACCGCGTGGTAGAGGCCGACGGCCCGGCTCGACCTCTCCAAATGATCGACGAGTTCGGTCCGCAGGACCCGGTGCGGCATGCCGTCGACGCGCGTCGTCACCACGGTGCCGTCGAGGCCGTACTCGAGGTAGAACCGCTTCACCGCCTCGGGGACGGTGCTCTCCTGGGTCAGCAGGAAGCGGGTGCCCATCGCGACACCGGCCGCCCCGTACGCGAGCGCCGCGGCCAGGCCGCGGCCGTCGAAGAAGCCCCCGGCCGCGATCACCGGAATGTCGACCGCGTCGAGGACGGACGGCAGCAGCAGCGTCGTCGCGACGCCGCCGGTGTGCCCGCCGCCCTCGCCGCCCTGCACGATGACCGCGTCCGCGCCCCAGTCGGCCACCTTGCGCGCGTGCTTCGCGGCGCCGATGGACGGGATCACCACCGATCCGGCTGACTTCAGCCGCGCGATGAACTCCTGCTTGGGCGCGAGTGCGAACGAGGCGACGCGGACCCCGCGCTCGATGAGCAGATCGACTCGGTCGGATGCGTCGGCCGCGTCGGCACGCAGGTTGACGCCGAAGGGCTGATCGGTGCGCGCACGGGTTTCGTCGATGGCCGCGACTAGTTCGTCGAAGGTCATCGTCGCGCTGGCCAGGATGCCCAGCCCGCCGGCCTGCGCGGTCGCCGCGACCAGGCGCGGCCCGGCGACCCAACCCATGCCCGTCTGCACGACGGGATGCCGCACGCCGACCAGTTCGGTGAGTGCGGTCCTCATCCGTTCGGTACTTCCTTGGAGCGGATGTCCTTCGGGTCCAGCACCTCGCGCAGCAGCTTGAGCTCCTCGTCCGTCGGTTCGCGGGTGGTGGCCACGTCGTCGGGCACCGCGAGGGAGAACCCGGTGGCCGACTGCACGTCCTCGACGCTGACGCCGGGGTGGACCGACGCGATGCGCATCGCGTGGTCGGACGTCGCGAAGTCGAGCACCGCGAGGTTGGTGACGACGCGGTGCACGTCGTGGAAGCGTGCGGCGGCGCCGCTGGCCCGGTCGTAGCCGACGCCGGACGCGAAGTCGACCGCCTCGACGAAGACCCGCGGCGCATGCTTTGCGACCCAGTACGAGGTGCGATGGTTGACCGTGTTGCCGGGCGCGCCGCGCGCGCCGAACATCATTCTGGTCGGCCGCTCGTGCGGGCCCAGACAGGAGATGTTCTGGTTGCCGTACCGGTCGACCTGGTTCGCGCCCATCACCACGTGCCTGGTGCCTGCGGCGACGACGTCGAACACCTTGCCGTAGGGCAGCCAGCCCTCGAGCGGCGCAGCGCCACCCAGCGGCGGTGTGTCGGCGAGCAGGTAGGCCTCTCCGTCGGAGAGCAGCAGGTCGGGGTTCGACGTGAGCCGGGCCAGCCGCGCACCGATCATCGGCATCGTGCCCATCGGGCTGGCCAGGATCTCGCCGTCGTCGGCGAACAGGTCCGCGCAGGCGACCGCACACACCTCAGCGCGCGTGTACCCACTCATGAGGCTGCCGTCTCCGCGTACGCGCGCTGCGCGGTCTCGTCGCGGCCGTAGTCGGGCACGCAGGACGTGAAGCCCGCACCACCGGGAGCCTCGACGACCGCGTCGACCATCATCCGGTTGAGCAGCAGCGCCTGCGGCGGCGCGCTCCCGACGAGCTCGGCGGTCGGCACGATCCGCTCGCAGGACAGCACACGGTGCCGGGCCGCCAGGCAGAACAGATCGTCGAAGTACGGGTCCGGCCCGAGATAGCACGCATTGCCGTGGGCGTCGGCCCGGTTGAGGTGCACGAACGCGACGTCGAGGTCCAGCGCCGGCATGGCGACCAGTTCCTCGCCGTCGGCGTACGGCGAGCGGACGGTGCGCAGCCCGGGGTAGTAGGTCATGACGTCCGAGCCGAGCCCGGCGCGGATCGGCAGGAACGGCAGCCGCTGGGCGGCGGCGCGCAGCCCGGCGACGACCATGCCCTCGTCCAGTTCGCGCACCGCGAGCTCGCCGGCCTGCCGGGCGCGGGCGAAGTTCGGGTCGTAGGGAATCGAGTCGAGCGACACGAAGCCGAACACGACCTCGCGCACCTTGCCCGCGGCGCAGAGCATGCCGACGTCGGGGCCGCCGAAGGAGACGATGGTCAGGTCGCGCACCGGGGTGGCCAGGATCGCCTCGACGAGCGCCATCGGCTTGCGCCGCGAGCCCCAGCCGCCGATGCCGATTGTCATGCCGTCCTCGAGCACAGCGACCGCGTCGGCGAGCGAGGTGGTCTTGTCCCTCATGGCGTGCCGCTCACGAACGCGTCGCGGTGCTCGTCCGCGACGCCGGCCAGGTTGAGCTCGAAGGTGAAGCCCTGCTCGTAGCGGTAGCTGCGATGGACGTGCTGCACGTCGATGCCGTTGAGCGCTTCCTTCGCGGCGCGGATGACTCGTGTGTCCTTGGCCGCGATGTCGCGCGCGACCGCCAGCGCCGCGTCGTCCAGCTCGGTGCGCGGCACCACCTTGTAGACCGAGCCGTAGTGGGCGAGCGTGGCCGCATCGACCGTCGAGGCGGTGAAGTACAGCGCGCGCATGAGGTGCTGCGGCACCAGCCGGGCGAGATGGGTCGCGGCGCCGAGCGCACCGCGGTCGACCTCGGGCAGCCCGAACGTGGCGTCGTCGGCCGCCACCACGACATCGGCGTTGCCGACCAGGCCTATGCCGCCGCCGAGGCAGAAGCCCTGCACCGCGACGACGACCGGTACCGCGCAGTCATAAACCGCGCCGAAGGCCTCGTAGCAGCCGCGGTTGGCGCCGATGAGCGCATCGAACCCGCTGGTGCGCTGCATCTCCTTGATGTCGACGCCGGCGTTGAAGCCACGGCCCTCGGCGCGCAGCACCACGGCGTGCACGGCGGGGTCCCGGCCGGCCGCGCGCACCGCGTCGGCGAGGTCGAACCAGCCCTGTACCGGCAGGGCGTTCACCGGCGGGTAGTCGACGGTGACGACCGCGACCGCGCCGGCGGCGGAGGTGCTGATGCCCATGCGACTCCTCAAACAAGCAAGTGCTTGGTAGGTTAGCATGCGTGAGGCTCGAGCTGGACGGTTCGGTAGCCCTGGTCACCGGGGGCGTGCGCGGTGTCGGCAAGGGCATCAGCGCCGTGCTGCGTGACTGCGGCGCGACCGTGGTTGCGTGTGCCCGGCGCGCCCCGGAGGACCCGCTGCCCGGCGTGGAGTTCCGCCCGTGCGACGTCCGCGACGAGGAGCAGGTCCGCCTGCTCATCGACGCGATGGTGGCCGACCACGGCCGGCTCGACATCCTCGTCAACAACGCGGGCGGCGCGCCCCGCTCGGACGCGGCCACCGCCAGCCCGCGGCTGCACGCGAAGATCATCGAACTGAACCTCGAGGCGCCGCTGCTGGTCGCGCAGGTGGCGAATGCGGCCATGCAGCGCCAGGAGTCCGGCGGCACGATCGTCATGGTGAGCAGCGTGAGCGGGCACCGTCCGTCCCCGGGCACTGCGGCCTACGGCGCGGCGAAGGCCGGCCTGGACAACCTGGTCGGGTCGCTGGCCGTGGAGTGGGGACCGAAGGTGCGCGTCAACTCGGTGGCGGCGGGCATGGTGCGCACCGAGCAGGCGCACCTGCACTACGGCGACGAGGCGGGCATCGCCGCGGTGGGCGCGACGGTGCCGATCGGCCGGCTCGCCGAGCCGGAGGAGATCGGGCGGTGCGTCGCGTTCCTCGCGTCGCCGCTCGCGTCCTACGTCTCCGGCGCGGTACTCACCGCGCACGGCGGCGGCGAGGCGCCCGCGTTCCTAGCCGCGGCACGCCCCACCGAGTAGCGCGGTCAGGCGACGCGCTTCTTGAGTTCGCGCAGCGAGTTCTTCAGCGACTGCTCGCGGATCAGCTTCTTCATCGGGCCCGGCACGAAGAACCCGACCTCGGCCACGATGTCGACGGTGACGTCGGTCTTGCCGTCGTCGCGCGGGGCGAACGTGTACACGCCGGTGTTCTCCTTGAGGTCGCCGCTGACCTGCGCCCAGCTGAGCCGGCGCGGCAGGTCGTAGCTGTAGCGCACGACGTACTCGACCTTGCGCACCTTCGCGTCGACCTTCATCCGCACCAGCGAGCCGCGCCCGTCGGCGTCGCGCTCGAGCACCTCGCACTCGAGTACCGCGGCCTGCCAGTCGGGGAAGGTCTCGAAGTCGGTCAGCGCTTCGATGATCTTGTCCGCCGGTGCGTCGATGACGTCCGTCAAGCCTGCTTCGCCGCTCATGTGCCCCTCAGATCCGTTCGATGATGGTGCCGGTCGACAGCGCGCCGCCGGCGCACATGCTGATCAGCGCGGTGGCGCCGTCGCGCCGCTCGAGTTCGTGCAGCGCGGTGGTGATGAGTCGCGAGCCGGTGCTCCCGACGGGGTGGCCGATCGCGATCGCGCCGCCGTTGACGTTCAGTTTCTCCGGGTCGGCGCCGTGCACGTTCAGCCACGACATCGGTACGGACGCGAAGGCCTCGTTCACCTCGAAGATGTCGATGTCGTCGATCGACATGCCGCTGCGCTCGAGCAGCCGCGCGGTGGCCTGCACCGGTCCGTCCAGGTGGTAGTACGGCTCGGCGCCGACCAGGCACTGCGTGACGATGCGCGCGCGGGGCGTCAGGCCGAGCGCCTTGGCGCGGTCTTCGTCCATGAGCATCAGCGCGGCGGCACCGTCGGAGATCTGCGACGAGGTGCCCGCGGTGTGCTTCGCGCCCTCGAACACCGGCTTGAGCCCGGCGAGCCCCGCGGCGGTGGTGTCGCGCAGGCCCTGGTCCTTTTCCACTGTGCGCGACTCGCCGGTCGGCTTGCCGTCCTCGTCGAGGACGGGAGCCACGACCGGAGCGACCTCGCGCGCGAAGCGGCCCTCGTCCCAGGCCGACTTGGCCTTGTGCTGCGAGGCGAGCCCGAACGCGTCCAGCTGTTCGCGGGTGATCCCGCGGCGCTCGGCGATGCGCTCGGCGGCCAGGAACTGGTTCGGCAGGTCGATGTCCCAGGTGTCCGGGCGCGGTGAGCCCGTTTCGCCCCGGTTCGCGCCGAGCGGTACCCGCGACATCGCCTCGACGCCGCACGCGATGCCCACGTCGATCGCACCTGCCGCGATGAGCCCGGCGATGAGGTGGTTCGCCTGTTGCGCCGAGCCGCACTGCGCGTCGATCGTGAAGGCGGCCGTCTGCCAGGGCAGGCCGGAGTGCAGCCAGGCGGTCCTGGTCACGTTGTTCGACTGCTCGCCGGCCTGCGTCACACAGCCCCCGGCGATCTGCTCGACCAGCTGCGGGTCGATCCCGGCGCGCTCCACGAGCGCGCGTTGGGCGGCGCCGAGTACCTCGGCGGCATGCAGGCCGGACAGCCAGCCGTTGCGCCGCCCGATGGGCGTGCGAACCGCCTCTACGATGACGGGAGAACCCACTGCAGACCGCCCTTCGATCCCCGCGCGCACGTGATTCCTCGAAAGTAGAACACGTTCCTATGCGGGTGCAACAGATCGGGGCCGAACTGTTCACATCTCGCGGCTGCGTGTGCTTGAATGCGAGTAGAACGTGTTGCAGATTGTTTGGAGGCCGCGTGGCTGCGCCCAATCTCCCCGAGGGTTTCGACGTCAACGACCCCGACATGAATCTCCGCGGGCTGCCGCGCGAGCAGTGGGAGGAGTTGCGGCGTACCGCGCCCGTGTGGTGGCAGTCGCAGCCGCGGCATCGCGACGGGTTCGAGGACGACGGTCACTGGGTCTTGACCCGGCACGCCGATGTCAAGGAGGTGTCGCGGCAGGACAAGATCTTCTCGTCCTGGGAGAACGGCGCGATCATCAGATTCCCGGAAGGCATGCCCCGGGAGAACATCGAAATGCAGCGCGTGATCATGCTGAACATGGACGCGCCGCAGCACACCCGGATGCGTTCGATCGTCTCGCGCGGTTTCACCCCGCGCGCCGTCGAAGGGCTCAAGGCTGCGCTCACCGAACGGGCGCACAAGATCGTGGCCGAGGCGGCCGCGAAGGAGAACGGCGACTTCGTGCGCGACCTCGCGTGCGAGCTGCCACTGCAGGCGATCTGTGAGCTGCTCGGCGTGCCGCAGGAGGACCGGTTCAAGATCTTCGACTGGTCGAACCGGATGATCCAGAACGACGACGTCGACGGCAATCAGGAAGACAGCCAGACCGCGTCGTACGAGACGCTGAGCTACTTCATGGAGATGGCCGAGGAACGCAAGGCCAATCCGCGCGACGACATCGTCACCAAGCTGGTGAATGCCGAGATCGACGGCGAGGAGCTGACGTCCGACGAGTTCGGCTTCTTCACCATCCTGCTCTCGGTCGCCGGCAACGAGACGACCCGCAACGCGATCAGCCACGGCATGCTCGCCTTCTTCGAGCACCCCGACCAGTGGGAGCTGTACAAGCGCGAGCGCCCGGAGACCACGGCCGACGAGATCGTGCGTTGGTCGACGCCGGTGGTGTCTTTCCAGCGCACCGCCAAGGAGGACGTCGAGCTGGGTGGTCAGCTCATCAAGGCGGGCCAACGCGTCGGCATGTACTACGCGGCGGCGAACTTCGACCCCGACGTGTTCGAGGACCCGTACAAGTTCGACATCACGCGCGACCCGAACCCGCACCTAGGCTTCGGCGGCACCGGTGCGCACTACTGCATCGGCGCCAACCTGGCCCGGGTGGAGATGAACCTGATCTTCAACGCGATCGCGGACGCGCTGCCGGACATCTCGCTCATCGGTGACCCGAAGCGGCTGCGCTCCGGGTGGCTGCACGGCATCAAGGAGATCCCGGTCGCCTACGGCAAGTGCCCCGTCGCCCACTGATGGGCGACACGCTGCGCGTCCCCGCGCACAACGGGGACCTGATGGTCGCCGCGCTGCGGCGCCACCGCGACCGGCCGATCGTCCACCTCGGTGACGTGACGCTGACCGGCGCCGAGACCGCCGATCGGATCAGCCAGTACATCCAGGCGTTCGAGGCGCTGGATGCCGCGTCGAACACGCCCGGTGCGCTGCTGGCGCTCAACCGGCCCGAGGTGCTGTTCATCCTCGGCGCGGGACAGACGCAGGGCTACCGGCGCACGTCGCTGCACCCACTCGGCTCGGCCGACGACCACGCGTATGTCATCAACGATGCCGGCATCACGACGCTGATCATCGACCCGTACTTCGCCGAGCGGGCGCTTCAGCTGCTGGAGAGGTGCCCCGGTCTCAAGCAGGTGCTCACCATCGGACCGGTGCCGGAATCACTGGCCGACGTCGGTGTCGACCTCGTCGCGATGGCGGCCGAGTTCGGACCGCAGCCGCTGACCGCGAAGGTGCTGCCGCCCGACCACATCACGTCGATCACCTACACCGGCGGCACGACCGGCAAGCCCAAGGGCGTGATCGGGCTGTCCGGCGCGTTCAACACGATGACGCAGATCCAGCTCGCCGAATGGGAGTGGCCGGAGAACCCGCGCTTCCTGATGTGCACGCCGCTCTCGCACGCGGGCGCCGCGTTCTTCGTGCCGACCGTGATCAAGGGCGGCACGCTGTACGTGCTGCCCCGCTTCGATCCTGCGGAGGTGCTGCGCACCATCGAGGAACAGCGCATCACCGCGACGATGCTCGTCCCCGCGATGCTCTACGCCCTGATGGACCACCCCGACTCGCACACTCGCGACCTGTCGTCGCTCGAGACCGTGTACTACGGCGCGTCGGCGATCAACCCGGTGCGGCTGCGTGAAGCCATCGACCGCTTCGGGCCGATCTTCGCGCAGTACTACGGACAGTCCGAGGCGCCGATGGTGATCACGTACCTGGCCAAGCAGGACCACGTATCCGGCGACGACCGCCGGCTGTCCTCGTGTGGGCGTCCCTCGGCGTTCATCCGCGCTGCGCTGCTCGACGAGTCCGGCAACCGTGTGCCCGTCGGCGAACCGGGGGAGATCTGCGTCAGCGGCTCGCTGCTTGCCGGCGGCTACTGGCAGTTGCCCGACGAGACGGCGCAGACGTTCCGCGACGGCTGGCTGCACACCGGCGACGTCGCGCGAGAGGACGCGGACGGCTTCTGGTACATCGTCGACCGCACCAAGGACATGATCGTCACCGGCGGCTTCAACGTCTTCCCGCGTGAGGTCGAGGACGTCGTCGCCGAGCATCCGATGGTCGCCCAGGTCGGTGTCATCGGCGTGCCCCACGACAAGTTCGGCGAGGCCGTCACCGCGGTCGTGGTGCTGCGTCCCGACGCGCCGCGTGACGATGAGTCGATCGCACGTATGACCGCGGAGATCCAGGACGCGGTCAAGGACCGCAAGGGCTCGGTGCAGTCGCCGAAGCAGGTCATCGTGCGCGACGCGCTGCCGCTTACGGGGCTCGGCAAGCCGGACAAGAAGGCGCTGCGCGCCGAGTTCTGGACGGGCGAGCGCGCCGTCGGCTGAGCGCGGTTACGTGTCGTCGCGGGGGAGCAGGAAGCCGCGGGCGATGAAGTGCCGGACCAGCGGCAGAACCGCTTCGGCCATCTCGGAGAACGGCCGTCCCAGCGAATCGGCCAGCAGCGCGACCTGCGTCGCCAGATGGGACGCGCCCGTGCAGCCGCCGACGATCGTCGCGATCGAGTCGTCGATACCGGCCTCCCAGCGCATGCCGCGAACCTGGCGCAGCCGTCGGTTGAGCGGCTCCCAGCCGTTCTCGCCGACCTGATCCATGCGATCGAGCACCACGAAGGGCGGGGCGACGAGCCTGGCGTCGAGTAGTTGGATGTCGGTCTGGCCGGCCAGCCAGCGCTGCCGCAGGTGCCAGGACGCTATCTCGGCGGCGATGGGCTGCTCGAACGCCTGCGGCACCTCGTCCATTTCGACGATCGGCTCGACGCCCTCGTCGGCGCGCCACAGCGTGATCATCCCGCTCGCGACGCCGCGCGCGCCGATCGATTCGAACCAGTCGCGCCACTGCGTGTACTCGCGGATCCACGTCTCGCTGCCGGGGGTGCCGCCGGCGTCGGCGAGCCAGAGATTGACGTACTCGGCAGGCTCGGTGACGCCCCACTGCCACACCCAGGCGTCGCAGCCCGAGCCGTCCAGCCAGCCGCCGACATGCTCCTCCCACGTCTCGCCGTCGGTGATGATCCAGTTGCCGAGCATCTGCGCGGTGCCGCCCGGCGCAAGGCGCGCGGGCATGCCGCGGACCAGCGCCTCGCACACAGCGTCACCGGCCATCCCGCTGTCTCGGTAGCTGTGCGTCTCGATGCCGGTGCCGGGCGAGACGATGTACGGCGGGTTCGCGACGATGAGGTCGAACAACTCGTCGCCGACCGGTTCGAGCAGCGAGCCGTGGCGCAGGTCCCAGGTCTGACCGGACAGTGCGGCGGTGGTGGCGGCGAAGCGCAGCGCCCGTTCGTTGATGTCGGTCGCGACGATCGATCCGGAGTGCGTGCCGAGGTGCAGCGACTGCATGCCGGCCCCGGTGCCGATGTCGAGCGCGCGAGCCACCTCGAGGCGTGGCGTCGAGCCGGCGAGCAGCTGCCCGGAGCCGTTGACGCCGAGCACGTGGTCAGGGCGGACCACACCGGGGCGCACGTCGAAGCCGAAGTCCGAGACGACCCACCAGGGCAGCCCGCGCGCCGTGTCGCCGCCGAGCTCGCCGTAGGGCCGAATGGTGACCTGCGCGCGGGCCTCGCCGGCGGACAATTCGATGACGCCGCCCGCCGCCGCGCTCTCCAACGGCAACGGGGCGAAGGTCTTGCGCGCGAGTTCCTCGGACACCGCTTCGCCGAGTACGAACAGCCGCAGCAGCGTCACGACCGGCTCGTCGCCCTCGAAGCCGCGGCTCGCGCCGAGCACGTCGCCGCGCTGCAACGCGGCTGCCCCGGCATCACCGAGCAGCTCCTGCACACCCTGCACCGTGTACTCGCTCAGCGCTTGGCGGAGATGGTCTATGTCTTGGTCATCGAGCAGCGCCTTGGACACCCGCACATCGTGTCACCTTTGCTCGCCGGCATCCGTCAACCCCATGAAGGCAACGACAGATGGAGGAAGACAATGTTCGAGAAGATCGTCTACACGACGGTGTTCGTCAGCGATCAGGACAAGGCACTCGACTACTACACGAACGTCTTGGGTCTGGAGAAGAAGGGCGAGAACCCGACGCCGTCCGGGCCGCGCTTCCTGAGCGTCGGCATCGGCGACCAGGATTTCCAGCTGCTGCTGTGGCCCGGAACGCCCGGGCAGGGCCAGCCGATCGGCGACCGCATCCCGGCGGCGTACACGATCGAGACTCCGGACATCCGCACCGCGGTGGATGTGCTCCAGTCGCGCGGTGTGCAGTTCGACGGGGGCATCGTCGAGTACCCGTGGGGCTACCTGGCAGGGTTCACCGACCCGGACGGCAACCGGCTGCAGTTGCGCGAAGCCAAGTCGGCGTAACGACCGGAGCGGTCCGACCTCGGCGCGGTAGCTTGGCCCGATGGACGACGCCGCTGCTGCCGCCCGGGCCGAGCTGGCCCGGGCGGCTCGCCATCTGATCCGCTACAGCGGGGCGGGCGATTTCGCGCCGTTCGTCGCGGAGCGGGCCGCGGGGTCCTACGTGTACGACGCGGCGGGCCGCGCGGTGCTGGACTTCACGAGCGGCCAGATGAGCTCGATCCTCGGGCATTCGCATCCGGCGATCGTCGAGGTCGTCCGCGACATGGTCGGCCGGCTCGACCACCTGTTCTCCGGGATGCTCTCCCGGCCCGTGATCGATCTCGCTGAGGCGTTGGGCTCGCTAGCGCCGGGTCTGGAGCGGGTGCTGCTTCTCACGACGGGTGCCGAGTCCAACGAGGCGGCGCTGCGCATGGCCCGTCTGGTCACCGGGGGATGGGAGGTCGTCG
This sequence comes from Jatrophihabitans sp., assembly GCA_025927835.1. Lineage (GTDB taxonomy): Bacteria > Actinomycetota > Actinomycetes > Mycobacteriales > Jatrophihabitantaceae > Jatrophihabitans. Next base: position 22,064 of record JAICKR010000007.1, on the reverse strand, counting down.
GGTTCAGCCAGTCGTGGCACGGCATGACCGGCGCCGCGGCGTCCGCGACGTACTCGGCCGGCCGCCGCGGCTACGGGCCGGCCGCCGTCGGCTCGATGGCGATCCCGGCGCCCAACGCCTATCGCCCGAGGTTCACGAGCACGGGCGGCGAGCTCGACTGGCAACGCGAACTCGACGACGGGTTCGATCTCATCGACCGGCAAACCTCGGGCGGGCTCGCCGCGTTCATCGCCGAACCGATCCTGTCCTCCGGCGGCGTGATCGACCTACCGCCCGGCTACCTACCCGCCCTGCTCCGACGCTGCCGCGAGCGCGACATGCTGCTCGTCCTCGATGAGGCACAGACCGGCATCGGGCGCACCGGCCAGATGTTCGCGCACGAACGCGACGCCATGACCCCGGATGTGCTGACTCTGTCCAAGACACTCGGTGCGGGCCTGCCGCTCGCGGCCGTCCTCACCACGCCGGAGATCGAGGAGCGCGCGTACGAACGAGGCTTCCTCTTCTACACCACGCACGTCTCCGATCCGCTGCCTGCGGCGGTCGGCCTCGCGGTGCTCGACGTCCTGGCGCGGGAGCGCCTTGCCGAGCGGGCGGTGCGGGCCGGCGAGCGGCTTCGCCGTGGACTGCAGGAACTACAGCAGCGTCATGAGTGCATCGGCGACGTGCGCGGCCGCGGCCTGCTCCTCGGCGTCGAGATCGTGGCCGACCGCGCGTCCCGCAAGCCCGCGCCGGAGACCGGCGCGGCAATCGGGCGACGCTGCTTCGAGCTCGGCCTGTCCATGAATATCGTGCAGTTGCCTGCGATGGGTGGCGTCTTCCGCATCGCACCGCCGCTGACGGTCACCGACGCCGAACTCGACCTCGGTCTGGACATGCTCGACCGCGCGATCACCGACGTGACGAGCGCCTCGCGGCCCGGCTGACAGCTCAGTCAGCGTCGAGGGCCTTGAGTGTCGCCATCATCCGGTCGAGCTCCCAGAACGCGCGCAGCGAGAGCAGTTCACCATTGTCGTTCACTGCGTAGTGGAAGACGCCCTCACACGCGGCCCGGTGCCCGCTGGGCAGCGTGGTGTAGATCGTGCCGACGTTGACGCACTCGTTGGCGCACGCGAACGAGTCGGTGATGTCGAACTCGAAACGCGCGACCGTCGCGATGGTGATGTCCCAGAAGTTCGCCCGCGCGTCCGGGCCGTGATGGCCCTTGCCCTCTTCGTCGAACATGGACGGGCCGACCGGGTCCTCGATCCAGCCGTCCTCGGCGAAGTTCGCGAGCCAGGCTTCCTTGTCCTTGCGCAGCACCGCGTCGTAGGAGCGGAACGCGGCGTCGCGTGCCGGGTGTGCGGCCTTCGACGGTGCGTTCCAGCGCACCTCGGACGGGCCGAAGTCAGTCGTTGTCATTCTGGTTTCTCCGCTCCGACGACCCACATCGAGAAGAACTGCGACCCGCCGCCGTAGGCGTGCCCGACCGCCTTGCGAGCGCCGTCCACCTGGTGCTCGCCGGCGCGCCCCATCACCTGCATCGCAGCCTCGGCGAACCGGATCATCCCGGACGCGCCGATCGGGTTCGAGCTGAGTACGCCTCCGGAGCAGTTGACCGGCAACGTGCCGCCGATCTCGGTCTCGCCGGCCTCGGTGAGTTTCCAGCCCTCGCCCTCCGGCATGAAACCGAGGTTCTCCAGCCACATCGGCTCGAACCACGAGAACGGGACGTAGATCTCGGCCGCGTCGATCTCCTCGAGCGGGTTGGTGATGCCGGCCTGCTTCCACAGGGCCGCCGCACACTCGCGGCCGGCCTTCGGGTTCACCTGGTCACGTCCGGCGTAGAACGTCGGCTCGGTGCGCATCGCCGTCGCGTGGATCCATGCCGGCCGCTCGACCGATGCCGCGGCGCGCTCGCTGCCGATCACGACCGCGCACGCGCCGTCGGAGGACGGGCAGGTCTCGTCGTAGCGGATCGGGTCCCAGAGCATCTGCGACTCCTGGACCTTCTCCATCGTCATGTCCGGCTGCTGGAGGTGTGCGTACGGGTTCTTCGCGGCGTTGCGGCGATCCTTCGCGGCCACGATCGCCCCGACGTGGTGAGGCGCGCCCGAGCGGCGGATGTAGCTGCGCACGTGCGGCGCGAAATAGCCGCCCGCGCCGGCGTTCACCGGCATGTTGAACGGGACCGGGATCGACAGCGCCCACATGGCGTTCGACTCCGACTGCTTCTCCCACGCGACCGCCAGCACCCGCTCGTGCACGCCGGCCTGCACGAGCGACGACGCGACGACGCCGGTCGAGCCGCCGACCGAGCCCGCGGTGTGCACGCGCAGCAGGGGCTTGCCGACGGCGCCGATCGCGTCGGCGAGCGAGAGTTCGGGCATCATGACGCCCTCGAAGAAATCGGGCGCCTTGCCGACGACGACCGCGTCGATGTCGTCCCAGCCGACGTCGGCGTCGAGCATCGCGCGGTCGATCGCCTCGCGCAGCAGCCCCGCCATCGACACGTCCTGCCGCTTCGCCTTGTAGTGCGTCTGGCCCGTCCCGAGAACGGCGGCGCGCTCTTTCGACATCAGCGTCCTTCCATGACGCACACCAGGTTCTGCTGCAGCGCCGGGCCGCTTGTCGCGTGCGCGAGCACGCGCCCTGCCGCGCCGTCGGAGATCTGCCGGGCGGCCTCGCCGATGCGCACCAGCCCGCCGGCGAACATGGGGTTGCCGGCCAGTGCGCCGCCCGAGGGCGTGATGCGCACCCCGTCACCGAGACCCAGCTCGCTGCGCAACAGCAGTTCCTGGTGCGTGAAGGGCGTGTACAGCTCGGCAAGCTCGACGCCGTCGATGCCGGCGCGCTGGGCGGCGATGACGGTCGACGGTGAGGTCGTGAGGTCGCGCGCGCCCAGGTGCGCGGAGTCGACGGCGTGCGCGATGCCGGAGATCCAGGCGGGTCGCTCGGCGAGGTCGCGGGCGCGGCCTTCGGCGGCCAGCACGACGACCGCGGCACCGTCGGTGACCGGCGCGCAGTCGTGGCGGCGCAGCGGCTGCGCCAGGTAGGGCTCGGCGAGCAGCGAGTCGACGTCCTTGGAGCCGCTGAGTTGGGCGTTCGGGTTGGTCTCCGCGTCGCGCCGGCTGCGCACGGCTACCTCGGCCATCGCCTGCTCGCTCCACTTGCCCTGGTCGATGCCCAGCTGGGCCTGCAGCCCGGCGATCGCGATCGAGTCGGGCCACAGCGGCGCGAGCACGTACGGGTCGAGCTGCAGCGCGAGTGTGCGGCGCAGGTTGCCGGCAGAAGACTTGCCGAAGCCGTAGATCAGCGCTGTGTCGACATCGCCGGTCTGGATCTTGATCCACGCCTCGTACAGCGCCCAGGCGGCGTCCATCTCGACGTGCGACTCGTTGATCGGCGGCACCGGGCCGGTGGCGTCCACTGCGGAGACGAACGAGAACGCCCGGCCGGCGAGGTAGTCGGACGAGCCCGAGCACCAGAACCCGATGTCGCCCTTCGCGATGCCGAGCTCGCCCAGCGCGCCCGTGATCAGCGGAACGAGCATCTCGACGCCGTTCGTGGTGCCCGTCGTCCGGCGCACCTGCCGCGACTGTGCGAATCCGACGACGGCCACATCACGCATCAGAGGTGCTCCTTGAACGTGTCGTACTCGGCGTCCGGTTCGCCGGTCGGGCGGAAGTGCGTGATGTTCTGCAGCCCGAATTCCCATTCTTCGCGCGGTTTCCACGCGGCCTCGACCCGCATACCCATGCGTACGTCCTCGGCAGCGCAGTCGAGGATCAGGTGCAGGAACGCGATGTCGGCTCCGTCGAGCAGCACGTACGCGGCGACGTAGGGAGGCGGGATGCGCTGGCCGAGGAACGGCACGTTGACGATGCAGAACGTGGTGACGGTGCCGCGGTCGGGGAGCTCGACCTCTTCCTCGGTCGGCACGCCGTCGACCGGGCACGCGCCCCGCGGCGGGATGTAGACCTTGCGGCACTGCGGGCACCGCTGCCCGAGCAGCCGTCCCTCCCGGAGCCCCTGCAGGTAGCGGGTCTCCTGGACCGACGCCGAGTGCTGCACGCCGAGGAAGACCGGGGTCGTCATCATGGACACCGCATCGAGGCCGCTGATCGGCTCGGCCGTTGCCGCGTCGGTCTCGGGGTCGAAGCAGACGATGTCGCGGATGTGCCCGGCCGGCTCGGCCGCCCAGCGCGCCTGCACCCGCATACCGGTGCGGACCGCGTCGGGGGAGGGCACGTCGAGGGCGTGCAGCAGGCCGGTGTCGGCGCCGTCGAGCTTCACCAGTACCCAGGCGAAGGGCCGCTCCAGCGGCTGGCCCGGCAGCGGCTCGGCGGCCCAGCTCCAGCTGAGCACCTCGCCGCGGTCGGCGACGTCCACGAACTCGGTGATCGCCGCGCCGGTTGCCGGGTCGTATTCGAGGGGCGGGACGTAGACCGTCCCGTCCGACCCGCGCCCGCCGACGACCGTCCGGCCGGCCAGCCCGGTCATGAACCGGCTCAGCGTCGGGCCTAGGGAGCGGGTGTAGTCGAAATGCAGCTCGATGGGCGCGCTCAGCGGCTCGACAACCGTCACCAGCCGAGTGAAACATGTTCTCGTTCTGGCGGCAATAGCCCCTGCAGCATGGGCCGCAATAAACTGATACGTGTTCTAGATTTGCAGGATTCAGCCGGCCCGCGCCGAACGTCACGTAGCTCACGCTCGCGCTCGCCGGGTTATGGGTCTCTGGCATCGTGAGGTCGTGTTCACCTCGCCGGAGCAAGTCGCCAGCGAGCTCGCGCGCGTGCGCTACCTCACCGACCCGGCCACCGCGACCACGGTGTTCGTGGCTGCCGCGCTCGAGAAGCCGCTGCTGATCGAGGGGCCGGCCGGTGTCGGCAAGACCCAGCTGGCCAAGGCGGTGGCCGAAGCGACCGGCGCGCTGCTCATCCGGCTGCAGTGCTACGAGGGCTTGGACGAGGCGCGCGCGCTGTACGAGTGGAACTACAAGAAGCAGCTGCTGCGCATCCAAGCGGCGCCGGCGGACCAGGCGTGGGAAGCGACCCACGACGACATCTTCACCGACGAGTTCCTGCTCACCCGGCCGCTGCTGACCGCGATCCGGCGCGACGAACCGACCGTCCTGCTGATCGACGAAGCGGACAAGACTGACGTCGAGGTCGAGGCACTTCTACTCGAAGTGCTCTCGGACTTCCAGGTCACGATCCCCGAGCTGGGCACCGTCGTTGCCACCCGCCGGCCGTTCGTCGTCGTCACCTCGAACGCCACCCGCGAGCTGTCCGAGGCGCTCAAGCGGCGCTGCCTCTACCTGCACCTGGACTACCCGAGCCCCGAGCGCGAGCGCGACATCGTGCTCGCGCAGGTGCCCGACCTCGAACCCGATCTCGCCGACGAGCTCGCGCGCACCGCGGCGACGCTGCGCACCCTGGAGCTGAAGAAGGCGCCTTCGGTCGCGGAGACGATCGACTGGGCGCGCACGCTGCTGGCGCTGGGCATCGGCGCGCTCGACGAAGAGGCAATCGCGAGCACGCTGGGTGTCATCCTCAAGCACCATTCCGACCATGAGCGCGCGGCCAAGGAGCTCGGGCTGACGCCATGACGCTCGTCGACCGGCACGTCGACTTCGTGCACGCGCTGCGCGAGGCCGGGATCACCGTCTCGGTCGCCGAAGGGCTTGACGCGGTACGCGCGATGCGCGCGATCGAGCTGCTCGACCGCGAGCAACTGCGTGCTGCGCTCGCCGCGAGTCTGGTCAAGCGGCAGCTGCATCGTCCGGCCTTCGACACCGGGTTCGACATCTTCTATCCGCCGGTGACCTGCCACTCGGTCGCGGCGCCGAGCCGCACCGAGGTGCCGCCGCGCGACCCGGACGCGGCACCGCGCGGCCCGCTCGACGACCCGCGGCGCGATCGTATCCGCGAGGATCTCGCCGCGTACCTGCGAAGTGGCGACGCACAACTGCTCGACGTGATTGCGCGCGAGGCGGTCGGCGCGTTCGGGTCGGTGCCGGGCCGGACGCCCGGGCAGAACAGCTGGTCGCGCATGGCAGTGCTGGAACGGGTGTCGCCGCAGACGCTGATGGCCGGCCTGCTCGAGCAGTTCCTCGCCGGCGCCGAACGCAGCGGGCTTGCCGAGCGGCGCGCGCGCACCACGATCAACGAGCGCATCGCGCGCTTCGAGAACCGCGTCGACGTCGATGTGCGCCGCCGCCTCGCCGAGCTCAGCGACGCCGAAACGGTGTCGCGCACCGCGCGCCGCCCGACCATCGACCGGGTCAACTTCCTCGGCGCGACCCGCGCCGACCTGGTCGCGCTGCGCCGCGAGATCCAGCCGCTCGCGCGTCGTCTCGCATCCCGGCTCGCGATCGACCAGCGGCACGGCAAGCGCGGACAGCTCGACTTCCGCCGCACCATCAGGGCGTCGCTGTCGACCGGCGGCGTGCCGGTGACGACGCGCTACCGGCCCAAGCGACCGCTCAAGACCGAGCTGGTCGTGCTCTGCGACGTCAGCGAGTCGGTCACCTCCTTCGCGAACTTCACCCTGCTTCTCGTCTACGCGCTGCGTGAACAGTTCACCAAGGTGCGCGCGTTCGCATTCGTCGACGAGTTGGACGAGGTCACCCGCTTCTTCGTCCCGGGCAGTGATCCGGTCGGGGCGGTGACGCGCTTGGCCAACGAGGCGGACGTGACCTGGCTGCTCGGCCGCACGGACTATGGCCGCGCGTTCGAACTGTTCGCGGGCCGGTTCCCGGACGCCGTCGGCCCGCGCACGTCGCTGCTGATCCTCGGCGACGCCCGGTCGAACTACGGTGACCTGGCGCTGCCCGTCGTCACCGAGCTTGTCGAGCGGGCCAAGCACGCCTTCTGGCTCAACCCGGAGCGGCGCGCGATCTGGGACACCGGTGACTCGCGCGCCGGCGAATACGGCGCGATCATGCCGATGGTCGAGTGCCGCAACCTCGCGCAGCTCGGGGAGTTCGTGCACGACCTCGCCCACTGACGGCGGCCGGCTACGCCGTTCAGACTTCCTTCTGGCGGCGCTCGAAGCGCGCTAATCTGCGGTTGGTATCCGGCCACCACAGAGGGGGGACCCGATGGCGAACGAGGCGGAGAAGTTGACCGTCGACCAACTCAAGAAGCTCGCGCAGGACGACAAGAAGAAGGCCCAGCGCGCCAAGGCGAGCCTGGCGCAGGTTCTCAAGAGCGCCGAAGAACTCGCCAAGGCCGGCGCCGCTGTCGCCGACATCAGCAAGAAGAATCCGGAGCTGTGAGCTGACATGCCGAAAGAACTCAAGCGGGTGGTCGACAGCTACCGAGATCTCCAGGCCAAGGTGCAGCCGGTGCTGAGCCAGCTGCGCACCGCCGAGCTCGAGTATTACAAGATGAGCGATTACGTCGTCGCCGCGGCAGAAGAGCTCGCCGACCGATTGACGGAACTGAAGGCGAAGACCGCCGCCGATCCGCACGCTGCGAGCGACCGAATGGTCAAGGGCTGGCTGGGCCAGATCGACAAGTACAGGTCGCTGAAGCAGGAGCAACTGAAGGTCTTCGACGCCGAAGCCAAGAAGGTGAAAGCTCTTCGGGTCGACGTGGCGAAGCTCGAGAAGGACGTCGCCGCCGTCATCAAGGCGAAGTCCGGCATTTTCGCCAGGTCGAAGAGCCTGCCCGTGTTGAACAACCTGTCGAAGGCCCTGAAGCAGCTCGGCGCCGACATGGCGGCAGCGATCGACGCCAAGGCCTGATCCGACCGATCCGTCGCGTTCAGCCGTCGTACGAGACGTGCGGCGTCCATTCTGCGTCCGAGCGCGTGACCGCCAGCCACATCGCCTGGGCGATCGGCGCAGGGGAGAAGGGTCCATCCGCGGCGAGTACGCCGTTGATCTGCACCGCAACCGCGCGGATGCCGTCCGGCGCCAGCGTCGCGTCGAGGCTGGTGACCAGATTGCGCACCGCCGCCTTCTGCACGCCGAGCGAGGCGGCGCCGTGCCACGGCGTGTCTGCCGCCGCGCTGCCGGTGACGAGAACCCGCCCGCCGGCGGGCATGAACGGACGCGCCGCCTGCACCGCGGGCAGTAGCGCCGCGGCACCGGCCGTCACGTCCTGGAGCAGTTCGGCGACGCTGAGATGCAGCGGATCCTGCTCGCGCCAGATGCTGGGGTGGAAGTGCAGGACGTCGATGCTGCCGTGCCGCTCACCCACACCGCGCACGACCCGTGTGACATCGCCGGAATCCAGCAGGTCGATGCCGACACCGTCGGCGGCGAAGCCGTCCGCCCGCAATCCGTCCGCCAGTGATTCGGCGTCGGCGGCATCGCGGGTGGCCAGCACGGCGGCGTAGCCGCCGATGGCGAACCGCCGGGCGACGGCCAGCCCCAAACCCGGGCCGGCGCCCAGGACGAGATAGGTCGGCACGACCCGAAGGCTAGCGTCCCTGGAAGTTGGGCTTGCGCTTCTCCGCGAACGCGCGCGGGCCCTCCTTCGCGTCCTCGCTCTGGAACACCGCCATGCCGAGCTTCGCGTCGAGCCGGAACGCGTCGTTCTCGTGCATGCCTTCCGACTCGCGGATCGTGCGGAGGATCGCCTGCACCGCGAGCGGGCCGTTCGCAGCGATCGAATCGGCGATCTCGAGCGCCGTCGCCAGCGCCTCGCCGTCGGTGACGACGTGGCCGATGAGCCCGATCTCCTTCGCCTCGGGCGCGGTGATGTGCCGCCCGGTGAGCAGCAGATCGGCGGCGACCGTGTACGGGACCTGGCGTACCAGCCGAACCGCGGAACCGCCGAGCGGGAACAGCCCCCAGCGCGGCTCGCTCACCCCGAAGCGTGCGCTCTCACCGGCGACGCGGATGTCGGTGGCCTGCAGGATCTCGGTGCCGCCGGCGATGGCCGGACCTTCGACCGCTGCGATCAGCGGCTTGGTCAGCCGCCGGCCCTTGAGCAATGACTCGATGACCGACAGGTCCATCGATTTGGCTCCCTCGGCGGCAGCCGAAGAATTCATGCTGTCGCCCGGGTGCGAGGTGGTCATGGCCTTGAGGTCGGCGCCCGCGCAGAATGCGCCGCCCGCACCGGTGAGGATCGCGACCCGGATGTCCGGATCGCCGTCCACCTGGTCCCAGGCCGCGGTCATGCCGGCGAGCATCGGTCCGGACAGCGCGTTCCTCGCCTCCGGCCGGTTCATCGTCACGATGAGGACGTGTCCGCGCTTCTCGACGAGGCAGTGCTGGTCGTCGGGGGTAACCGCAGTCATCGGGAACCGTCCTCACAGGCGATCCGGGCTTGCCCCGAACGATAACACGTTCTAGTTTTGCTGCGTGGCCTTCAACATTGCGGACCTGTTCGAGCACGCGGTCGACCTGTTCCCGGAGCGGCTGGCGGTCGCGTGCGGCGATGACGAAGCGACCTACGCCGAGCTCGAGGAGCAGGCCAACCGCCTCGCGCACCATCTCGCCGCCCAGGGCGTGAGCGCGGGCTCGCACGTCGGCATGTGCACCCGCAACCGGCTCGAAGCGATCGTCACCATGCTCGCGGTCTACAAGCTGCGAGCGGCGCTGATCAACGTCAACTTCCGCTACACCGCGACCGAGATCCGCTACGTCCTCGACAACGCCGACGTGGTCGCGCTGGTCCACGAGCAGACGTATGCCGACAACGTCGCCCAGGCGCTGCCCGGCGCGCCGTCGGTCAAGCACGTCGTCGTCATCGACGACGACAGCGGCGCGGCGTTCACCGGCACGTCCTGGGCGGACGCACTCGCTAGCGGCAGCACCGAGCGCGACTTCGAGCAGCGCAGCAACGACGACCTGTACCTGCTCTACACCGGCGGCACCACCGGCATGCCCAAGGGCGTGATGTGGCGGCACGAGGACGTGTGGCGCACCCTCGGCGGCGGCATCAACTTCATGACCCGCGAACCGCTGCAGAGCGAGTACGAGCAGTCCGAGGCCGGCAAGACGAGCGGCGGCATGGTGCGGCTGTGTCTCGCCCCGCTCATTCACGGCAACGCGCAGTGGGCGGCGCTGATGGCGCTGTTCGGCGGCGACACCGTCGTGTTGCTGCCGCAGTTCGATCCGGTCGAGGTGTGGAAGGCGGTCGAGCGGCGCAAGGTCAACGTCGTCGTGCTCATCGGCGACGCGATGGCGCGGCCGATGATCGAGGCGTTCAAGGCCGGCAGCTACGACGTGTCCTCGGTGTTCGCGATCTCCAGCAGCGCCGCGCTGTTCTCGCAGAGTGTCAAGAACGAGTACCTCGAGCTGTTCCCCAACTCGATTGTGACCGACGCCATCGGCTCGTCCGAGACGGGCTTCATGGGTATCGGCATGATCACCAAGGACAGCGAGCAGGGCATCGGCGGTCCGCGCGTGAGCGCCGGCGCCGACACGATCGTCATCGACGAGTACAACAAGCCGATCCCGGCGGGCTCGGAGGAGATCGGTCGGCTGGCCCGCGGCGGGCACATTCCGCTGGGCTACTACAAGGACCCGGACAAGACCGCGCGGCTCTTCGTCGAGGTCGACGGCAAGCGCTTCACGGTGCCCGGGGACTTCGCCCGGCACGAGGCCGACGGCACGATCACGCTGCTGGGCCGCGGCAACACGTCGGTGAACACCGGCGGTGAGAAGGTCTTCCCCGAAGAGGTCGAGGCCGCGTTGATGTCGCACCCGGACGTGTTCGACGTGCTCGTGGTGGGCGTGCCGGACGAGCGCCTCGGCCAGCGCGTGGCGGCGCTGATCGAACCGCGGCCGGGCGCGACGCCGAACGCCGAGGACCTCATCCAGCACGCGCGCGGAGAGATCGCGGGCTACAAGGTGCCGCGCTCGATCTGGCTCGTCGACAAGGTCCAGCGCCTCGCGACCGCGAAGGCCGATTACAAGTGGGCGAGCCAGTACGCCACCGACCACCCAGGAGACGATCTGTGCGCACCCCGATCTGCGACCAGCTCGGCATAGCCCACCCGATCTTCGCGTTCACGCCGTCGGAGCACGTCGCCGCGGCGGTGAGCCGAGCCGGCGGGCTCGGCGTACTGGGCTGCGTGCGGTTCAACGAGGCGGAGGAGCTCGACGCCGTCCTGAATTGGATGGACGAGAACACCGACGGCAAGCCGTACGGCGTCGACGTCGTCATGCCGGCCAAGATCCCCACCGAGGGCACCGTCACCGACCTGGGCCAGTACATCCCGGACGGACACCGCAAGTTCGTCGACGACACGTTGCGCAAGCTCGGCGTGCCGCCGTTGCCCGCCGACGACGACCCCGGCGCCGCCGGCGTACTCGGTTGGCTGCACTCGGTCGCGCGTGCCCACGTCGAGGTCGCGCTGCGGCACCGTCCCGCGCTCATCGCCAACGCGCTCGGCTCGCCCCCGAAGGACGTCATCGACCTCGCGCACGAACACGATGTAGTCGTCGCGGCGCTCGCCGGTAAGGCGAAGCACGCGCGGTCGCATGTCGACAACGGTGTGGACATCGTGATCGCGCAGGGCACCGAGGCAGGCGGGCACACCGGCGAGATCGCCACGATGGTGCTCGTGCCGGAGATCGTCGACGCGGTCGGCACGGACGCGCAGGTGCTGGCCGCCGGCGGCATCGGCTCCGGCCGGCAGATCGCGGCCGCGCTCGCGCTCGGGGCCGGTGGCGTGTGGATGGGCTCCTACTGGCTGACGACCTCGGAGTACCGGCTCGGCCAGGGCGACGCGGTGCAGCGTGCGCTGGTCGCGGCCGGTTCCGATCAGACCGTGCGGGCCCGCGTCTACAGCGGCAAGCCGGCCCGGCTGCTCAAGACGAAGTGGACGGAGGCGTGGGCCGAAGCGGGCGCGCCCGATCCGCTGCCGATGCCGTTGCAGAACATCCTCGTCGCCGAGGCGCACCAACGCATCGCGGCCGCGAACGATCCCGAGGTCGTGGCGATGCCGGTCGGGCAGATCGTCGGCCGGATGAACGCAGTGCGTCCAGTCGCCGAGCTGTTCGACGAACTGCTCGCCGAGTTCGACGAGACACTGCAGCGCCTCGACAAGTCTCGGTGACCGACGTCTTCGCGCCGGCCTCGCTCGGGCCGGTGCGCCTGCGCAATCACGTCATCAAGGCGGCGACGTTCGAGGGCATGACCCGCGGCGGCGTGGTGAGCGACGACCTCGTCGCGTTTCACCGCACGCTGGCGGCCGGCGGGGTCGGCATGACCACGGTGGCGTACCTCGCGGTGTCGCCCGAGGGACGCACCGACCGGCATCAGGTGTCTTGGCGCGACGACGCGCTCCCGGGACTGCGAAAGCTCACCGATGCAGTGCACGCCGAGGGCGCTGCGGTGTCGGCGCAGATCGGGCACGCCGGGCCGGTCGCCGACTCGCGCAGCAACCGGCTGCCTGCGCTCGCGCCGAGCCGGACGTTCTCGCCGCTGAGCATGCAGTTCACCAAGCGGGCGAGCAGTGCCGAACTCGAGCGCATCGTGCAGGCCCACGCGGACGCCGCGCGCATGGCCGTCGAGGCGGGCTTCGACGCGGTGGAGATCCACCTCGGCCACAACTACCTCGCGTCCGCGTTCCTGTCGCCACGGCTGAACCGGCGCCGCGACGAGTACGGCGGCTCGTTGGAGAATCGGGCGCGCTTCGCCCGTGCGGTCGCGCGCGCTGTGCGCGTCGCGGTCGGCGGCCGGCTCGCGATCATCGCCAAGCTCAACCTCGAGGACGGCGTGCGCCGCGGGTTCGCGATCGAGGAGTCGATCCAGGTCGCGCAGTGGCTCGAGCAGGACGGGTCACTGGACGCGCTCGAGATGACGGCCGGCAGTTCGCTGCTCAACCCGATGTACCTGTTCAAAGGCCCGGCACCGCTGCGCGAGTTCGCCGACGCGATGCGCGAGCCGGTACGTACCGGCATCCGGCTGTTCGGCCGTACCCGGCTGCACTCCTATCCCTACCGCGACGGCTACCTGCTCGCCGACGCGCGCCGGGTACGCGAGGCGGTACGGCTGCCGATGATCCTGCTCGGCGGTGTCACGGACCGAGCCGTGATGGACGAGGCGATGGCGGCCGGTTTCGAGTTCGTCGCGATGGCCCGCGCGCTGCTGCGCGAACCCGACCTCGTCAGCCGGCTGCAGGCCGATGCGGATGCCACGTCGCTGTGCATCCACTGCAACCGGTGCATGCCCACGATCTACCGCGGCACCCATTGCCCGGAGATCCCGGTCTAGTCCGAGCTGCGCCAGCGGAAGCTGCGCGCGCACACCGCCAGCCCGACGACGATCCAGGCGACCAGCACGGCCGCGGTCCAGCCGTGCTGCCACGAACCGCTCACCTCGGCGTGCTTCGCGGCGTCGGGCAGGAATGCCGAGCGCATGCCCTGGGTGAGCCACTTGAGGGGGAAGACCGCGGCGACGTCGCGCATCCAGGCCGGCAGCCTGCTGAAGACGAAGAACACGCCGGAGAAGAACTGCAGCACCAGCGCGATCGACGCGACGACCGTGTCGGCCGACCTGCCCTGGTGCGGCAGCAGCGACACCGCGACGCCGAGCACCATCCCGGACAGCGACCCGAGCACCGCGACCCAGGCGAAGGTCAGCCAGTGCGCGGTGTCGATCGGCATAGACACGTCGAAGGCGAACCGGGCGACGAGCAGCAGCGAGATCAGCTGCAGCGTGCTCGTCGCCAGCACCTGTGCGGCCTTGCCCAGGAAGTAGGCGACCGGGGGAGTGCCGAGTGCCTGCAGGCGGCCCAGTTCTCCGTTGTCACGCTCGAGCGCGATGCGGATGCCCAGCGCCTGGAAGCTCGCCAGCATGATGCCCGTCGCGGCGATGCCGGCCAGGAAGTACTGCTTGTACGTGACCCCGCCGGCGACGGTCTCGTTCCGGAACACGGACGCGAAGATGAGCATCATCAGCACCGGGTAGGCGAAGGAGAAGATCACCTGCGCCGGCTCGCGAAAGAACAGGATCAGCTCCAGCTTCGCCCGCGCCCGGCCGATGCGCAGCGCGGGCGGCGGCGTGCTCGGGGTCGTCGTCATTCGGTGTGCTCCAGCATCGCGAGATAGACGTCCTCGAGCGACGGCCGGTACACCGCGAGATCGGGCACCTCGCCGGTCGGGACGGAGGCGAGGATCTCGCGCACGGTCGCGGTCGGCGTCCGGGTCGACACCTCGTGCCGGCCGCCCTCGTCCGTCCAGCGCACGGTGACCGCGAGCCGCAGGGTCCGGCCCAGTGCGTCCGGGGTGGCGACGTCGAGCAGCCTGCCGCGCGCGATAACCGCCACCCGGTCGGCGAGGTGCGCCGCCTCGTCGAGGTAGTGGGTGGTCAGCAGGATCGTCGTGCCCGCTGCGCGCAGGTTCGTGATCAGCGCCCAGAACTGCCGGCGCGCGGCCGGGTCGAGGCCGGTCGTCGGCTCGTCGAGGAAGAGCACCTCGGGCCGGCCCTGCACGCCGAGTGCGACGTCGAGCCGTCGGCGCTGGCCGCCGGACAGGTTCGGGATACGCGTGCGCGCGGCATCGGTGAGCCCGACCGCGGTGAGCAGGTCGTCGGTGCTGCGTGGTTGCGCGTGATACGCGGCGAAGTGGTCGAGCATCTCGCGCACGGACAGGTCGAGTGGCGCGCCGACGCTCTGGCCGACCACACCCACCTGCGCGCGCCAGTTGCGGTCACCGCGCGCGGGATCGATGCCGAGCACCGTCACCTCGCCGGCGTCGCGGTGCCGGAACCCCTCGAGGATCTCGACGGTCGTGGTCTTGCCCGCGCCGTTCGGGCCGAGCAGCGCGAAGCACTCACCGCGCTCGATCGTCAGCTCGACGTCGTCGACGACGGCCTGCCCGGCGTAGGACTTGCCCAGGCCACGCACGACGATCGCCGCGTCCACGCGGCCAGCATGTCAGCTGTCGGGCGCGGTGTCCTTCTCGCTGCGGCCGCGGTCGAGGGCGGGCGGCGCGTCCTTGTCGTCCGGGTCGTCCTTGCCGTCGGCGAGCATGGCCTTGACCGTCGAGAACAGTGCCATGCCGGTACCGACGATGCCCTGCGTCACCTCACCCACGCCCTCGGTGCCGTTCAGGATCGTCAGCCGCGCGCCCTGCAGGCCACTGGCCGCGGCGCGCACCATGTCGGGCAGCTGCTCGATCAACAGCTGGTCGAGCGCGACGCGGTTGGACGTCGCCATCGCTTCGGCGGCGAGCTCGACCTTCTTCGCCTCGGCGCGCGCCAGGATCTCGAGCTTCTCCGCGTCGGCCTGCGCCGGCTTCACGACCTCGGCGACGAGCTCCTGCTCGCGCAGGTCGGCGCGTTTCTGCGCCGCCTTCGTCTGCTCGTCGATGACCTCCTGCTGGGCCTGCGCGCTCGCGAGCGGGCCGGCCTGTTCGGCCTTCGCGCGTGCGGCGTTGGCGGTCGCCTCGTACTCGGCCTGCGCGGCCAGCGCGGTCTGCTTGGCCTGCGCCGCGGTCCGGCTCGCTTCCGCCTGCGTGGCCTGCGTGGTCGCCTCGACCTTGGCCTGCGCCGCCTCGGCTTCGAGGCGCGCCTGGGCCGCCTTCTGCGCCGCCTTGGCCTGGGCGGACTCGGTCTCCGCGACGTAGGCGGCTTGCGCGGCGAGCGCGGCCTGTTGCGCCTTGGCGGCCTCGGCGTCGGCCTGCGACTGCGCCGCGGCCTGCTCCGCCTTGAAGCCCGCCTGCGCCATGACGGTGTCGCGCTCGTACTGCGCCTGCGCGCGCTGCGACTGCTGCTGGGCCAGCGCGGACGCCTGGTCGGCCTCGGCCTGAGCCACCTGCGCGGCCCGCTGGATGGCCGCGGTGTGCGGCGCGGCCATTGCCGCGATGTAGCCGGAGTTGCCGTCGCTGATCTCGCTGATCTGCAGCGCGTCGACGAGCAGGCCGATGCGGGCCATCTCCTCCTTCGACGCGTCGAGCACCTCCGTCGCCAACTTCTGCCGCTCGGTGATCAGGTCCTCGACCGTCATCGAGCCGACGATGCTGCGCAGGTGGCCGGCGAAGATGCGGCCGGTCAGCGTCGCCGTCTGGCTCTGGTCGGCGAGGAAGCGTTGTGCCGCGTTCACGATGCTCGCCTCGTCCGAGGCGACCTTGGCGGCGATGACCGCCGTGACCTTGAGCGGGATGCCCTGCCGGGACACGCAGGTCTCGGTGACCGACGCCTCGAACATCGACAGGTCGAGATAGGCGACCTTCCGAAAGCCTGGGACCACCCAAGCCCCGTGTCCCACGATGACCCGGAACGGGCTCGTGCCCTTCGACCGCCCGCCCGAGACGATCATCGCCTGGTTTCCGGACGGGACCTTGTAACCGAGCACGTGCTACTCCTCTTCACTCAGGTCGAGCAGGCTTTCCTTCGGGTCGAGCCACGGCAGCACGATCACGGTGCGCGGGCCCAGCGTCGTCACGCAGATGACGGGCGTGCCTTTGGCAAGCGGCTTGGCCGAGCGCGCGATGAACACCTCGGTGCCGCCGCGGATCTCGAGTTCGACCTCACCCGGGCCGTCTTCGCCGCGAGTGGCCGTGATGATCCGGCCGGCCCGCCCGATCGGCGACTGCTGGGCCCAGTGGCCACCGCCCATGTCGTCCGACATGATCGGACCCTAACCCCAGCTGACGTCCACGATCTTGGCGGCATGGTCGCTGATCGGCAGCCAGCGCGTCTCGACATGCTCGACATCGAATCCGTCGATTGCGACGTGGTCGATGCCGTCCTGTGTACCTACGCCGTCGCTCTCAGCAAGTCGCAGGTTGTAGGGCTCGAGCCAGCGGGCCGCCTGAGCCCAACCGATGTTGAAGTCGCCGAGCAGGACGCGCGGTTGCTCCCGCCGGGTCAGGTGGTCGGCAGTCGTCGTGAGCTGCCGTTGTCGCACGCGCGGCTCGGTGGCGAAGTGGCCCGCCGCGACGGACAGCCGCCGGCCGTCGACGGTCGCGGTGGCGATGATCGCGTTGCGTGGCTCGCGGAACGGATGCAGGACGATGCTGCCGATCGTGAGGCTGTGCCGGTGGTCGCCGGTCAGCCGCACGACCTCGACGTCGCTGATCGTGCCCCGCACGAGCAGCGCGTTGCCGTACTTGCCACGGTAGTTGTGCATGCGCGCCTTCGCGAAGTGGTACGCCATGCCCGTTGCGTCTGCGACGACCTTGGCCAGGTCGGCGCGTTGCGAACGGGGCAGGTCCACGTCCACCTCCTGCAGCGCGAGAATGTCCGCGTCCAGCCCGGCGCAGGCCTCGGCGAGGACGTGCGGCAGCCCGCGATAGTCATCCTTCGGTGCGCCGTGCCGGATGTTGAACGTCACGATCCGCACAGCTGGGACACCACCTCGCGCGCGCTGACTATGTCGGTGATGCGCAGCGCCGTCTCGCCGGCGTAGAGCGCGGTGCGGTCGACGGCGTCGTCGGGCATGCCGACGATCGGCAGCGTCGGCCCGAACAGCGGGACATTCGCACGCTGGACCCGCGCCATCGCGTTGCCCGCGGATGCCGGCAAGGCCCGCGACACGAGCGCGGACGCCCGCCCCGCGAGGCGGATGGACGCACGCACCTCGCCCTCCGGGCCGCACCAGCGCTCGGTCGCGGCGTTCGGCACGACCCGGTGCGCGAGCGGCCAGCCGACGCCGAAGAGCATGGTGCGCAGCGTGCGCTCGGCGTGCAACAGACGCTGCTGGTACTCCGGGTGCGCCTTCGCCTCCGAGGTGAGCAGGAATCGCGTGCCGGCAACCGCGACCGTCGCGCCGGCGTTCAATACGCGGACGACGTCACTGCGCTCGGCGATCCCCCCGGCGGCGAGCAGGGGGAGGCCCCGGTCGAGCTCGCGGATCCGGGGGAGCAGTTCGGCCAGCGGCTCGGTACCCATGAGATGCCCCCCGGCCTCGACACCTTGCACGACCAGCCCGTCCACGCCTACGGCCAGCGCCTTCCTGGCCTGCGCGACGCTGCCGACCGTGCACAGCACAGGGATGCCCGCCGTACGCAACGTCTCGAACCAGCGCTGACCGCTGCCGCCGTGGAACACCACGAGCGCGGCGCCCGCGTCGATGCAGGCGGCGACGTGTGCCGCGTGCGTGAACGGGACGAGCAGATTCGCCGCGACCGGCCTGCCCGGCGCCAGTTCCCGGGCGCGGCCGATCTCGCGGTGCATGGCCCGCGGCGACAGCAGCCCGATCGTGCCCAGCGCCCCGGCCGCGGAGACTGCGCCGGCCAGCGCCGCGTCCACCACGCCGCCGCCCATGCCCGCCTGCGCGACGGGATGCTCCAGTCCGACGCGGTCGAGCAGGTCCACGTTCCGAGTCTGCCCGCTGCGGTCCCACGCCAGTAGCCGTCCGGGACGCGAGGAACAACCCTCAAGTCAAACTTGAGGAAACGCGTTCAGCTGAACGAGGTCTGAGCGTCTGCGCGATGATGTACCCATGCCATCCGCAAAACCGCCCGTCACCACGCCAGCTCCGAAGTACGGTCCGACCAATCTGTACGGCGGCTGCGAGCGCGAAGACTGCCGCGGGACCGCCCGGGTCACCTGCCCAGCCTGCGACGGGCACTTCTGCCGAACTCACGCCGAGCACCAGACGCACGCCGAGCAACTAGCGCGCTGACGCTCAACCGCGGGGCCGGCCGGCGGTCACGCGCAAGAACAACGCCTCGACCTCGTCCTTGCTGTACCGCGCTTACCCCGCCTGCCGGCTTCGCAGCGATCTCATCAAGCGGACAGCAGTCCTTAGCGAGGACTTGAGGTCGCGATGGGGCCGGGTTGAGCCGCCCGGGCCGATGGTGTGGGACGTCCCTCTGACAGGCACGGCGGGACGCACACCGTCGCACCGGCGACCAACCCCAGGAGGAACCATGTCCGACCCCAGCACACGTTCGCGACGCATCAAGGCGATCGCGTTGATCGGCGGAGGCGCCGTCGCGGGCATCATCGGCGCGGCCGCGTTCACCGCGAACGCAGCGTCGCCCGACAACACCGGCAGCACGTCGTCGGCGAGCACGACGTCGACCGCGCCGTCCGGCGCCCCCGCGGCACCGAACGGCCAGGCGCCGCGGGGCGGGCCGGGCGGCCACGGCGGTCCCGGTGGGCAGAACCCCGACGAAACCGTGGTGACCGGCACGAAGGCAGCGACGCTGCGTGCCGCGGCGCTCGAGCACGTTACCGGCGGCACCATCGACAAGATCGAGACCGACTCCGGCGACGCCGCCTACGAGGTGCACATGACGAACTCGAGCGGCAAGCAGGTCACCGTCAAGTTCGACAAGGACCTCACGTTCGTCAAGGTCGAGGACGGCATGGGCACGTGAGCCGACGCCGGCCGTGGCGTCCACTCGCCGCGGCCGGCACAGCTCGCCGCCGACCCGCTCACGCCTCGGCGTCCACGTAGTACCAGCGGCCGCCGTCGCGGACGAAGCGTGAGCGTTCGTGCAGCACCCGGACATCGCCCGGACCTGCCACGTACGTGGCGCGGAACTCGACCACGCCGGTCGGGTCCGTGGATGCGCCGTCGACCACGTCGACGATCTGCAGCCCTCGCCACGTCGGGTTGTCAGCGAGGTCGATCGAGTCCGGGCGGGTCGAGGGATGCCAGGACGCGAGCAACCACTCGCTGTCCGCGTCGCGAAACGCCTCGAACCGGGAGCGCATCAGCGCTTCGGCCGTGACCGGCCAGTCTCGGTTGGGCACCGGGCAATACTCGCAAACCTCTGCGGCGCCTCTCATCGCTCGGACAGGGCCCTGTGCAGGAGTTGAAGTTGCATCGGGGCCTGGTTCGCCCGACGATCGTTCGGTCAACGCGCTCCGTCGCCGGTGTCGCGATCCGATTCGCTCGTATGGGGGAACAAGCCGTGAACGATGCCGACAAGAAGAAGTTGCAGACCGCACTGATGACCATCACCACGCTCGACGGCAAGCTCGAAGACCTGCTGCGCAAGGGGCCGGGTGCGGCGAAGTACTGGGCCGCCTACGTCAAGACCAACAAGGGTCTGACCGACGCGCAGAAGAAGCGCGTGACGGGCGAGTACGTGCCGGGCATGGGGAAGCTCCTCAAGGACGCCAAGGTGGTGCTCAAGGATCTGAACACCTTGTACAAGGAAGGCAGCAATCCGAAGGTGCTGGCCTCCTACCCGACCGGCAAGGAGTTCCGCGCCAAGCTCGCGGAGAAGCGGCTGGCGTCGATGCGTGCGTTCGAGCTGTTCAGCTCGAAGTACATCTTCGCGTTGACCACGTTCTACGGGAAGAACGACACCGATTATCTGGGCATGGAGCAGGCGGCCGTCCGGCCGGCCATCGAGTCGATCAAGGCTGCGGCGTCCTACTACAACGAGATCCGAGCCGATCTGGCCAAGCTCTGAGCCGGCCCGCCGGGTTGCGCCGACCGGCAGGCGGGACAGTCGGGCGGGACAGTCAGGCCGGCGTGGCGGCCAACTCTGCGCCGAGCCGGCGCAGCTGCGCGGTCGCGCCGCCGAGGTCGAACTCGGTGCGCTTCGCCGCGGTGAAATATCGATGTGTCGCCGCGTCGAGGTCGATGCCGGTGCCGCCGTGCACGTGCACCGCGGTGTGCGCCACCCGATGTCCCGCGTCCGCGGCCCAGAACTTCGCGGTGGCGATCTCGGTCGGGCACGACAGCGCGGACGCGATGCGCCACGCCGCCTCCCACATCGTCAGGCGCACCGCCTCGACGTCGATGTAGGCATCCGCGAGCCGTTGCCCGACGGCCTGGAACGAGCCGATCGGGCGACCGAACTGAATGCGCTCCCGTGCGTAGGACGCGGTGAGCGCCAACGCCTGTTCGAGGACGCCGGTCTGGTGGGCGGCTAGCGCGACGGTGTTGCGGGCGACGAGCCAATGCGCGACGTCGGCCCCCGGCACCAGCCGCTCGGCACCGAGCGACACGTTGGCGAGGTCCAGGCTGACGGCGGTGTCGCCGTCGCCGAGCCGCTCGGGGGTCAGCGTGACGCCCGGGTCGGACGGCAGCACCACGAACAGTGCCGGCCCGGTCGGCGCGGCTGCGGTCACCAGCAACGCGTCCGCGACCTCGCCGTAGGCCACGACCGCCTTCGCGCCGGTGAGCCGCCAGCCGGCGCCGTCCTGCTCGGCGATCGTCTGTGGCGACTCGGGGTCGTCGTTGAGCTCCTCGGCGAGCGCGAGTGCAAGAACCGCGGAACCGGACGCCGCCGGTACGGCCCAGGTGCTGCGCTGCTCGTCGGTGCCGAAGTAGCCGAGCGCCGCCGCGCCGAGGACGGTCGGCAGGTAGGGGACCGGCGCTACCGAGCGGCCGATCTCGATGAGCACGCTGCACTGCTCGAGGAAGTCCAACCCGCCGCCGCCGATGGTCTCGGGCAGCGCCGCCGCGACAACACCCGCGGATGACAACGCCGACCACAGGTCGCGGTCGAAGTAGGGCGGCGCGAGTGCACGCAGCCGCTCCGGGGTCACCTTGTCCTCGAGGATCTGGCGCGTCAGCGACGCGAGCTCGACCTGAGATTCACGCAGTTCGAAATCCACGTGACTACCTCCCGCTCGCGGGCAGCCGTAGCCCGACACCGGCGATGATGTCGCGCTGCACCTCGTTCGTGCCGCCGCCGAAGGTCAGGATCAGCGACGATCGGTGCATCCGCTCGACCCGGCCCTGCAACATGGCGGCGGGGGATCCGGGCCGCACCACCGCGTTGGCGCCGAGCACCTCCATCAGCAGCCGGTAGGCCTCGGTCGCGAACTCGGTGCCGAACACCTTCGTGGCCGACGCATCGGCCGGTCCGACGTGCCCGGTGCCAGAAGCGACCTGCCAGTTCTTCAGCCGCAGGAACTGCACCTTTGCGTGCACCCGGGCGAGATGGATCTGCACCCACTCCTGGTCGATCACCCGACGGCCGTCCGGCAGTTTCGTGTGCTGCGCCCAGTCGCGCACCTCGTGCAGCGCGGTCGTGATCGGCGCCGCGGACGTCAGCGCCACGCGCTCGTGGTTGAGCTGGTTGGTGATCAGTGCCCAGCCGCCGTTGAGCTCGCCGACGACCGAGGATGCCGGCACCCGCACGTCGGAGTAGTACGTCGCGCTGGTCGTCACGCCGGCCATCGTGCGCACCGGCGTCCAGGAGAACCCGGCGGCGTCGGTCGGCACGACGAACATGGACAGCCCGCGGTGCTTGG
>JAICKR010000092.1 GCA_025927835.1 Jatrophihabitans sp. | reverse complement strand
TGGTCAACGGCGCTGCGCCGGTGCCGCCGTCGTGGCCCGAGATCAGCACGACGTCGGCGTGCGCCTTGGATACGCCCGCCGCGACGGTGCCGACACCGACGGAACTGACGAGCTTGACGTGGATGCGGGCGTCGGAGTTGGCGTTCTTCAGGTCGTGGATGAGCTGTGCGAGGTCCTCGATCGAGTAGATGTCGTGGTGCGGTGGCGGTGAGATCAGGCCGACGCCCGGCGTCGAGTGACGCACCTCGGCGACCCAGGGGTAGACCTTGTGCCCGGGCAGTTGGCCGCCCTCGCCGGGCTTGGCGCCCTGCGCCATCTTGATCTGGATGTCGGTGCAGTTGGCGAGGTAGTGCGACGTCACGCCGAACCGGCCGGACGCGACCTGCTTGATCGCCGATCGCCGCCAGTCGCCGTTCGCCTCGGGGTCGTAACGACGCGAGTCCTCGCCGCCCTCGCCACTGTTCGAACGCGCGCCGAGCCTGTTCATCGCGATCGCCAGCGTCTCGTGCGCCTCGGCCGAGATCGAGCCGTACGACATCGCCCCGGTCGAGAAGCGCTTCACGATCGCGGCCGCAGGCTCGACCTCGTCCAACGGGACCGGCGTGCGGCTCTTGAACGTGAGCAGGCCGCGCAGGGAGGCGAGCCGCTCGGACTGGTCGTCGACGAGCTTCGTGTACCGCTTGAAGACGTCGTACTGGCGGGTCCGGGTGGCGTGCTGCAGCGTGAACACCGTCTCCGGGTTGAACAGGTGGTACTCGCCCTCGCGCCGCCACTGGTACTCGCCACCGACCTCGAGTGCCCGGTGCGCCCGCTCGGTGGGACGCTCCGGATAGGCGAGCGCGTGCCGCGCCTCGACGTCCCGGGCGATCTCCTCCAGCCCGATGCCGCCGAGGTGTGACCGAAGGCCGCTGAAGTACTCGTCGACCAGCTCCTGCGCGAGGCCGACGACCTGGAACAGCTGGGCGCCGGTGTAGGACGCGACGGTCGAGATGCCCATCTTGGACATGACCTTCAGGACGCCCTTGCTGGCCGCCTTGATGTAGTTCGCGACCGCCACCTCGTTCGGCAGGTCGAGCGCGCCGTCCTCGATCATGTCCTCGATCGTGTCGAAGGCCATGTACGGGTTGACCGCTGCGGCGCCGAACCCGACGAGCATCGCCATGTGGTGCACCTCGCGCGCATCGCCGGCCTCGACCACGAGACCGACCTTGCTCCGCAACCGGCTGCGGACGAGGTGGTGGTGCACCGCGCTGACGAGCAGCAGGGAGGGGATGGGCGCGTGGTCGGCGTCGCAGTCGCGGTCGGACAGGATGAGGATCCGCGCGCCCGCCTCGATGGCCTCGGTGGCCTCTCGGCACGCACGCGCCAAGGCTGCGCGCAGAGCCTCGCCGCCGCCGAGGACGCGGTAGTTCCCGTCGATCAGCTTGCACTGGAAGCCGGGCAGGTCGCCGTCCGCGTTGATGTGCCAGATCTTGACCAGTTCGTCGTTGGTGAGGATCGGGCGCGGCAGCGTGATCTGCCGGCACGAGGCCGGCAGCGGGTGCAGCAGGTCGCCCTCGGGCCCGATGGTGGCCGACAGGCTGGTGACGATCTCTTCGCGGATGGCGTCCAACGGCGGATTGGTCACCTGCGCGAACAGCTGTGAGAAGTAGTCGAACAGCAGCCGTGGCCGCGTGGACAGGACCGCGATCGGGGTGTCCGTCCCCATCGAACCGAGCGCCTCGACGCCGCTGCGGGCCATCGGCTCGATGAGGATGTTGAGCTCCTCGGTCGTGTAGCCGAAGACCTGCTGTCGGACGAGCGTGCGCTCGTGCGAGACGCGCTGGTGTTCGCGATCGGGCAGGTCGTCGAGGTGGATCAGGCCCGCGTCGAGCCATTCGCGGTAGGGGTGCTCCGCAGCCAGTTCGGCCTTGATCTCGTCGTCGGAGACGATGCGGCCCTGCGCGGTGTCGACCAGGAACATCCGGCCGGGCTGCAGGCGCAGCTTCTGGGTTATCGACGCCGGGTCGAGATCGAGGACGCCGACCTCGGACGCCATCACGACCAGCCCGTCCTCGGTGACCCAGATCCGAGAGGGTCGCAGGCCGTTGCGGTCGAGCAGGGCACCGATGAGCGTGCCGTCGGTGAAGCACACCGACGCCGGTCCGTCCCACGGCTCGATCAGCGACGCGTGGTACTGGTAGAACGCCCGGCGGGGCGGGTCCATCGTCTCGTTGCGCTCCCAGGCCTCCGGAATCATCATCAGCACCGCGTGCGGCAGGCTGCGTCCACCGAGATGCAGCAGCTCGAGCACCTCGTCGAAGGTTCCGGTGTCGGAGTTGCCCGGGGTGCACACCGGGAACGTCTTCTGCAGCGCCGGGTCTGCGATCAGCGCTTCGCGGGTACGCATCCAGTTGGCGTTGCCCGTAACGGTGTTGATCTCGCCGTTGTGGGCAACCCGCCGATAGGGATGTGCGAGCGCCCACGACGGGAACGTGTTGGTCGAGAACCGTGAGTGGACCATGGCCAGGGCGCTCGCGAGGCGGTCGTCCTGCAGGTCGAGGAAGAAGTCGGCGAGCTGCGGCGTCGTCAGCATGCCTTTGTAGACGAACGTCTGCCCCGACAGGCTCGGGAAGTACGCGCCTTCCTCGCTCGCCGTCCCGAGTTCGTGTTCGATGCGCTTGCGGATCACGTAGGTGCGGCGTTCGAGGTCGGTGCCCGCAAGGCCCTCGCCCGCCAGGAACAGCTGGCGGAACGTCGGCATGGCAGCGCGGCTGGACGAGCCGAGTGACGACGCGTCGATCGGCACGGCGCGCCAGCCGAGGACGGTGAGCCCTTCCGCGTCGACGATCTTGTCGATCGTCTCCAGCGCCTTCTGCGCGGCCGGCTCCGACTGCGGCAGGAACGCGATGCCCGTGGCATACGAGCCGGCTGGGGGGAGTTCGAACGGCACGACGGCGCGGAAGAACGCGTCCGGCACCTGGAGCAGGATGCCCGCGCCGTCCCCGGCGTTGCGCTCGGCGCCGGCAGCGCCACGGTGCTCGAGGTTCGTCAGCGCGGTGAGCGCCTTATCGACGATGTCGCGGGTGCGCCGTCCGTGCATGTCGACGACGAACGCCACACCGCACGCGTCGTGCTCGTTGGCAGGGT
The DNA here is from genome assembly GCA_025927835.1 of Jatrophihabitans sp. Taxonomy (GTDB): domain Bacteria; phylum Actinomycetota; class Actinomycetes; order Mycobacteriales; family Jatrophihabitantaceae; genus Jatrophihabitans. Next base: position 9,974 of record JAICKR010000092.1, on the reverse strand, counting down.
CATAGAGCCCCTGCGGGGTAGGCAAAGAAGTCATCACGTCGCTAACCGTCGTTCCCGACATCCCAGGGAATACCTGTGTCCGCTCGCCAACGCGACGTTGGGTCGGCGAGCGGGGCGCACTGTCCGCCGAACGGCAGGGTAAAGCACGTGGCCCCCGCGGGGCGAATCCGTGGCTCGGTCTTGGAGCCGCCTGTCGGAGTCGAACCGACGACCTATCGCTTACAAGGCGATTGCTCTGACCAACTGAGCTAAGGCGGCAGCGGGTCGAGATTACCGCGGGTGGGGTTATGCCTACCCCGACTCGGGGACTAGGCCCCGTGCGTGGCGGGCGGGCGGCGGCGAGGCTGGAACCATGTCGAGGCCCGTCCGCAGTGCGATCTACCCTGCCTCGGTGACGGTATTGCGCGCGCTGCCCCGCAACGTCGCGGTGCAGCTCGGCGTCGGCGCGGCGATCTGCCTCGCGATGATCGTCATCTGGACGGGTACCGGCGGCTACTTCTGGCCGCGCTGGGTGCTCTTCGGCGTGGGGGTCATCCTCGCCCTGCAGATCGCGCCGCGGTTGGCCTGGCGGCTGCCGCCGGGGCGGCGGCGCCGGCTCGCGCTGCACCTGGCGCTCGACGCGGTCATCGGCCCGCTCGAGGTGATCGTGTGGGCGCTGTCCGGCGGCGGGTTGTTCTGGCCGGCGTACCCGCTGGCCGCGCTGACGATCGCGTTCGCGCTGCACGCCTGGCTCGAGTACCAACGGCCCGACTCGCACGAGCGCGAGCTCACCAGCCGCATCGACGTGCTCACCCGCAGCCGCCGCGGCGCGCTCGACACGCAGGCCGCCGAGCTGCGCCGCATCGAGCGCGACCTGCACGACGGCGCGCAGGCCCGGCTCGTGTCACTGGGGATGAGCCTCGGCCTGGCCGAGAAGTTGCTCGAGACCGATCCGGAGGGCGCCGCAAAGCTGCTCGCCGAGGCCCGGTCGAGCACGCTGTCCGCGTTGGACGACCTGCGCACAGTCATGCAGGCGATCCATCCGTCCGTGCTCGCCGATCGTGGGCTGCCCGGCGCGATCGAGGCGCTCGCGCTCGATGTGTCGGTGCCCGTCGAGATCACCTACGACGTCGCCGGGTACGCATCGCCGCCGATCGAGTCCGCGATGTACTTCGCCGTCGCCGAGTGCCTCGCGAACGTCGTGAAGCACAGTCATGCGCGGCGCGCGACCGTGCGGGTCGAACACCGTGACGGACGCCTCGTCGCGATCGTGGCCGACGACGGCATCGGCGGCGCCCGCCTGGGCTTCGGCAGTGGGCTGCAGGGCATCGCGGACCGGCTGGAGGCGTTCGACGGCGGGCTCCGGCTGCGCAGTCCCGACGGGGGCCCGACGACGGTGACGATGGAGGTGCCGTGCGAGTTGTCATCGGCGAGGACCTAGCACTGCTGCGGGACGGGCTCACCCGGCTGCTCGAGGCGAGCGGCTTCGAGGTCGTGGGCGCGGTGTCCGACGCGCCCAGCGCGGCGGCGCTGCTCGAACGTGACGACATCGACGTCGCGGTCCTCGACATCCGCATGCCACCGACGTTCACGAACGAAGGCCTCAAGCTCGCGCTGGCCGCGCGGCAGCGCCGTCCCGGCATGCCGATCGTCGTGCTCAGCCAATTCGTCGAGCAGCTGTACGCGCGCGAGCTGCTCGAGTCGGGCGAGGGTGGCCTGGGCTACCTGCTCAAGGACCGCGTCGCCGACGTCGACGAGTTCGTCGCCGCGGTGCGTCAGGTAGCCGCCGGCGGCACCGTGCTGGACCCGAAGGTCGTCGCCAGCCTCCTCAGCCGGGCCAGTGCGCGCGAGCCGTTGGCGCGGCTCACCCCGCGCGAGCGCGAGGTGCTGCGCCTCATCGCGCAGGGACGATCGAACGCCGGCATCGCCGCCGGCTTGTTCCTCAGCGAGAAGGCGATCGGCAAGCACATCAACAACATCTTCACCAAGCTCGACCTGCCCATGGCGGCCGACGACAACCGCCGCGTGCTCGCCGTGCTGGCGTACCTGCAGGCGGCTGACTCCCCCACTCGATAGGGGTGAAAACCCCACCACAGGTCGGGGTCTAGGCCCAGTGAGCCGGCGCGCGTTCGACGGCAGCGTGGACGGTGTCCACCTCACCGCACGCCTGGAAGGCAAGCGCCGTGTCCGAGAACGCCATATCCACCAAGCCGCCGGTCACCGTCCGGCTCGCCCGCTGGAGCGCCACCCACCCGTGGCGGGCCATCGCGCTGTGGCTCGCATTCGTCGTCAGCGCCATCGCGATCGGCAGCGCGTCCGGGTCGCACACCGCGAGCGACACCGACCAGCTCAGCGGCCAATCGAAGCAGGCCGAGCGCTGGCTGCACGCCAGCGGGCTGCAGTCACCCGACACCGAGAACGTCCTCATCACCGCCCCGCGTGGCGCGCTGACACTGTCGCGTGCGCACGAGGTCCTCACCGATGTCGCGCACCGCATGGCGGCGCTGCCGCAGGTGCGCTCCGTCGCCGGTCAGGCCGTCTCGAGCGACCGCACCGCGGTCGCGTTGGAGGTCACGCTGGGCAAGGACGCGGACGTGAAGCCCCTGCTCGCGGTCACGAAGGCGGCGCAGCAGCGCTACCCCGACGTGCGCGTCGAAGAGGTCGGCTCGCAGTCGATGGACAACGCCGTGAACGACCAGGTCGGCAAGGACCTCTCCGCCGCGGCGACGTTCAGCCTGCCCGTCACGCGCGTCATCCTGCTGATCGCGTTCGGTGCGATCGTCGCCGCCGGGGTGCCGATCCTGCTCGCGCTGTCGGCGGTTGGCACCGCGACCGGCCTGACCGCGCTGTCGTCCCACCTCATCCCGACCGTCGACACGGCCAGCAGCATGATCCTGCTGATGGGCATGGCGGTCGGCGTCGACTACTCGCTGTTCTACGTGAAGCGGGCCCGCGCCGAGCGGCACCGCGGGCGCAGTCAGCTCGACGCCGTCGAGATCGCGGCCGAGACGGCGGGTCACTCCGTACTCGTCTCCGGGTGCGCCGTGCTGATCTCGATGTTCGGTCTCTACCTCGCAACCGACGCGACGTTCGCCGCGCTCGCCACCGGCTCGATCATCGTCGTCGCCGTCGCGGTGCTCGGCTCACTGACCGTGCTGCCCGCGCTGCTCGTCAAGCTGGGCCGACGCATCGACCGCCCGCGCGTCCCGGTGCTGTGGCGCATCTCCGCGCAGGACCGCGAGCCGCGGTTCTGGTCGGCGCTGCTGCGCCCGTCGCTGAACCGCCCGGCGCGCACGCTCGCCCTCGCGGTGCTCGCGCTCGGCGTCATCGCCGCACCGGCGCTCACCATGAAGCTCGAATCGGACAGCCCGCAGTCACTGCCGTCCTCGATCGCGGAGACGCACACGCTCGCCCGGCTGACCACGGCGTTCCCGGACAAGCAGACCGAGCAGAAGATCGTGGTGCGCGCCGACGCGAACGAGGCGGCCGACGTGCACACCGCGCTGCAGGGCCTGGCCACGTCGGCCGCGCACAGCGGCGGCTTCCTCGGCGGCACGCCGGTCATCCACTCGTCCGCCGATCACACCGTGCAGGTGCTCTACCTGGACGCGCCGTACGACGCGGAGTCCGAGCAGGCCCGCGCCGGCGTGGACGCGCTGCGCTCGACGCTCGTCCCGCACGCGCTGCGCGGCATCGACAGTGCGCAGTTCGCCGTCGGCGGCGACACCGCCGAGAACCTCGACATCGACCGACACATGTCCGACCGGCTGCCGTGGGTCATCGGTTTCGTGGTGCTGCTGACGACGCTGGTGATGGGCTTCGTGTTCCGCTCGGTCGTCATCGCGCTGAGCACCGCCGCGGTGAACCTGCTCTCGGCCGGCGCGTCGTTCGGTGTGCTCGTGCTGACCTTCCAGACGTCGTGGGCGGAGTCGCTGCTCGGCTTCCACTCGACAGGAGCGCTCATCAACTGGATCCCGCTCTTCACGTTCGCGGTGCTGTTCGGGCTGTCGATGGACTACCACGTGTTCGTCATCAGCCGGATCCGCGAGGCGGCGCAGCGCGGCCTGTCCACCCGGGAGGCGATCCGCGAAGGCATCACCACGTCGGCCGGCACCGTGACCAGTGCCGCGTTGGTCATGGTCTCGGTGTTCGCCATCTTCGCCTCGCTGCACATGGTCGAGATGAAGGAACTGGGTATCGGCCTTGCGGTGGCCGTGCTGGTCGACGCGCTCGTCGTCCGCGCGATCGTGCTGCCGTCGCTGATGATGCTGCTGGGCAAGTGGAACTGGTGGCCCGGGAAGATGAGCGGCGCTCGCCGCCCCGTCGCCGCCCGGCCTGCCGCACAGAACCGGGAACCGGCACACTTGGTTACGGCACCGTAACCAGAGACGCAACCTTGCGCGGTTCCCGGCGGACGCCCGCCGGGAACCGCACAGGACCGCCTGGAGGAGAGGACGACGAGTTGGCGCGACTGCACCGGCCGAAGGCGGGGTTCTTCATCCGCGCCTGGGTGATCATCCTGTTCCCCATCACCTCGCTGTTCTTCAAGCTGCGCTGGCGCAACCTGGACCGGATGCCCGCCCCGGAGGCCGGCGGGGTGCTCATCGCGATCAACCACCTCTCGCACGCGGACACGATCCTCATGGCCCGCTTCATCTGGTCGTCGGGACGCGTGCCGCGCTTCCTCATCAAGGCCGGCGTGTTCGACTGGGCGGTCATCGGCCGGATGATGAAGGGCGCCGGGCAGATCCCGGTCTACCGCGGCACGACGAACGCGACGCAGTCGCTGCGCGACGCGGTCACCGCGCTGGAACGCGGCGAGGCGGTCGCGATCTATCCCGAGGGGACGACGACGAAGGACCCGGACAACTGGCCGATGCAGGCCAAGACCGGCATTGCCCGGCTCGTGCTGCTCTCCCCCGACACACCCGTGGTCCCGGTCGGGCAGTGGGGCCCGCACAAGACCGGCGGCTTCCAGTGGCGGCGTCTCGGCCGCCGGCGCATCTCGTGGGCGTCGGTCGGCGAGCCGCTCGACCTGAGCCGGTTCCGCGGCAAGGAGCCGTCCGCCGCGATCCTGCGGGAGATCACCGACGAGATCATGGGCGCGGTGCGCGACGAGGTCGCGGTGGTGCGCGGCGAGCCGGCGCCCAAGGAGTTCTACGTCGCGCCGCACAAGTATGTCGACAAGCATTGATCCCGCGGCGCTGCGCGCCGAACTCACCGGCCCCGGCGCCGCCTTCGAACTGACCACTGCGGACGTGCGCGGCAGCGCGCTGCCCGTGTTCGCGAACCGGCACACCGCGCTGCGCGACTGGCTCGTCGAGTCGGCGCAGTTCGGCAACCGTGATTACCTCGTGCAGGGCGAGCGGCGCGTCACCTACGCGCAGCATCTCGAGGCCGTGACCGCGGTGGCCGACCTGCTGGCGTCCGAATACGGCGTGCGAGTCGGCGACCGGGTCGCCATCCTGGCTGCGAACTCCCCCGACTGGGTCATCGCCTGTTGGGCGGCGATCGCGCTCGGCGCCGTCGCGGTTGCGGGCAACGCATGGTGGACCCCGCGCGAGGCCGAGTACTCGCTGACCAAAGCCGGCCCGTCGGTCGTCATCGCGGACGCGAAGCGGGCCGCACTCGCCGCTGGTCTCGGCATCCCGGTGCACCGCATCGACGACCTGCCCCACACCGGCGGCGCCGCCCTGCCCGACGTGCGCCGGGCTGAGGACGACCCAGCGCTCATCGTCTACACGAGCGGCACCACCGGTCACCCCAAGGGCGCTGTGCACTCACAGCGCAACCTGCTCGCGGTGATCGAGTACCACCGCTACACCGACGCGATGGCCCGAGAGCTGGCCGCCGCGTTCGGTGCGCCACCGCCGCCGTCACCGCGCCGGTTCCTGATGAGCCTGCCGCTGTTCCACATCGCGAGCCTGCACAACTGCGCGATCCCGCGGCTCACGACCGGCGACGCGGTGGTCATCGACTCCGGCCGCTTCGACGTCGACCAGGTGCTCGCGCTGATCGAACGCGAGCGCGTGACGAACTGGGCGATCGTGCCGACGATGGCGCACCGCATCGCCGAGCACGACGGGCTCGAACGCTACGACCTGTCCTCGCTCGCCGCCCTGTCGATCAACTCGGCGCCATCCTCGCCGGCGTTGAAGGACCGCGTGCGCGCGGCGGTGCCCAGCGTGCAGGCGGCGATCGCGGACAGCTACGGACTCACCGAGTCGAGCACCGCCGCCACCGTCGCCACGCCGCTCGACCTCGCGATGTTCCCGACCTCGGTCGGCCGGCCGATCCCGTCGGTGTCGGTGTCGATCCGCACGCCGGACGGCGAGGTGCTGCCCGACGGCGTGGAAGGCGAGATCTGGCTGCGCAGCCAGTTCAACATGCTCGGCTACTGGGACGACGCGGACGCGACGGCGGCGGCGTTGCCCGGCGACGGCTGGCTGCGCACCGGCGACCTCGGCTCGCTGCGCGACGAGCGGCTCTACATGTCGACGCGGCGCCGTGATCTCATCCTGCGCGGCGGCGAGAACGTCTACCCCGCCGAGGTCGAGGCGGTGCTCGACGAGCATCCGGCCGTTGCCGAGTGCGCGGTCTTCGGCGTCGACGATGCCGACCTCGGACAGGCCGTGGCCGCGATCGTGGTGTGCAACGACGTCGACGAGGGCGCGTTGCGTGCCTTCGTCGCCGAACGGCTCGCGTACTACAAGGTGCCCGCGCACTGGCGGCTCACCCAGACCCCGCTGCCGCGCACCGCGACCGGCAAGGTCGTCAGGCGCGGCCTCGCTCTCTAGAGGTCGATGCGGCGGCGGCGGGCCACTTCGGCCAGTGTCACGGCCGCCGCGACGGACGCGTTCAACGACTCGGCGGCCGGCGACATCGGGATCGACACGGTCAGGTCGCACGTCTCGCCGACGAGCCGGGACAGCCCGCGCCCCTCAGATCCCACGACGACGACGAGCGGCTCGGTGGCCATCTCCAGGTCGTCGACCGCGGTCGTGCCGTCGGCGTCGAGCCCGACGACGAACAGCCCGGCCGCGCGGCACTCGCGCAATGTGCGCGTCAGGTTGGTGACCTGCGCGACCGGCAGCCGCGCCGCGGTGCCCGCAGACGTACGCCATGCGACTGCGGTGACGCCGGCCGAGCGCCGCTGCGGGATCAGCACGCCGTGCGCACCGAACGCCACCGCCGAGCGGATCACCGCACCGAGGTTGCGCGGGTCGGTCACGCCGTCGAGCGCGACGATCAGCGGCGGGCTGCCGCTCTCCTCGGCCTCGCGTAGCAGGTCCGGGAACGGCGTGTACGCGAACGGCGGCACCTGCAGCGCGATGCCCTGGTGCAGCGCCGCGCCGGTACGCCGATCGAGTTCGGCACGGCTGACCTCGAGCAGTGCGATGCCGCGGTTGCCGGCGATGCGCACCGCCTCGGTGGTGCGCTCGTCGCTGTCGATGTTGTTCGCGAGGTAGAGCGCGGTCGCCGGCACCTTGGCCCGCAACGCCTCGACGACCGGGTTGCGCCCGACGAGCAACTCCGGCCCGCTCGCCTCGCGGGCCGGCGTCCGGCCGGACCCGCCGCGCCGATCGGCCGCCGTGCCTGACTGCTCGCTCGCAAGCTTGGCTCGCGATGCCCGCCTTGCCGCCGGGTGTCCCTTGCGCGCCTCGGCGGGCGGAGTCGGGCCCTTGCCGCGCAGCGCGCGCTTGCTCTGCCCGCCCGAGCCGACCTGCGGCCCCTTCTTCGACTTGCGGATCGCGCCCTGGCGCCGGGAGTTGCCTGCCATCAGCGCAGCGCCCAGCGCGGGCCCTCGGGCGTGTCCTCGATGACGACCCCGGCCGCAGCGAGCTGGTCACGCACCGCATCGGCGGCCGCGAAGTCCTTGCGTGCCCGCGCCGCTTCGCGCTGGGCGAGCGCAACCTGCACCAGGCCGTCGATCACCGGCGTGAGATCGGACGTCGTCCTAGCCGCCCACTGCGCGGGGTCGAGGCCGAGCACCTGCGTCATCGCGCGCACCTGGCCGAGTGCCTCGCGCACCGTCTCCTTCGCGCCGTCGGCGAGCGCGATGTTGCCGGCGCGCACGGTCTCGTGCAGCACGCCGAGCGCGGCCGGCACGCCGAGGTCGTCGTCGAGCGCGCGGCCGGCGACCTTGAGCGCGCGGCGCGGCTCGAGCCCGGCGTCGAGGTAGGCGCGCAGCGTGTAGCGCATCAGCGCGGTGCGGGCGAGCGCCCCGCGGCCGTGGCCGGAGACGTCCCCGACGATGATCGCGACGCGCTCGTCGTCGAGCGGGAAGGCGTCGTAGAAGTCGCCGCCGGCGGCCGGGCCGTCGGCCGGGCGGTAGGCGACGGAGGTCTCGAGGTCGCCGAGCTTCTGCGGGATCTCCGGCAGCAGCGCCTCCTGGAGCAGGCCGACGTCCTGGAGCAGCTGCTCGCGCTGGTCCTTGAGGTCACGCGCACGGCGCGAGATCAGCTGGCCGCGGCCGAACAGGACGATCGCGAGCGCGGCGAGCAGGCCGATGATCCAGCGGATCGGCGTCGGCACGACCTCGACGACCTTCTCGAGCGTGTGGGGGATGCCGCCGTCGTCCTTCTGCGGCGCCTTGCGCAGCGCGATGGCCTGCGTCCTCGCGACCGTCGTCGTCTTCTTCTTGACTGGCGCCGGGTTGGCGGCCTTCTTCGTGGCGGCGCGCTTCTTCGCGGTGCGCTCGCGGCGCAACTGCTGCCGTCCCTTGGCCGTCTTCGCAAGCTTCTTCTCGCGCGGCGTGGCGGCCGAGCCGCTGCTGGAACGCGGGGTCGACGAGCTGCTCTTCTGTGTTGGCGCCGGCGAGGTGGGCGTCGAAGTCGGCGTGGGCGACGAATGCGACGGCGTCGGGTCCGGGACCTTCACCGTCGGGACCTGCGGGGCCGGGACGGACGGCGCGTTGCCGCCGGTCGCGTCGTGGACCGTGTTGTCGACGGTCCCGGTGACGTTCGTGACCGCGTCGTTGACGGTGTTCGTGACGTCGCCGACGGTCTGGTTCACCGTCGTGACGGTGTTGTGAACGACGTCGCCGATCGGGTCGTTCTGGTTTGAATCTCCTGCGCCCGCGGTACCTGGGAAGGCGAGCAGGGCGAGGCAGGCCACGAACGCGGCGTCCCGAGCACGGCGAGCCCGGGCGGGGGTGGTCCTGCCCTTCACACTCCTAGTGTCGGCATGTTCGGCCCGTTTATCAAGCGGGAACTGAACACACGTGCATCACGCCGCCCGCCATTTGTTCAGTTCGCGGGTCGCGATGACCATCTTGTGGACCTCGTCAGGCCCGTCGGCGAGCCGCAACATGCGCAGTTGACGCCACATCACGGCGAGCGGCGTGTCGTCCGAGACGCCCAGTGCGCCGTGCACCTGGATCGCCCGGTCGAGCACCTCCATGACGACGTTCGCCGCCGACACCTTGGTCAGCGAGATCGCCTGTCGCGCCTCCCGCTTGCCGTACTCGTCCATCTGCCAGGCGGCGTTGAGGACGAGCCAACGGCCCGCGTCGATATCGATCCGCGACGTCGCGATGAAGTCCTGGACGAACTGCTTCTCGCCGAGCGGGCCGCCGAACGCCGTGCGCGAGTTCGCGCGCTTGCACATCAGCTCGAGCGCGCGCTCGGCCGCCCCGATCGCGCGCATGCAGTGGTGGATCCGGCCCGGTCCGAGCCGGTCCTGGGCGATCTTGAACCCGAGTCCGCGGCCGCCGAGCAGGTTGGCCTCGGGCACGCGGCAGTCCTCGTAGCGGATCTCGCAGTGGCCGGGCCCGCCGTCATGGCCCATCACCGAGATCGGTCGGATCAGGTTGAAGCCGGGTGTGTCGACCGGCACGAGGATCATCGATGCGCGCTGGTGCGGCGCCGCGTCGGGGTCGGTGACGACCATCGCGATCGCGACGTCGGCTCCGACCGCGCCGCTCGTGAACCACTTGTGGCCGTTGATCACCCACTCGCCGTCGACCAGTTCCGCGCGCGTCTTCAGACCGGTCG
>JAICKR010000178.1 GCA_025927835.1 Jatrophihabitans sp. | reverse complement strand
CCATGCCGATCTCGCTGCGCAGCGCGTCGCGGCGCATCGACGCGACGTCGACACCGTCGAGGGTGATCCGTCCTGCATCGAGCTCGTAGAAGCGCATGACGAGATTGACGAGCGTCGTCTTGCCCGCACCCGTCGGCCCCACGATAGCGACGGTGTGCCCGGGCTCGGCGACCAGCGACAGGTCGTCGATCAGCGGCTCGTCGTCCTGGTAGCGGAACGCGATGTGCTCGAACTCGACGCGACCGCGGCGCTCGCGGTCGCGCTGCCCGAGAGCCGGCTCGGTGCTCTGTTCCTGCGCGTCGAGCAGGTCGAAGACACGCTCGGCCGACGCGACACCCGATTGCAGCAGGTTCGCCATCGACGCGACCTGGGTCAGCGGCTGGGTGTACTGGCGCGAGTACTGGATGAACGCCTGCACGTCGCCCAGGCTCATCGAGCCGGACGCCACGCGTAGCCCGCCGACGACGGCGATCGCCACGTAGGTGAGGTTCCCGAGGAACATCATCGACGGCATGATCAGCCCGGACACGAACTGCGCGCCGAAGCTGGCCTCGTAGAGCGCCTCGTTGTGCTCGGCGAAGTCCTTCTCGACGTCGTGTTCCCGGCCGAACACCTTCACCAGTTCGTGCCCGCTGAACGACTCCTCGATGTGCCCGTTGAGCCTGCCGGTGTGCCGCCACTGCGCGACGAACTTGCCCTGTGAGCGCCGCGCGATCGCCTTGGTGACGACGACCGACAGCGGGATGGTGACGAGTGCGATCGCGGCGAGCAGCGGCGAGATGAGGAACATCATGGACAGCACGCCGACGACGGTCAGCAGCGAGGTCAGCAGTTGGCTCATCGTCTGCTGCATCGTCATCGAGATGTTGTCGATGTCGTTGGTGACCCGGCTCAGGATCTCGCCGCGCGGCAGCCGGTCGAAGTAGGACAGCGGCAGTCGGTTGAGCTTGTCCTCGACCTCGGCGCGCAGCCCGAGCACGCTGCGCTGGACGACGCCGTTGAGGACATAGCCCTGCAGCCACGACAGCACCGCGCCCGCGACGTAGACCGCCAGCGCGAGCAGCAGGACGTGCCCGAGTTCGGTGAAGTCGATGCCCTGGCCCGGCACGACGTGCATGTGCTGCAGGAGGCCGGCGTAGTCGCCGTCGCCGCGGGCCCTGGCCTGTGCCACCACCTGGTCGATCGACACGTTCGACGGGAGCCGGCCACCGATGAAGCCGCGGAAGATGACGTCGGTCGCATGACCCAGGATGCGCGGCCCGAGCACGGTGAGCGCGACACTTCCGACCGCCAGCGCGACGACCAGCGCCACCAGCCAGCGCTGCGGGCTCAGCCGGCGCAGCAGCCGTTTCGCGGACGGCCCGAAGTTGATCGACTTCTCCGCGGGCATGCCCGCGGTCATCCACGGCGGCCCGCCGGTGCGCCGGTTCTCGATGCCCTGGATGCGCTTCGGGACGACCTTCGGGCCGGTCACGCCGCGTCCTCGGCGCTGAGCTGGCTCTGCACGATCTCGGCGTAGGGCGGGCAGGTCTCGACGAGCTCGGCGTGCGTGCCGCGGCCGACCACCTCGCCGGCGTCGAGGACGAGGATCTGGTCGGCATCGATGATCGTCGACACCCGCTGCGCGACGACCAGGACCGCGGCGTCGGTCGTGACCGGGCGCAAGGCGGCGCGCAGCCGCGCGTCCGTGCCGGGGTCGAGCGCCGAGAACGCGTCGTCGAACAGGTAGATCTCCGGACGCCGCAGCACCGCGCGGGCGATCGCGAGGCGCTGCCGTTGGCCGCCGGAGAAGTTGGTACCGCCCTGCGCGACGGGCGCGGCGAGACCGTCCGGCAGCCGTTCGACGAAGTCGCGGGCCTGGGCGATCTCGAGCGCCGCCCAGATGTCGTCGTCGCTCGCCTGCGGGTTGCCCTGGCGCAGCGTGCTCGCGACGCTGCCGGAGAACAGATAGGAGCGCTGCGGGACGTAGCCCAGCAGTCCCCACAGCAGGTCGGGGTCGAGCTCGCGGACGTCGACGCCGTCGACGAGCACGGCACCTGCGGTGCAGTCCATCAACCGCGGGATCAGCGACAGCAGCGTCGTCTTACCCGCGCCGGTGCTGCCGATGATCGCGGTCGTGCGGCCGGGCTCGGCGAGGAAGCTCACGTCGCGCAGCACCGGGGCTGCCGCGCCCGGATAGGCGAACGCGACGGCGCGGAACTCGACCTGCGCGTGCACCGGCACTGCGCGCACCGGGTCGGCCGGCGGCACGACCGTCGACTCGGTATCCAGCACCTCGGTGATCCGCTCGGCGCACACCGCGGCCCGCGGGATCATCATCACCATGAACGTCCCCATCAGGACGGACATCAGGATCTGCGCGAGGTAGCTCAGGAACGCGGTGAGTGCACCTACCTGCATCTGCCCCGAGTCGATGCGTGCGGCACCGAACCACAGCACCGCGACGCTCGACACGTTGAGCACGAGCATGACGGTCGGAAAGATCAGCGCCATCAGCCGGCCGGCACGCACCGCCGTCTGGGTGAGCGCGGTGTTCGCGTCCGCGAACCGCTCCGCCTCGACGGGTTCGCGAACGAAGGCGCGTACGACGCGCACGCCGGCGATCTGCTCGCGCAGCACCCGGTTCACCCCGTCGACGCGCTCCTGCATGAGCCGGAACTGCGGCACCATGCGCCGCGCGATCAGTGTGATGAGCACCGCGAGCAGCGGCACGCTGACCGCGACCAGCCAGGACAGCCCGGCCTCTTCGCGGACGGCCATGATGATGCCGCCGACGCACATGATCGGGGCCGCGATCATCATCGAGCTCGTCATCACGACGAGCATCTGCACCTGCTGCACGTCGTTCGTGGTGCGGGTGATGAGCGACGGTGCGCCGAAGTGCGCGACCTCACGGGCGGAGAAGCTCGTCACGCGCCGGAAGACGGCCCGGCGCAGGTCGCGCCCGACGCTCATCGAGGTCCGCGCGCCGAAGAAGACCGCGGCACCCGAGCAGGCGATCTGTACGAAGGTGACGGCCAGCATCCAGCCGCCGGTGCGCAGGATGTAGCCGGTATCGCCGGTGGACACGCCGTTGTCGATGATGTCGGCGTTCAGGCTCGGCAGGTACAGCGCGGCGATCGTGCCGAGCAGCTGCAGGCATACGACGGCGAGCAGCCACCGACGGTAAGGACGCAGGTGGTCGCGCAAGAGCCGTACGAGCAATGCATCTCCTCAGATCAACTACTACGAGTTCACCAGAACGATGCAAACGAACACTGGCAGCGCGCGCACGCGACGCTGGCGCGGCCCCTCAGAACAGGACGGTCGACAGCTCGGCCACCTGCCGCATGCCCAGGCGCTCGTAGACGCGGCGCGCGGCGGTGTTGAAGTCGTTGACGTAGAGGCTCACCGTCGGCGCGAGGGTGAGGGCGTGCTGCACGACTGCGGCCAGGGCGGGCGTGCCGATGCCGCGTCCGCGCAGCTCCGGCCGCACCCATACGCCGTGCACCTGGCAGGTGTGCGCCGACACCGCGCCGAGGTCGGCCTTGAACGTGACCGTGCCGTCCGCGGCGAAGATCGCGAACGCACGGCCGTCGCGGATGACCGCCGCCACCCGCTGGCGGTAGTCGGCCATGCCGGCCGCCGTCTCGGGCGGCACGCCGAGTTCCTCGGCGAACATGGCGGCGGCCGCGGGCAGGTACGCATCCAGTTCGTCCGGGCGCACCGCGCGCACCCGGGGATCGCTCTGCCGCGGATCGCGGTCGAGCACCAGCAGCGGCTGGCACGGCCGCACCGATCGCGCCGGCCCCCACCGGGATTCGAGCAGCCGCCACATCACCCGCACCGCCTCGGCCCGGCCGACGACGGAGATGCCGGGACGCGGCCGCCCCGCGAGGTGGTCGGCCAGCACCTGCCACTCGTCCTCGGCCCCGCCGATCGGCAGCAGGTTGCGGCCGTGCACCGCCGCCGCCACGAGCCGGTCGTCGGAATCACGCACTGCGAGCACGTCACCGCCGAACGCGTGCGGGTTGAGCGTCGACACCTGCCGCAGCCGTGCGCTGATGACCGCGTTCACGATCGGGTCGGCGTCGACGAGCCGGCGCAGTTCCGGCCGTGCATCGTCGGTGAGCTGCTCGACCCGCAATGCGCTCCGGCGCAGCAGCGGGCTCACCGTGTCGACGTTAGTGCAGCCCGGTCGCGATACTCGTCCCGATGCCATCGCTGCCGCCCGCCCGCCACCTGCTGCGCGCCAAGGACCTCGCCGACGCGCGCTTCGCCGACTCGCTCACCGTCGGGGACCTGGCCCGCGCGGCCGGGCTGTCGCCCGCTCATTTCAGCCGCGAGTTCCGCGCGACGTTCGGCGAGTCGCCGCACTCCTACCTGCTCACCCGCAGGCTCGAGCGGGCCGCCGCGCTGCTGCGCAACACCGACCGCAGCGTCGCCGATGTCTGCATGTCGGTCGGGCTGTCGAGTGTCGGCTCGTTCACGACGTCGTTCACCCGGCTCTACGGCAAGTCACCGACGGCGTACCGGGCGTCGTTCCCGCCCGCGTCGGCGTGGGCGGTGGTGCCGGCGTGCGTCGCCCGCGCCTACGGCCGCCCGCAGAACCGCACGTTTCGAGAAGACACCGGCTGAGCGCGATCCCTAGCGTCGTGCACGGCAACGAAGTACGCGAAAGGAGATCGCCATGACGATCAGGATCGGGACCACACAGGTCTGGGTGCACGACCAGGACGTCGCGCTGGAGTTCTACACGAAGAAGCTCGGCATGGAGGTCCGGCAGGACGTCACGATGGCCGAGCTCGGCAACTTCCGGTGGCTCACCGTCGGCCCGGCCGGACAGGAGGACATCGCGATCGTCCTGATGGCCGTCCCCGGCCCGCCGGTGATGGACGACACGACGGCCAACGAGGTTCGCAACCTGATGAGCAAGGGCTTCGCGACCGCGATCTTCCTCGTGACCGACGACTGCCAAAAGGCCTACGAGGAGCTGGCGGCGCGGGGCGTGGAGTTCACCGAGACGCCCGAGCAGCGCCCGTACGGCATCGACGCCGGCTTCCGTGACCCGTCCGGCAACAGCTTCCGGCTCACCCAGGTGCTGCCGGAATACGCCTGACCATGTGCTGGTGGTTGCGCCAGCTGGACGACGATCGGTTCGCGCCGCGCCGGAGCGGGGAGCGGCGCGAACCGATCAAGAGCGCGCGGTCAGCTGTGGACGCAGCCGAGCACCGTCGAACTGGCGCCGTTGTTCAGCACGGCCGTCGCAGCGCCACACAGCGTGTATCCCGAGGGGTCGTACGGAACCGTGACCGTGGTGGAGTTGCTGTTGACGGTCGGCCTGTTCGACGTGGCACTGATCGCGGCGAGGTTCGTGGTGCCGTTGCTGTTCCCCAGCACGCAGTTCACCGACTGGTGCGCGATCGTGAAGTAGCCGAACAGGCTCGCCGGGAAGGCGTTGCCCGCCAACGTCCCGAGGACGACGCCATTGGCATTGTCGACCTTCTGGACGTCGAAGTGGCAGTTGAACTTCTCGACGCTGTTCTGCTTGACGAGGTTGAGCTGGCCCACATTGCTCGGGCTGGCGCCGCTCGCCGGCAATGCGATCGCCATTGAGCCCGCGAAGGCCAACGCGATCAGAGCCGGGACGACCCGCCGGAGCGATCGTGCGGCACGGTGGTTTGCCATGAAGGACTCCTCTGGTCTCAGCCGGTTTCGCAGACTGCCTGGGTCGCGTTGCTCGTGCCGTTCCTGAGCGTGTACCCGGCAGCCCCGCAGAGCTGGTAGTTGGCGAAGAGCGGAACGACGACCGCGAGGCTGCCACTGACACGGGAGCCGTTCGCCGTCTTGTCGAGCTCGGCGAGGAACGCCGTGTTGGCGCCGTCGGTCAGCACGCAGACGATCTCGTTGCGCACGATCGAGCTGAACAGCGACGACGGGAACGCGTTGCCGGCAATCGTGCCGGTAACGGTGCCGTGCACCACGTCCACCCTGGACACGGTGAACTGGCAGTTGAACTTGTCGTTGGTGTCCTGTCCGACGACGCGGAGCCGTGCGCCCGCGGCGCTGGCGGGTCCTGCGGTGAGTGAGGCGGCGAGTCCGAGTGCCAACAGCAGTGGCAATACCCGCAGCCATCGTCGCGATGCGCGATGTCTGGCCATTGATCGCCCTCCTTCAAGGGGGTCGGCTGATGGGCCGGTCGCGCCGCGGCCACGCCCCCCAGCGTGAATGTTCGACGAACCGGAGCCTCGACCTGGCGCAAACATCGCGCCGCGATCAAACGCCCGCAAGTCGACGTTATGCGGGCGTTAGTCGGACGAACGTCAGCTGACGGACACCGTCGGCGAACCCGTCTCGCCCATCGTCTCGGCGAGGCGCATCGCTTCCTCGATGAGCGTCTCGACGATCTGCGACTCGGGCACGGTCTTGATGACCTCGCCGCGGACGAAGATCTGGCCCTTCCCGTTGCCGGAGGCCACGCCGAGGTCCGCCTCGCGCGCCTCGCCCGGCCCGTTGACGACACAGCCCATGACGGCGACCCGCAGTGGCACCTCGAGCCCCTCGAGGCCGGCCGTGACCCGGTCGGCGAGCGTGTAGACGTCGACCTGCGCCCGCCCGCACGAGGGGCAGGACACGATCTCGAGACGGCGCTGGCGCAGGTTGAGCGACTCGAGGATCTGGAGCCCGACCTTCACCTCCTCGACCGGCGGCGCGGACAGCGACACCCGGATCGTGTCGCCGATGCCCTTGG
>JAICKR010000179.1 GCA_025927835.1 Jatrophihabitans sp. | reverse complement strand
GGTCTTCTTCGCGACCTCCTTGACGAGCTCGGCGCCGATCTTCTCGTAGGGATCCTCGAGCTCGATCTCCTTGGCGATGCTCACGCCGTCGTTGGTGATCGTGGGCGCGCCCCACTTCTTCTCCAGCACGACGTTGCGGCCCTTCGGGCCTAGCGTCACCTTCACGGCGTCGGCGAGCTGGTTCATGCCGCGCTCAAGGCCGCGGCGGGCCTCTTCGTCGAACGCG
Organism: Jatrophihabitans sp.; assembly: GCA_025927835.1. Classification (GTDB taxonomy): domain Bacteria; phylum Actinomycetota; class Actinomycetes; order Mycobacteriales; family Jatrophihabitantaceae; genus Jatrophihabitans. The sequence goes on along the minus strand of JAICKR010000179.1, from coordinate 6,459 downwards.
ATCAACTTGGCCATTGGGTCTGGTCCTCGCTTCTCGTATGAACACGATTGTTTTGGGGCCGGGAGCCGTGCCCGCGACGGACGGCCCGCCGTTTCCATGCCCTTTCGGGGGCGGGCCTCACTGCCTCCAGCTGGCACTCAGCCTAGCCGAGTGCCAACTCAAGGTTTAGCACTCCCCCCGGTCGAGTGCAAGGACGGCCGAGCGGGCGGCGGCATATCCTTCCGGCCATGACGACCGCGGCGGAACTGCGCCAGCTGGCGGGCTTCACCGCGCAGCTCTACAAGGCCAAGGTCGTGCTGGGCTACCAGGGTTACGCACGGCACGACGAGCTGGCGCTGCTGATGCTGCACCCGGGCCGGGACAACCCCTACCCGCTGTACGAGCGGCTGCGCGCGCGCGGCCCGCTCGTCCGCTCCCGGGTCGGGCCGTGGGTCACCACCAGCCACCAGGTGTGCAACACCGTCCTGCGCGACCGGCAGTTCGGCGTGGTGCTCGACGGTGCCGAAGGCCCGGGCGCCGGTGGGCTCTCGTTCCTGGAGATGAACCCGCCCGACCACACCCGGCTGCGCCGGCTGGCCGCGCCCGCGTTCAGCCCGAAGAAGATGGCCGGCTACACGACGCTGATCGAGAAGACCGTCCAACGGCTGTTGGACGAACTGCCCGCGAGCGGCCGGTTCGACCTGGTCTCGGCCTTCGCCGCGCCGCTGCCGATCGCGGTCATCAGCGACCTGCTCGGCGTGCCGACCGCGCACGCCGACCAGTTCGCGCGCTGGGGCGCCACCATCGGCACCGCCCTGGACGGGGTGAAGGGCGTGCGGCACCTGGCCGCGCTGATGCAGGCCAACGCCGGGCTGGAGCGGCTGTTCACCGGTCTCTTCGAGCAGCGCCGCCGCGAACCCGCCGACGACGTCGTCAGCGCGGTGGTCACGGCCGAGGGCGAGCGCATCACGCCGGCCGAGATGGTGCCCATCTGCGTGCTGCTGTTCATCGCCGGGTTCGAGACGACGGTCAACCTCATCTCGAACGCCGTGCTCGCACTGACGGCGCATCCGCTGCAATGGGTGGCGCTGCACGACGACCCGTCCCTCGCTGCCGGCGCGGTCGAGGAGGTGCTGCGCTTCGACCCGCCGGTGCAGCGCACCGGCCGCGTCGCGCTGGCCGACACGGAGCTCGCCGGCGTCGCGGTCAAGCGTGGCGAGTACGTCGTCACGCTGACCGCCGCGGCGAACCACGACCCCGCCGTGTTCGCGGACCCGGCTCGGCTCGACATCACCCGCAGCAACGCCGACGAGCACCTCGCGTTCTCGAGCGGCATCCACTACTGCCTGGGCGCACCGCTGGCCCGGGCCGAGGCGACGATCGCGCTCGGCGCGCTGGCCGAGCGGCTCCCCCGGCTGCGGGTGGCCGGGCAGGTCGTGCGCCGCAACGCGTCGACGATCCGCGGGCCGCTCCGGCTGCCGGTCACCGCTTAAAAGACCGCGGCGGCCCCGGTTTCCCGGGACCGCCGCGTGAGCTGCGTCAGGTCAGTTGACGATCCGTACGCCGTCCGCCTGCGGGCCCTTCGGGCCCTGCACCACGTCGAACTCCACCCGCTGGTTCTCGTCGAGAGACTTGTAGCCCTCGGACTGGATCGCCGAGTAGTGGACGAAGACGTCCTGCCCACCGTCGACGGCGATGAAGCCGTAGCCCTTCTCGTTGTTGAACCACTTCACGGTGCCCTGTGCCACGTGCACTCCTTGCTAGGGGCCATCCGTGCCCCACACCTCGTGGGGCCGGGGTCTTCGTTCCTCGGCTCCGCTTCTTGCAGTGCACGCTCCCGAAATCAGGACCGTGATACTTGCGAAAACGCTCGTCACTACGACCGCCGCGGACGCTACACGGCCTGTCCGCGCAAAGCCAGATATGACTAACTTCCGGCTAACGGGTCGTGAAGTCACCCGTCGAACGTGAGCGTCACGTGCCCCTGGACGAGTTCGAGCCGTCCGCCCTTTATGGACCACTTCGCGCTGCCGCCGTGCACGAGCCGGTCGGCGGCCTTGCCGAACTCGCCGTTCAGGCAGTACGGGCCGCCCGCGTCGTGGACGGGATCGAACGTGATCGTGTCGCCCTTCTCGTACGCGCCGCCGTCCCAATTCCCGCACGGGGTCCGTAGGTGGAAGTCGTTCGTGGCGATCGTGAGCACGACGCCGGAGGCGGACGTGGCGCTGCCGCCGCCGCTGTTCGAACCTTCGCTCGACAGCTCGGACAGCGCCCACGCCTTGCCGACGGGCGTCGGTGTCGCGCTCGAGCTCGGCACCGGTTCGGACGGGGTGAACACGAGCGACAGGCCCTGGGCGCCACCGCCGAAAATGAGCAGCCTGCCGTCCCGGATCGCCCACAGTGCCGGCTGCTGCGCGAGGAATACGTCGAACGACGTGGCGTCCGGGTTCCCGCAGCCGGCGAGCGGCTTGGGTGCAGCGCCCAGTCGCAACGTGCCCCGCCCGACCTCGTTACCGGCGGTGGTGAAGGCCTGGCAGCCGTCGTTCCCGCTGATGTCGTCGGGGCTGCTGACGCGCAACGTCACACCCGCTGTGGCGGGATGTCCGTCGACCGACGTGAGCGCCCAGCTACGGCTCTCGAGCAACGCAGGATTCGTCCCCGTCTCGTCATCGGGCTGCCACGTGTAGCTGAGAGTGCCCGCGCCGGGGTGCTTGACGGTGAGCGTCGCGCCGGCGACCGACACGGTCGGGTTCGCGTTGAGGACCGCATCGACGACGGCGGCAGTCGCCATCACCTCTTGCGCACAGCCGATCTCGGTGACCCGCAGCCCGCCGCCCTTCGACGTCGTCAGGGTGCCGTCCAGCACCACGGCCTCGCCGCTGAGCGTGTTGCAGCTGTCCGACGCGGTCAATTCGTCGTTCTTGATGACGAACGTCGGCGTCCCCTGCACCGGGTGCTCGAGGTTGTTGCCGTCGCGCACGCCGGTGAGCACCCACGTCGCACCCTCCGCGGCGGGCACGTCAGTCGTGGGCCGCGGGAGGCCCGGTGCGGCCTCAAGGTGCATGACCTGCCCGTCGCCACGGATGGTCAGCGACGTGCCGTCGACGGTGTACGCGGGTGCGGCGGTGAGGACCTCCACGCCGCGATCACCGATGATCTCGTCGCCCGCGGCGTCGACGCACTGCTTCAGGCGACTGTCGTGCGGCTCGGTGAAGAGCTGGCCGTGAGCGACGTCGTAGCTGCCTCCGAGCACGGTGCAGGAGTCGTCGGCGACGAACGTGCCGTCGGCGTTGAACACCATGGTGGCCGTGGACTTCGGGTCCGGCTGCTCGTTCCCGTAGCTCACGAGCCGCCACACCGTGCCCTCGAGCCCGGCGACGTCGGCGCTCTTCTGCTGTCCGTTTCCGCCGAGGCTCGTGACGACGACAGCAAGCCCGCCTGCGAGCGCCGCCGCGACGGCGGCGGCGGTGAGCAGGTAGCCGGTGCGCGAGAACCGGCGCGGGCGGGTGCGCGGCGTGATATCCATCGGCTCGTCCGGTTCGCCGGCCGGCGTGTCGCCCTGCGCGGCACGCCACGTCTCGCCGGCCCGGCGCAGCCGGGCATCCATCTGCTCGTCAGTCATCGTCGTCTCCCAGCAGCGTGCGGAGCCGGCTGCGTGCGTCGAACAGGGTCGATTTGACGGTGCCGGGTGAGCAGGACATGACCGCGGCCGTCTCGTCGACGGTCAGCCCCACGAAGTAGTGCAGGTGCACCGCCAGCTGCTGCCGCTCGGCGAGCCGGCCTATCGCGCGTTCGAGGTCGGGATCGGCGGACGGGATCTCCGCGGCGGTATCCGGGACCTCGGCGTGGTCGTCGACAAGGCGCAGCCGGCGGATGCGCGAACGCCGGGCGGCGCGTGCCTGGTCGGCGACGATCGCGAGCAGCCAGGTGGTCGGGGTGCCGCGGTCGCTGTCGAACTGCGTCCGCTTCGTCCAGGCGCGGGTGAGCGCGTCCTGCACGATGTCGTCGGCGTCGGCGTGTGGGGCCAGTCGGCCGGCCAGCCGGGTCATCGCGACCAGTGACGGGCGGGCCCAGTCCCCGAACTCGGCGGCGTCGATGGTTGCCGCCACGCTCTCCATGCTCCCTATACGTCCGGGGCGGGCGCAATGGTTGGGTGCCACTAGCACAAGGTGTGGCCGGACCGGCTCTGTGCGTCCACAGCGGTCGGCTTGTCCACAGCCACCGCGATTCCGGCGCGCGGGGACGGACAGTTCGGGTGTGGTCGCGATGTCGATGTCTCCGACTCCGTGAGGTGCCCATGTCCAGGCCGAACCCGATCCGGCGCGCGCTCGTCCTGCTCGTCGCGCTGACCGCGCTCGCCGCCGGTGGCACGGCGGCCACAACCGCGCAGGCGAGGAGCGAGCCGCAGCTCACGACCGGGCCCGGCACCTGGATCGCCGGCCACACCGACTTCGTCGGCGCCTACCGGGCACACCTCGGTGCGCGGTGGGTGCCCGTCTACTGCATCGATCCCGACCGGCCGGCGCCGACTCGTGTCGCCTTGCACACCCGGGGGCGGCTGCCGTCGCTGAGCCGGGCCGCGACCCGGCTGATCGCCGAGACGTTGGCCGCGCACGGTGCCGCGACGAGCGCGACCCGGGCCGAGGCGGTGAGCCAGGCGCTGAACGAGGAGGCGGGCAATCGCGCCGCGGTCGCGCGCCGGGCGCGCTACCTGCCGAAACGCGTGCTCGACCTCGCCGCGCGCTATGTCGCCGAAGCGCGCCGGCGGCATGGCCCGTACGCGCTGCGGGTGCGGCTGCCGAGCAGTCCGCTGCCCGGGCAGACAGGCACCGGCACCGTCACGCTGCACGCCGGCGGGCACGGCGTGGCCGGCACGGTCGTGCTGCGGCATTCGCCGAACGTCGCCGTGGCGCCGCGGGTGCGCACCGACCGCGCCGGGCGTGGCTCGTTCACCTACCGCACGGTCGGTGGCGGCCGGGTACGGATCAGCGCGCTGATGCGGGTGGCGCCCACGACCGTGCGCGCGAGCGCGGCAAACGGCAGCACCCAGGTGATGGTGAGCTGGTCGCCCCGCGCGAGGGTCGAGGCGCGCGCCGGGTACACCGGGCGCGGCCCGGTGCTGCGGCATCGCTACGCGTGCACCGACGTCTGCGACGGGAACCCGCTCGTCACGCTCACCGCATGCGCGCCGGCCGGCAGCTACCCCGCGCGCATCACCTACTTCTACGGCGCGCAGACGCACGTGGTCGACCTCGCCGCGAGCGAGCACCGCGTGTGCGCGTCATGGCGCACGGCGATCGCGGACGGCACCAGGGTCAGCGGCACCTGGCAGTTCCGCTCGCCGTCGGGATGGACGCGCCCGATCGCGGCGCCCGGTGCGTTCACCGTCGACTGCCCGGCGGCACCACCTGTCGCGGTGGTATTCGACTACGACTGTACGAACGCGACGCTTGCCGCCGCGCTCGGCCGCTGGCAGGACGGCGCCATGGTGCCGTGGCGCAACACGACCGGGCATCGCGCAGTGCTGGTGGTGGCCGGCGCGGTGTCAGGCAGGTACGCGCTGCCCGCGGGGGCGACCGCGGCCGTGCACCGCTTCGGCCTGACCTGCGGCGCCCACTCGACGGTGACGATCCAGGGCGGCGTGCAGCGTGCGGACGGCAGCTACAACTTCGGGCACGACGCGACGGTCGTCATCCCGTGACCGAGGCGGTGTCAGAGCAGACCGGCGTCGCGCATGCCCTTGAGCGTCGGCGGGATCACCGCGGTCGGTGCCGTGTTGTCGCTCACGGCATCGATGGTCTTGAGCCCGTCACCGGTGTTGTAGACGACGGTCTCGACCGACGTGTCGATCGCGCCGGATTCGACCAGCTTGCGCAGCACCGCGACCGTCACGCCGCCGGCAGTCTCCGCGAAGACGCCGGTGGTGCGGGCGAGCAGCCGGATGCCGGCGCGGATCTCGTCGTCGTCGACGGCGGCCATCGCGCCGCCGGTGCCGCGCACGACATCGAGCGCGTACGGGCCGTCGGCGGGGTTGCCGATGTTGAGCGACTTCGCGATGCCGGTCGGCTTCACCGGGTTCACCACGTCCTGTCCGTTCGCGAACGCGGTCGCGATCGGCGAGCAGCCGGCCGACTGCGCCCCGAACACCTTCCACGACGAGCCCGGCACGAGCCCGGCGCCGACGAGTTCCTTGAACGCCTTGTGGATCTTGGTGAGCATCGAGCCGGACGCCATCGGCGCCACGTACTGACCGGGCAGCCGCCAGCCGAGCTGCTCGGCCACCTCGAAGCCGAGCGTCTTCGACCCCTCGGCGTAGTACGGCCGGACGTTCACGTTCACGAAGCCGGTGCGCTCGAACGCGTCCTCCTCGGACAACTGCGAGCAGAGCCGGTTGACGTCGTCGTACGAGCCTTGGATGCCGACGAGCGTCTGCCCGTAGACCGCGGTCTGGACGATCTTGGCCGGCTCGAGGTCGGCCGG